>NZ_CP072197.1:1546363-1892726 GCF_018987235.1 Lactobacillus crispatus
ATAGCTAATTTAGTTACTGGATACACTGCCTTAATTTTGTCAGCCCGCATAAAATTTTCTAGCTGTACATAAGCATAGGCTACTTCATTGACATGCTGATTTTGATTCAAGTTTGCTTTTTTAACACTCAACAATAAATTTTGTAAAATTAGCAGCACCATCATAGTAATAAAAAGCGAAAACATTGCTTCAGCTAACATAAAACCTTTACTCTTTGACCGCAAAAGTTTGTTTAGTCGTTGCATCCCAAACATGATTACGTCCTGCCTTTTGATAAATTCGATCGTGAACTGTTACTTGCTCCAGGTCAGTTTTAGTCAGTATATGGTAAGCATAAGCACGATCTGTTTTTAATTCCATCTCACGACCATTTTTCTGATTTTCAGCTACAGTTATATAAAAGCAACTAACAGCAATCACAGCAATTATAATTGCTATAAAGCTCTCAATTACTAGAAATCCTTTAACTTTTATCATTCCGCTACTCTCCCCCACAGCATTTGATATTTCAGGCTTTTTTCCATTCCGTAGCCACTAAAAGTCACCGTACCTGGTTTAGAATAACCAGTCAGGTTGAATTTAAAATGATCCAAGCCAGTAATTTTGATATTTTGATCAACTGGAATACTTTTGTGATATTTTCCGCCAGAGAATAAAATTTGATTGGATCTAGCTAGATATGATACGCCAATAGTAACCTCCTTGATCGTACTGTACCTCGAAGTTTGATCAAGTGCCGTCGTAACTCTTTTAACAGTATTATCAAAAATCAGTTTTTCTTGATATCTTTTTAACTGCAAACTACCAATCAACAAAATGCCACAGCAAACACCAAGTGTAATTATTACTTCTAGTAGGGAAAAGCCGGCTAATTTATTTCTTTTCAACGACTTCGCCACTGTCTAACGTGAAATTCTTTTTAGCTTTAGTAATTTGATCACCAGTTAAGTAATCGTCCTTTTTTAGATCTTCAAAATCTTTAGGTTCACCATATTTATCCTTATATAATTCAACTTGCGTTTGCACAGTAGTCCTAAATGCATCCGCAGTTTTAGTTTCAGCATTCTTCTTTTGATTAATCAAATTAGGCACAATTAGCAAAATCAAAATCACGATAATGGCAATTACCACAACCATTTCAATCAAAGTAAAACCCTCTTGCTTGCGGCGCTTAGCCATAATGTTTGCTAAATACTTCTTCATCTTCTCTTTCATTTTTAACTTAATCCTCTTCTTCACTCTATTTTTTTACTTTTATCTTTAACGTCACTTTTTCTATAGTCCTTGCATCATTGAATACATTGGTAATAACAGCTTCAAATACATTCCAATAATGCATAAGCCAATTAAAATAAAACAAGCTGGTTGAACATTGACGACTAATTTCTCAATTTTTTCAGTTAAATCCAAAAATAGGCTACGTCCTAATAACAAACAGCGCTTACTCAAGCTCTTTCGCTCAGAGCCAGTCTGCAATAAAACTAATAAACTATTAGGCAAAAAATCCTCTGCATTAATAATTTCTTCTAAATTTTTTCCTTCAGCTAAATCGTGCCCTATCTTTTGTCCCAGTGCTTGCTGCAATGAACCTTTCTCTTGATCTGCCGCATATTCGCACATTCGCTGCAATGAAAAGCCACTAGCTAGCAGCAGTCCAATGTCATAAACCAACAAATAATGAATATACAGCATAACTACCTGCCCAATTAACGGATATTTACTCAGTTTTTTCATTGATGAATAATCCTGTTTATTGAGCAAAGTAACGATCTTAGCAAAAAAATATAAGCCCAGCAATACAATAATGATCAGACCAATCATGACCATATCTCCTGAATGATCACTGCTATCGCTGAATTGTGTCGAAATAAACGATTGCATAAAGACCAGTAAAATCACCATCATTATCGCTAAAACCAACGGATAAGATAATTCAGCCCGCAGTTTTTTCATCTGCTCCTGTTTTAGTCGATTCAACGTTGCTAAATGCTGCAAACATTCAACTAGGTTTCCTTGCTGTAAAGCCAAATTAACCTGAGTTACTGTCGTTTTAGAAAAGCCTAGTTTAAGCAGTTCAGTACTAAAACTTGCTCCTTCTTTCATGCGACTAGCCATTCTTTCCATCAACTGACGCCTTTTTGGCCACAATGCCGGCATTAATTCAATTGAATTGAGCAAAGAAAAACCATTATCTAAACTATGTTTTAAATAATCCAAAAAGGCCAATTGTTCTTCGCCATTTAACTTATCCTTTTTGGAATTGCCAATATACTTCATGATTAATTTCTCCTCCTTTCCACAAACGCTCTAGATTTTCCTGCCAATTAACGAATTCACCACGAACCGATTTGCCTAGCTCTTTTTTTAGCAAAGAATCTGCCGCAATATCCATCAAGCACTTTAATTTTCCTTGACTGACTAATAATCGCTGATACGACACTGCAGTTAGACAATTTGTCAGTTCGTCAAACCTAATACCTAATCCCTCTAGTCGAGAAATAGTTTGCAAAGTACTTTTAGCATGAACTGTCGCAAAAACCAGGTGTCCACTTAAAGCTGCATCAACTGCTAAACGTGCTGTTCCTTGATCACGAATTTCTCCAATAATTAAAATATCTGGACGATGCCGTAATGCCGCCTTTAACAGGTTTTGGTAATCAATTCCCGCTTCGTTATTGACTTGTGCTTGCAAAAAAGAAGACTCATGAATTTCAACAGGATCCTCGATTGTCATCACTACTTTGTTTTGGCTCATTTTCTTAGCAATTTCATACATTGTCGTTGTCTTGCCCGAGCCAGTTGGACCACTAGTAATAATCAATCCGCGACTCTTAGCCAGCTTTTCAATTGTTCCAAGCTGCTCTGGAATAAAATATTGACTATGGTCAATCCCATAGATGACTCGAATAACCAGTGACTCTTGATCGGAAAAATCTCCTAAGCTAGATAAACGCAAGAAATATTCATGTCCTTCATTCTCATATGTCATTGCGCCAACCTGCGGGCGACGATGTTCTGCAATATCCATCTGAGCACTGTACTTAAAAAAATTGATAATTTCCTTTCCCGTCTCCAAAGTAAAACCTGCATATTCAATTAGACCCTTACCGGTCCGAAATTTAACCATCAAGTTTTCTTTTTTCGGGAAAAAGAAAATATCACTTGCTTTAACTTTAATTGCCTCAATCAATAATTCACTGACAATTTCTTTGATCTTCATAAAAATCCTCCTTTTTTGCCTCACATTATTTATTACGCAAAAAAAGTCGATTTTTTTGTGAGAAATTGAAAAAAACACAAAAAATTTTCTCAACTCTAAAAAACGTTGATCTAACAGCATTTCAAGATTAAAAAGTAATTAAAAAAGTACACAAAAAAATAGCTTAGCCATTGGCTAAGCTATTTCATCATTAACTAATTAATCTTCATCAGCCGCTGCAGTATAAACATTTTGAACATCGTCACTATCTTCAAGAGCATCAACTAAATGTTCAAATTGTTCCTTCTTATCTGCTGGAACTGGAGTGGTGTTTTGTGGAATCATAGTTAATTCAGCATCTGCTAGTTTGTAACCATCCTTAATTAAGGCGTCACGTACACCTGCAAATTGCTTTGGATCAGTGTAGATTTCGTATGCATCATCACTAGTTTGAAGATCGTCACCACCAGCATCCATAACATCAAGTAATACTTGATCTTCATCAGCATCAGTAGTTGAACGATCAATTACAATGTAGCCTTTACGGTCAAACATGTAAGCAACTGAACCAGTAGCACCAAGTGAACCACCGTTACGAGTGAAAGCAACACGAACGTCTGAAGCTGTACGGTTCTTGTTATCAGTCAAAGCTTCAACAAAGACTGCAACACCACCTGGAGCGTAACCTTCGTAAGTAATTTCGTCGTAGTGTTCTTCTGAACCACCTTCGGCCTTCTTGATGGCACGCTTGATGTTATCCTTAGGCATGTTGTTTGAACGTGCCTTATCAATTACCATACGTAATGTAGGATTCCCATCAGGATCAGGACCACCACTCTTTGCAGCCATATAAATTTCACGAGATAACTTTTGGAAAATTTTACCTCTCTTTGCGTCTTGCGCATTCTTGCGGCCTTGAATATTGTGCCATTTTGAATGTCCTGACATAAGGATCCTTCTTTCTTTTTTCTAATATTAATTAACGTTATTATCTTAACTCACAGTACTTTAAAATTCAATGGTGTCAACCATTTAAACTTGTTTTTTCTGGTCAAAAAATCTGTGTTTAATAAACAATACTAGCATTATCAGCAAAATTGCCGTTAAAGCCCCTGCTCCATCAAGCATTACATCGTGCACGCTCGGTGTTCTATCACCTGTTAAAAATTGATGATATTCATCAAACGCAGCAAATGCAATTGCCATAAACCAAGTTAAAACTGGTGCTACCCATTTGATTTTGAAAATTCTTCTTAATCCTAAATAGCCAAAACCACCTAGTAAAAAATAAGAACCAAAGTGAGCCATTTTACGTAAAACAAATTGGGCCAGCCCTGCTCGACCATCAACTTGCACATTGTGAATACGACCACCGTAAGTAAAATCCCAGCCAGCAACGATATTCTCTAACCAGCCAAAATAACGGTTAATTTTATTGTCATGAATTTCCTGCTGTTGATAAGTCATTGAACTAGAAATGAACAATGCAACTAGCACCAATAAAGCAAGCAGTAAAAAGATTTTTTCTCGTTTAGTAAAATGAAATTTATCCATTGCTATTTCTTCTCTCTTTTTTACTTCTTACTTTAACAAAAAAACGGGTTAAACTTGACCCGTTTTATAAATTATTTAACTTTGCTTAATGCTTCATCAATTGGTGTGTCCCCATCATGCATAATAATTACTTGATGAATCGTATTATCATACTTTAGGCTATCAACCAATACCTGAGCAACATCATCAATCGAATTTTCTCCACCTTCTGGAGTAAATGATGTCTTACCCGTTGCTGGCTTCTCCATTAAGTTACCTGGTTGAATGATCGTATAATCCAAATTAGTATTATGAATTAACCATTCATCGGAAAAGTACTTAGCAATATCATAATCAATAATGCTTGCAAGAGAAGGAATTTCTGCCCACTTGTCTTGGTCAAGCGCAAAGGCGGAGCTTAGTTGAACGTAACGCTTAACGCCATTAGCTTCAGCAGCCTTCATCAGCTTAACTGCGCCATTTAAGTCAGTTTGCAATAAGTCCTTTCCACGAGAACCTGCTACAAAAATCACTGCATCTGGGTGACCAATTTCATCCTCAATCTTTGCCAATGAATCATGAAAATCTAAATGTTGAACAGTCACATGTTCTGGATCGACGACTTCTACAGCATTTTCACGTCTAGCTGCAGCAATTACATCGTATCCTTCATCAACTAATCTTTTAATGACAGCCTTACCAACACGACCTGTTGCACCTGCTACAAGTACTTGCATAATCAATTTCTCCTATTCATTGTGAAGTTTACCAACTAGCCTTCTTAACACCTGGAAGTTGACCTTGATGAGCCAATTCTCTCATGCATTCTCTGCATAAACCAAACTTCCGATAAACTGAATGTGGTCGCCCGCAGCGTTCACAACGGGTGTACTCTCTAGTTGAATATTTTGCTTTTTGCTTATTACGAATAATTTGTGATGTTTTTGCCATATTAAACCTCTATCTACGTCTTTCTATTCTTTGAGGCGACGGCTTCTTATCTCTAGTTAACAATCCCAACGCCAAAATAATAATTCCAATTGCCATTACTTGTCCAGTCATACGTTTTTCTTCCTTTCAATTTGCTTTATTAGTCTCTTACTTTTCGTCAGTAATTATTATACCACTTACATTTAATAAGTGAAGCATTTTTATCAAAAAAATAGAAAGCGTTTAACACTAGTCATCAACACATATAATAGTTAGAATCTATTTAGATACTTTCACAATGAGGAGAAAAAATGAACGAAAAATGTAAAAACAAATCGCCAGCCTTCTTATTCTTTTAAGAGAGTAAAAGTTTTTAAAGAGAAGGATGAGAATTAATTGGACGATTTAACTTCAACAAATAAAATGAAGACCATCACTTGGCCTGTTTTGACCCTAATGGCTTTATGTACAGTTATCGGTTTAGACGATATCATGTACAACTTTCAAAACCAAGGGATGCCTGTTATCACCTCTTGGATTATCATGTGTTTACTTTATGTCACACCTTATTCACTAATGGTAGGGCAACTAGGTTCTACTTTTGATAAAGAAGGCGGCGGACTTTCTTCATGGGTACGTGGTACTGACGGTGAATTCTTAGGTTACTTCACGGCTTGGACTTATTGGGCTGCTTCCATTCCTTATGCAGTTGACTCTGCCAATGAAATTATCGTTGACTTGGGTTGGGCTGTAACTGGAACTAAAGACTTTCAAGATAAGATCCCAACTTCACTGTTTGCTATTTTAACTTTTGTAGTGTTTATTGTTTTCATCATCGTCGAACACCACTTTTCTAACTCAATGGAATTTCTTTCCACGATTGGTGGTGGATTGATGATTATCATGGTTATCTTATTCGTGATTTTAGCCTTCTTCGGCTTGGTTAAATCTGGTGGCCATATGGCAACCAAAAACTTTGGCTTCCATTCAATTGTGCCTAACTTCAACTTACACTACTGGTCAACAGTTGGTATGTTGATTTACGCCATGAATGGTTGTGAATTGGTTGCACCATACGTAACCAAGATGAAAAAACCTAAAACTGATTTTCCTAAAGCCATGATTGCTTTAGCCGTAATGACTGCCTTCTTGACTATCTTAGGTTCATTTGCCCTAGGTATTTACTTCGATGCCAACCATATTCCTAATGACTTGAAGATGAATGGTGCTTACTACCTCTTCGATATGTTAGGTAAACAATTCGGCATGGGCCACTTCTTGCTTTACTTCTGGGCTTGGACATCATTGTTCTTCAACTGTGCTTTGGTTGCCGTCTTACTTGACGCAATGACCAGAATGTTGATTTCAGATACTGGCGACAAGTACATGCCTAAATTCTTGCGCAAAAAAGACAAGAACGGCTTACCAGTTAACGGTTATATCCTAACCGTTGCTCTTTCATCATTCATTATGATCTTAGGTATTTTCTTACCTGATATGAATGATATTTTCAATTGGTTATTAAACCTTAACTCAATTATTTCACCAGGTGTAACCTGCTGGATCTTCTACTCATTTATGCGGGTTAGAAAAAACGCCAAGAAGTATCCATCAAAATATGTTTACATTAAGAATGATAAGATTGCCTGGCTAGTTGGTCTTGCACTTTTAATCGTAACTGCTGTCGCCAATATTTTGGGCTTTGCACCACAAGATGTTAAGCAAGGAACTGGCTTATGGTGGTATGAATTAATCATTAATATCGTTGCCGTAGTTGTCTTAATTGGTTTGGGTGCTATCTTACCAGGTATTAGACGTCGTGAAGTTGAATACGGTGTTGCTTTTGATAAAGCTCAATGGATTTGGATGGGAATCTTGATTATCGGTTCAATCATCTTAGATATTTGGTTAGGTAGCACAAAATTACCGATGAGAATTGCTTTGATTGTTATCGAAGCAGTTGTTGCTTTGATTTTGACTTGGTTAGTTGGCCGAAGAAAGCCAGCTAATGCTACGAAATAATAAATTATTCTATTCAAAAAGGAAGGCACGCACCTTCCTTTTTCTTATACATATTTTTTCAAAAATTCACTTACACGACGTTGATATTCTCTAGGGTATGTCTCAAAAGAACGAGCATGTTTTGCCTTTTTAGCAATCCACAACTGTTTTGGTCCTTTAGCTGCCTTGTAGTTTGCATAAACCATTTTCGTCGGCACAAACGGATCTTTCCCACCATGAATAAACAACATTGGCTTATTGTTTTTCTCGACAGAATTAACCGCCGAAGCATCCCCTAAATAAAAGCCTAGATTTGCTTTAGCAATAACACTCAATCCATTCACAAAAAATGGACCAACTGGACCGGGCAAATGATAAATATCCTTAGCTTCATGCAAAAATTCATCCCTAACACTAGTATAGCCACAATCTTCAATATAAGCCTTAACCTGGCTCGGCATCTTAATACCACTTGCCATCATCGTCGTGGCTCCACCCATGCTGACACCGAAGATGACAATCTTCTGCTTTTTGCCTTCCTCAGCAATCAACTTTCTCACCCATTTACGCACATCATACTTTTCAGGCCAACCATAGCCAATATATTTTCCCTGACTTTGCCCATGTGCACGCGCGTCTGGCATCAACACGTTATAACCCATTTGATGGAACATTGCTGCATACGGTCCCATCGTATCCTTGTTATTGGTAAAGCCGTGCAACAAAACAACCGTCTTATCAGAATTTTTCTTCGGAATATAATTTGCATCTAGCCGATAATCACCAGTATTAGACTTAATATACCATCTCTGTTTTTTAGCATCTTCATACCAGCGCTTCTTCTCCGCTAACGGATCTTTTTTATTTTTACTCGAGTATTTATTCAAAACAGCTTTTTTACCAGGCACAAAGGCCACATTGAAAAAATATGCTTCTCCTACTCCAATGAACGCAACTAATACAGCAACGATAATTTCAATCGTCACCCAAAATCTCTTTATGTGTTTTCTATTCAAAATGTCAACTCCTATATAAAACAGATAGAATTAATTATACGCTTTTGAATTTTATATGGTATATTGACATTTTTATCAAAATATTGTTCAGCCCTGTACACAAAACTTCTAATTTTAGAATAAAAAGATGATGAGATCTGCTGTCTCATCATCTTTTTAACTAGTATAGCTTTAATCTAAATCTGCACCATTTGAAGCAATAACTTTCTTGTACCAGTAGTAAGAATCCTTTGGCATTCTATCTAAAGTACCTTTACCTTCATCATCACGATCAACATAGATAAAACCGTAACGCTTAGACATTTGACCGGTACCAGCTGATACTTCATCAATACAGCCCCAAGTAGTGTAGGCACGGACATCAACGCCATCTTCGATCGCACGATTCATTGCCTTAATGTGCATTCTAAGGTAATCAATGCGGTAATCGTCATGAATCTTACCATCATCACTAATCTTATCAACGGCACCTAGACCATTTTCAACTACCATCATTGGGATTTCGTAACGGTCATACATAACTTCAAGGTAGTATTGCAAGCCATCTGGATCAGTTGCCCAACCCCATTCTGAATACTTAAGGTATGGATTCTTAGCACCAGCGGCGAAGTTACCACCAACCTTATCTTTTACTTCATGAGTTGTGATAACGTTGCTCATGTAGTAAGAAAAGGTGTACATATCAACTTTACCTTCCAACATATCCTTCTTATCTTGCTCAGTAATGTCTAAGTGAACATTGTGTTCTTTCCAAAGACGCTTAGCAAATGTTGGATACTTACCCTTGCATTGTGCATCCCCACAGTAGAAAATATTTTGTTCCCACATATGGCGGTTAGCCAAAATATCCTTTGGATCTGGGGTTAATGGGTAATCAACGATCCCACAAATCATATTCCCTACCACATAATCAGGATCAATTTCATGAGCCAACTTAACTGCCCGAGCACTAGCTACGAATTGATAGTGCAATTTCTGATATGCATGTTGGTATGCCTTATCATCAGTCACATTATTGCCAAAAGCACTAAGCATCAACAGGGTTGAATTGATTTCGTTAAAAGTAAGCCAGTACTTAACTAATCCCTTGTATTCTTCAAACAAAGTCTTAGCATATTTCACATACATATCGATCATTTTACGATCTTGCCAGTCATGATATTTTTCACTGAGGTAAAGTGGATCTTCATAGTGAGAAATAGTAACTAAAGGTTCAATATCATATTTTTTACATTCTTCAAATACTCTGCGATAAAAGTCAAGTCCAGCTTGATTTGGCTTTTCCTCATCACCCTTAGGGAAGATCCGAGTCCAAGCAATTGATAAACGGAAGGTTTTGAAACCCATGTCCGCAAACATCTTAATATCATCTTTGTAATGGTGATAAAAATCAATCGCTACATGGTTAGGATAATATTCATTAGGATCAATTGCACCAACTGCCCCTTCAGGAAGTCCCGCACCTGGAACTCCTGGTGTTTTTTCTAACTTACCATTTAACTTGTAAGTCAACATTCTAGGTGCATCTAAGCTACCTGCAGTAGTAATATCTGTTACTGATAGGCCTTTACCATCTTCATCATATGCACCTTCGATTTGGTTAGCGGCAGTTGCTCCGCCCCATAAAAAGTTCTTTGGAAATGACATTATGATTCTCCTTTTTTGAAAGCATTTACATTAATTATAGACTAATTGGTTTGAACTTGACCAGTTGTTTTAACTTCTGCGTTACTGCCTTGCAAAGACAAAATTTCTTGACCAACTTTAACTTCACCTTGAGCTACTTGCTGTACAGATTCATATTTCTTAGAATTCGTAACAACAACTGGAGTAGTCACTTCATAGCCAGCAGCCTTAATTTCTTTAATATTAAATTTAACCAATGGATCACCTGCTTTAACCTCTTGACCTTTTTCTACTAAAGTCTTGAAGCCCTTACCTTGCAGATTAACGGTATCCATTCCAATGTGCATTAACACTTCTGCGCCATCTGTAGTGTTAAGTCCGACAGCGTGTCCTGTTGGGAAAACTAAAGCAATCTTACCATCAGCTGGGGCATGAAGCACACCTTCGCTTGGTTCAATAGCAACGCCTTCCCCCATTGCACCGCTTGAGAATACTTCATCTTTAATTTCTGACAATGGTTTTACTTCACCGTCTAATGGTGAAACTAATTTGGTTGAAGGATTTTCCTTTTCTTCACTTAAAATTGCTTGTACAGGAGCACTCTTAGTAATATTAGCTGCTTCATTAGCGGCGTCAGCAACTTTTTGTGCTTGTTTTTTATTATATTCAGCATCAACTGATTTTTTACCAAAGAGCATTTGAAGTGCAAAACCAGCTATAAATGCTACAATACCGGCAATAATTACGCCGACAATTGTTGTCATTGATCCTCCCTTAGGATTAATGTAGGCCGGAATTGCAAAGAATCCCATTGATGGCATAATGTACAATACTGAATGAAAGGCACCAATGATTGCACCTGAGACTGCACCAGCAATACAGCTTAAAACAAACGGCGTTTTTCTTGGTAATGTAATACCATAAATTGCTGGTTCAGTAACACCGAACAGTCCTGAGAAAAATGCACCAGTAGCAGTTTCTTTAAGTTTTTTGTCCTTAGTTTGACGGATAATAGCTAAAACAACACCAATTTGCGCATAACAAACCATGCAGGATAAACCTAGAATTGGGTCATAACCTAATGCGGCTAAATCTGCAGTAGTTACGGCAACGATTCCCCAGTGAACACCGAAAATAACAAGTACTTGCCAAAGAGCACCCATTAATAAACCAGCAATAATTGGACTAAAGTTGTAAACACCTGACATCACTGCACCAATTGCGTCCCCAACCCAAGTCATTACAGGACCAATTACTATAAATGCAACTGGTAAAGCAATAATCATAGTGACAACTGGAACCAAGAACATTTGAACAACTGATGGAATCCACTTTTTAGCCCAGTGCTCAATAATTGAAGCAAACCAAACGGTAAATAATACTGGTAAAACTGTAGAAGTATAATTCATCGTGATAACCGGAATGCCAAAGAAAGTCGTGTGAATCTCTGAGGCAAAAGCCGTTCCTTTAAACAATGTACCTAGAACAGTCTTACTTGCAGCTAATTGAACCATAGTTGGATAAGTTAAGGTTGCACCAATTGCTAATCCGATAAATTGATTCATGTGAAATCTACGTGCTGCAGTTACCCCTAAGAATACTGGTAAGAAGTAGAAAATACTATCACCAATTGCATATAGAATTTGGTAAGTACCTGATTTAGTAGATAGCCATCCCATTGCACCTGCTAAAACTACTAGACCTTTAATAATACCGCCAGCACTAAGTGGAGCTAGAATATCTGTAAAAATGCCTGAAATCAAAGCAACGGCTTTATCCACAAAGCTAGAATTATCTTCAACGTCATCATCAGGAACTTGTCCACCGCCATTAAAGCCGCCTTCTTTGACAACAGCATCATAAACATCAGCAACTTCATTACCAATGACCACTTGATACTGACCACCAGCTTTAACAACGGTTACAACACCATCCGTATCTTTTAAAACATCATCGGTAGCCTTTTTTTCATCCTTTAATTTAAAACGCAAACGAGTTGCACAGTGAACAACACTGGTCACATTATCTTTGCCACCAACATTTTGAATGATGGTCTTGGCTAATTCATCATAGTTCTTAGCCATTTGCCTTTCCTCCTTAAAATAAAAACCCAAGCTACTCAAAAACTAAAGAACATAAATGTTCAACGTCTTTCAGTAACTCGGGTTCATGCCTAATTTTTTAGTAACATACCTAAGTAACTTAGATATTTAATTATCTTGACGACTAGTTACGCGCCAAATATGTAAAACAAGATAAAATTCATCATCTGAATCTAAATCCCATCCCATTTTTGCATGTAAGTAAGTGGTGATCCGCTCCGCTGTCTCATACGCTTTGCTATATTTGATTTTCATAAAACCTAGCATTGCAGGATCAAGTGAAGCCTCCTCCTTTTGCTTATTTCGTAAAAATCTAACTAACAAAATGCGCAAATGCGAAACAAACCTACTATAGTTAAAGGAGCTCGTATCAAGTTGCATTGAATATTGCAATTGAATAATATCGATTATCCCACGAATCAAATTTGTAATCTGAATTGTTTCTTGTACTTGAGAAACATCACTCTTAGCATTAACCAGGTGATAGGTCATCAAAACCGACTCACTCTGCGGCAATTTAATCTGCATCTCCTGATTAATTAGATTGACCACTTTTTTAGCTGCCGCAAATTCTTTTGGAAAAAGATTTTGAACTTCCCAACTATTGTTAGCGGGAGCTATATCAATATGATCTTTAATTCGCGTAACTGCAAAATCAATGTGATCTGCTAAAGCAAGATACTGAAAGTCATTGAACTTAATCTGAAGCAGAGATTCGACCAGCTGAAGTACCTTATTAGTTACTTCAATTGTTTTAGGGTCAAAGCCCTTAACTTGATCCACTTCGTCTTTAGTAACGAAGCGACGTTCAATTTTGCTTTCATCAACAGGATCACCTTTTTTTAGACCAAATCCTACGCCCTTGCCTAGGACTATTTCTTCTTGACCTTGGTTATTTTCAATTAAGGCAGCACTATTATTAAATGTTTTAAGAAATTTCATAATAATTCACCACCTTAGCAAAAAAGAAAAAGCTATCACAAATAATGATATACCAACGCAACATTATTTGTAATAGCTAAGACCTGATCGTATCAGTAATCCGCTCACTTACAGTTATTATAATAGCCAACATTGTAAGCGGTGTCAATATAATTTTGTGAAAAAATGCAAAATATTTTACAATGAACTAAAAAGCGAGGTAATTAAAATGAAATTCGTTCTTGCACCTGATTCATTTAAAGAAAGCATGACAGCAAAAGAAGTCTGCATTGCAATGAAAAATGGTATTCAAAAAGTTATTCCCAATGCACAAATAATTGCGGTACCAATGGCCGATGGGGGCGAAGGTACAACTGATTCACTCGTTGATGCTACAAACGGTCGAAAATACCAAATAAATGTTACCGGTCCGCTTAATCAAAAAGTATCAGCTTATTATGGCATCTCAGGTGATGGACAAACTGCAATCATCGAAATGGCACAAGCTAGTGGTCTCTCCTATGTTGCAAAAAGTAAACGAACTCCCGAAACAATTTTAAAGACTACAACTTATGGAACCGGCGAATTAATTAACGCAGCTTTGAAGCACAACGTCAAAAAGATTATTATCGGCCTTGGTGGCAGCAGTACTAATGATGGCGGTGCTGGTATGGCACAAGCACTTGGTGTTAAATTTTTTGATCAAAATCATCATGAAATCACCCAAAAGTTAGCAGGCGGTGCTTTAGATCAAATTGCTAATATTGATCTTTCTTCAATTAATCCTCGTATTAAAGATACCAAATTTTTATTAGCCAGTGACGTAACCAATCCTCTAACTGGACCTAATGGTGCAAGTAGCGTCTTCGGCCCACAAAAAGGCGCAGATGATACAACTGTTAAAATTCTAGATCAAAATTTATCTCACTATGCACAAGTAATTGAACAGACTATTGATAAAAACGTCGCCCAAATTTCTGGTAGTGGTGCCGCTGGCGGCCTAGGCGCTGGCCTGATCGCCTTTACTAACGCCAGTATTCATCCAGGCGTGCAATTAATTGCCCAAGAAACTAAGCTTGAAGCCAAGATCAAAAAAGCTGACTATGTTTTTACCGGCGAAGGCGGAACTGATTTTCAAACTAAATTCGGTAAAACCCCTTTCGGAGTTGCCAAAATAGCCCAGAAATATCACGTACCAGTTATTTCTTTAGCAGGCTATTTAGGTCAAGGTATTGATCAACTCTACAATGAGGGTTTTACCGCTATTTTCGGGATTCTTGCTAAAGCAGAAGATATTGAGCAAGCCCTAAAAGATGGACCAACAAACGTAACCCGCACAACTGAAAATGTTGTCCGTTTAATTGTACAAAAATAAGATGAGCTCGATGCCCATCTTATTTTATTTCGTTAATTTCTTAATTAAGCCTTCACAGCCACGATAAATTTCATTATACGCTGTTTCAAAATCATTTGTATACCAAGGATCATCGACATCAGCATAAGAGCCAGCAAACTCTAAAATTTTATGTTCTTTATGCTCTGGGTCTCCACCAGTAATGCGATTCATATCTGCGAAATTTTCTTCATCCATGCAGATTAAATATTCATAATTATCATAGTCTGAGCGAGTCATTTGACTAGCACGATGACCACGATCATATGGAATATGTTTTGCAACTAATTCCCGTTGTGCACGAGCATCAATCCCATGACCTAAAGCATCCTGCGTAGTTGCTTTAGATTCAGCAGTATATTGATCTGCTAGGTTATTTTCTTTTAACAAATATTGCATCACGGCCTCTGCCATTGGTGAGCGGCAAATATTGCCATGACAAACAAACAGAATTTTTTTCATTACTTTTTCTTCCTCTTAGTTAGTCTATTTATAACCGGCCAAATAATCGCCGTAATAATTCCAACTGTTAAGCCAACCCAAATCTCCTGCGACAAAGTTACAAGAATGCCACTATAAACTCGACTTTGCAA
This sequence comes from Lactobacillus crispatus, assembly GCF_018987235.1. Taxonomy (NCBI): domain Bacteria; kingdom Bacillati; phylum Bacillota; class Bacilli; order Lactobacillales; family Lactobacillaceae; genus Lactobacillus; species Lactobacillus crispatus. The sequence continues at coordinate 1,561,678 of NZ_CP072197.1, forward strand.
TGCGGTCATCGCCTCATTTGAGGCAAGCCACAATGCCACAAATGAAGCAATAGTAGTTAGTGCTAGTGGAATTGACGCCGAAGAGCGACCAAATAAAATCAAAATTGCGGCTAACAAAAATAACAAAGCCACTGCAAAAATTGAATACTCATAAATTGTAATAATATGGTTCACATCTTCTGAATCTTCCTTCAATTTATGATTAATTTGCTTGACTAAATATTCATTGATAATTTCTTCCAACTTACTTTTACTAGTTAAGCCTAAATCTTTAGTGGTCAATTTTCCCTGATCATTATATTTTTCACACAATCTATATAGATCAGCATATGATAAGTTAACTTGATATTTCGGCGGCAATTGTTCTAACAATGTCTTTTCCAAACCAGATGCTTCGAGTAACTCAACCCCTGCCTTCAAATTAGGATTATCTGAGTCATCCACTACTCGATTGATTACTTCTTTGCCCATCGCCTGTGTATCGTTTATTTTTAAACTCACATTGCTATTCATTAATAACCAAAAAGATACTGCGGCTAGGCCGACCATTATCAAACGTAGTATTATTTTGACGATGTTCTTCATTTAAAAATCTTCCCCTAACATCTACTTTTTTCAGATGGCAAACAATTGCAAGGCACCATGTCAGGAGCATCCTTTTCTTTCAATTTAAGTTCTTGCTGCATCGTCTTAATATCGCCCTTAGAAAGCGGTGCTTCTTTTAGCAACTGAATTAATACCTCACCCTTGTGCATATCACACATGTTTTGCATCATATGTAAAGTAACTTCAGACATCATTTTGCGCTGACTAATAGTCGGCTTATAAACAAAACACCGGCCTTCTTTACGCGTCTTTAGCAAGCCCTTTTGCACTAAACGCCGCATTAGCGTTTTAATTGTGGAATCGGACCAATCCTTTTTATCTTGTAGTTCTTTGATTACTTGGCCAGTACGAACTTCTCCTAAGGTCCAAATAATACGCATAACTTCCCATTCTGATTGGGTAATGGAATTACGATCGTCTTTAGTTTCTGCCATAAAACATCACTTCTAAATCCAAATTTTTTACTAAAGAACAAATTTTTTCAAAGCCTTTGCAATCCCGTTGTGATCATTATCATCAGTAACATAATCAGCCTTATCTTTGATCTCACTAATGGCGTTACCCATCGCTACTTTCATGAAGTTGGGATTAGAAAACATCGAAAGATCATTGCCTTGATCACCAAAAATCATCACGTCTTTTTGGGCAATTTTTAGCCGTGAAGCCAAATCCATTAAAGCATTACCTTTTGAAGCTCCCAAGGCATTTAATTCAATAATACTGTCAAAACTGCGAACAATGTCATAAGTCTGAAAAGCCCAGTCGGGGAAACTATTCCACAGTTTTTCTACCTGGTCAGCTCCTTCAGTTGAAGTAAAACCGACTTTGTTAAAAGTAAAATCTTTTGGAATTTCTTTTCGGTCTCTAACTTTCATAATATTATCGGTCAAAGCCGCATTAATTTGCATTTGCACAGATAAATCCCGATCAGTTGTAATGAAATACTTAGTCGTCTCAAAATGTACATTTACATGACTTAAACGCTGAAAACGCAACATATTATTGAAGTCTTGATAATTCAATTCCTGACTCATTAAAACACGACCAGAAATTGTTTGAATTACTGCACCATTAAAGACGATTGCGTATTGATCATCACCTTCAATTCCTAATTGCTTAGCAAAGTTCAATACTCCTGATAATGGTCGTCCAGTAGCTAAAACAACCTTAATCCCATTTTGTACTGCGACACGCAACATTCTTTGCGTTTCTGGCAAAATAGTATTATTGCTTGATAATAAAGTTCCATCTAAATCAACCGCGATCAATTTAATAGCCATTTTAACCCCTCGGATCTTAAAAATTACATCTAGCATTAATTATACAAAAAGCCGTGATTTAACTCACGACTTTTTACTTATCGATTATTCAATTAGGATTTTACTTACCCATTTCCTTTTCGACCACTTTAACGATACGGTCTACATAGGCATCAGTTTCTTCTTGAGTTGGTCCTTCAGCCATTACTCTAAGCAAGTCTTGAGTACCTGATGGACGAACAAGTACACGACCATTTCCAGCCATATCCTTTTCCACTGCAGCAATTTCATCAAGAATTGGTTGGTGTTCTTTCCAGCTCTTCTTGTCAGCAACCGGAACATTAACTAGGCATTGTGGGTAATCTTTAAAGTCTTTCAAAAGTTCACTTAATGACTTACCAGTCTTCTTCATTACGAGCATTAAATGCAAACCGGTTAACATACCATCACCAGTATTATGATAATCACTCATAATAACGTGACCTGATTGTTCGCCACCTAGATTGTAGCCGTGAGCACGCATTTCTTCAGAAACGTAACGGTCACCAACTTGGGTACGAACATTCTTCAAGCCTTCTTTTTCAAGAGCCTTAGTAAAACCAAGATTACTCATTACAGTAGTAACAATGGTATCTTTCTTCAAACGACCATGTTCTGCCAAGTATGAGCCGAGTACGTACATGATGTGGTCACCATCAACTTCATTACCATTTTCATCAACAGCAATGCAACGGTCAGCATCCCCATCAAAGGCTAAACCAAGTTGAGCACCTTGCTTAACAACTTCTTCTTGTAACTTTTCAGTATGCGTTGCACCAACATGATCGTTAATGTTCAAACCATCTGGGTGAGTTGCAATAGTAGTAAAGTCAACGCCACAATCAGCAAACAGTCTTGAGATCAATGCGCTTGAAGCACCGTTAGCTCCATCAATAACTACCTTAATTCCACCCAAGTCTTCTGGAATAGTATTTTCAATAAATTGCAAGTATTTAGCTGAACCTTCGTGGAAGTCAGTTACAGTACCTAATCCCTTAGCAGATGGACGAGGTAATTTATCTTCCTTAGCGTCAATTAATTTTTCAATTTCGCCTTCCATTTCATCTGAAAGCTTCAAACCATCGCTACCAAAGAACTTAATCCCATTATCTTCTACAGGGTTGTGTGAAGCTGAAATTTGCACCCCTGCATCGGCGCCTTGTGCTCGTACTAAGTATGAAAGACCTGGAGTAGTAATTACGCCAACCTCAAGCACTTCAATCCCAACTGAAAGAAGGCCTGAAATCAAGGCATATTCAAGCATTTGGCCTGAAATACGAGTATCACGAGATACTAAGACCTTAGCTTGTTCGCCGTCTTTTTTGTTCTTAGTTAAAACATAACCACCATCACGACCTAATTTAAAAGCCATTTCTGGAGTTAAGCCTTGATTAGCTACGCCACGAACACCATCAGTTCCGAAATATTTTAACATTTAATAAACAACCTTTCTCAAATTAATTATTTGCATTCTTTACTTTAATTGATATCTGTACATTTTCAGGATCAACGCGAGCAACTCCCTTAGGTAAAACTAAAGGGTAATTCTTTACAGTTGAATATGAGATCCCTTTCAGATCTACATCAACATCCAACTGCTTAATCTTTGCTAATGTTTCCTTTTGTCCATACAGTGTTACCTCATCATTCTTGGCAGTAACCGAATAGACTTTATTATTTTTTTCATTTTTAGGCTTTAAATTTAGCTTAACTTTCTTTTTGAAAAGCGATATTGGCAAACTAGCTTTTACTGTAGATGGATTAATCACTGCATTTAATTGACGCCCTTTTTTATCTTCAGCTATCAAAATAACTTGACGCTCATAATCATGATTAATGCCATTAGGTAAAGGCAACTTGGCAACGATCTGATCAATCTGATTTACTTCGCTTCTAGCACCAGTAACCTCAACTTGCTGCGGATCAACACTAGCCGTACCAATATTATATCCATTAGCAACAGCATTTTTATTATACTCTATTTGAACGGGCATGGTACGAGATTTTCGCCGTTCAATATCAACATTAACTGTTGCCGGGTTAATCGTGTAAGATAATTGACTATTTAGTCCCGTAACTTCTACCTTTACGGTTTGCTTACCTATTTTCTTATGAGTTAGATCAATATAAGCACGGAAGCTTTGAGTATTAACAGTCGAAGTAACTAACGCATTCGAACCCTCCAAAGTTATCTTAACCTTTTCAGGATAACCAACAACATAGTATTTATCTGTATTAACCGAAACTTGCAGAGGAACACTAATTGTCTGCGTTTCATTAGCAGTTTGCCGTGTCTTCTTAGATTCACCCTGTGTAACAAAACCTGTTTGAGTAGAGTCAATGTAAACCACTAATAAGATCGCAAACAGCAATGAGATTATTCTGATTACCCAGCGTTTATCCCAAAAGTCTTTCATCGATCTGCACCCCATTTCCAGACTTTATTAATCACACGACGAATCCATGGAACCTTCTTCTCTTCCTTAGGAACAAGTTGAGCATTCAAATACTTCAAATATTCTTCACGAGACAAATCTACTAAAAAGCGCCCGTTTCTAGTAATAGTTACGCCACCAGTTTCCTCTGAGACGACGATCGTTACCGCATCGGTAACTTCAGAAATACCAACGGCAGCTCTGTGACGCGTGCCTAAACGCTTAGGAATCATGCTGTTATCTGACAGTGGTAAATATGCTGCCGCAACAGCAATTCGATTATTATTGATAATTACCGCACCATCGTGCAACGGCGTATTAGGGATAAAAATATTAATTAACAATTCACCAGAAATATCCGCATCCAGCTTGATTCCAGTTTCAATATAATCATCTAGCCCCGTATCTTGTTGAATCGTGATTAAGGCACCAATTCTTCTTTTAGACATGTATTGAATCGCTTTATCGAGCTCCTGCACCATCTTAACCGACTGTGTATGAGCACTCTCACCTCGGCCATTAAAAATCGGCGTGCGTCCTAGCCGCTCTAGTCCACGACGAATTTCCGGCTGGAAAATAACGATAATTCCGATTACTGCCCAAGAAACAATTTGGTCCACAATATAAGTTACCGCATGCAGTTGCAATAAGCCGGCAATAATTCTAACAATAAAGATAAAGACGATCCCTTTTGCCAGTTGTACTGCTTTGGTACCACGAATCATCATGATCAAACGGTAAACTAAATACCAAATGATTAAAATATCTAAAGCAATGGAGAAATTATTCCAAGTAAACAGATTAGAAATATTAAAATGCATTGATTGCTCCTTTCTTCTTTAATTATAACCGCCCCAATTTACCGTGCATACATTTTAAATTCTAAAAATAGGTCATTATATTCTTGGGTCTTCTTAGGACCTAAATCTCTAAAGACCTGTAGATTCTTCAACGTACTTTGAATAGGATAAAACTGCCGGTCATCTCTAACTCTTTTCGGCAATAATTTTTGGGCTGCGGTATTTGGGGTTGCATATCCAACATATTCCGCATTTTGCGCTGCATTTTTAGGTTCAAGCATAAAATTAATAAACTTAAGTGCAGCTTTTTTATTTTGTACAGTTTTAGGAATAACAAAATTATCAAACCACAAATTTGATCCTTGCTTAGGCACAACATAATGCAAGTGAGGATTTTGTTCCATCATTTCATGAGCCTCACCAGACCAGGTAACGCCAATTGCTGCCTCATTTTGCACTAGGTACATCTTCATTTCATCTGAAATAATCGCCTTAATATTGGGTCCCAGACTATTAAGCTTAGTTTGTGCCAAATGTAGTTTAATACTAGATGTGGTATTCATTGAATATCCTAAAGAAACCAATGCCATCCCCATTGCATCCCTAGCTGAATCAACTAGTAAAATTTGCCTGCGATACTTTTTACTCCACAGGTCATTCCAAGTCTTAATTGCCCCTGGCTTGACGAATTTATCATTATAAACAATTCCTAGTGTCCCCCAGAAATATGGCACAGAATAATCATTATTTTGATCAAATGACTTATGTAAAAAACTCTTGCCAATATATTTCAAATTAGGAATTTGCTTTTGATCCAACTGATCAAGCAAATGAGCCTTGCGCATTTTAGTTACCATATACTCAGAAGGAATGGTCAAATCATATGCCGTTCCGCCTTGTTTGATTTTGGTATACATCGCTTCATTGGAATCAAAGGTCTCATAGACAACATGATAACCTGTCTGCTTTTCAAACTTTTTTATTAACTTTGGATCTAGATAGTCGCCCCAGTTATAGATAATCAAGTTTTGTTTATTTTTCCCGGTAGACGATTTCTCCAAATGATGGGATAAACCCCAAAGGCCTGCACAGGCAATTAAAATAGCTGCAATTGCCATCATAATCTTTTTCATTTAACTAGGCCTCCCATCACACGATGATTTTTCTTTCTGCCCTTTTTAGTAGTAATAAAATAATAGATTCCTACAAGCAACAAGACAAAAATGAACATTACGGTACTTAAAGCATTAATCTCAAGATCGATTCCTTGTCGTGCCCGAGAATAAATTTCAACTGAAAGAGTTGAAAAACCATTCCCAGTAACGAAAAAAGTTACGGCAAAATCATCTAGTGAATAGGTCAACGCCATAAATAAACCGGAAAAGATGCCTGGCATAATAACTGGAATTAAAACATCACTAAAAACCTGCCATGAATTCGCCCCTAAATCACGTGCTGCATCAATAAGCGACATATCCATTTCATTAAGTCGCGGCAAGACCATCAAAACCACAATCGGAATAGAAAAGGCAATATGACTTAACAATACAGAACCAAAATTTAAGCCAATTCCCAATGCTGTAAAAAAGATCAAAAAACTAGCACCAATAATTACATCAGGTGACACCATTAAGACATTGTTTAATGCTAAGGTTGTTTTCTTATTAGATTCTTTTTTCATCGCAGCAATTGCAATTGCACCAAATGTCCCAATAATTGTTGCTATTAAACTGGACAACAGCGCTAGTAGGATAGTTTCCAAAAATATCGCTAATAAGCGATTATCTTGAAATAAAGTCTGATAATGAGCCCATGTAAAGTGCTCAAATTTATTCATGTTTTTACCACTAGAAAATGAAAAGTAAATCAAATAAAAAATGGGTACATATAATAGGATCAAAGTAAAAACAAGATAGATCTTAGCGATTAAATGTCTGTTTCTCATAAATCTACCTTCTTTCTTCTAGCCTTTTTGCTAGTAATCAACATGACTACCACCATCAGCACGATTAAAATTACTCCAATTGTGGCCCCCATATTCCAGTTCATTGTGGTCATAAAATACTCTTCGATAGCAGTCCCTAATGTGATTACCCGATTGCCGCCGATCAGCCTTGTTAACATAAATAATGACAATGATGGGATAAAGATGGCCTGAACGCCGCTTTCAACTCCTGGACGAGAAAGCGGCCATAAAACATAGCAAAAAGTTTGCCATTTACTAGCACCCAAATCCTCAGAGGCATGAATGACTGCAGGATTAATCTCTTTAATCGCATTAAAAATTGGCAAAATCATAAACGGAATTTCAATGTAAGTCGCCACAAAAATAAAAGCAAAATCAGTAAACAAAATATTTACGGGACCAATACCAAATAAATGTAAAAATTTATTTACTAAACCGTCATTACCTAAAATGCCAATAAATGCATATGCTTTAAGCAGCAAATTAATCCATGTTGGCAAAATGATCAATAACAGCCACAGCTGCTGGTTTTTCATTTTAATTAAAAAATACGCTGCCGGATACGAAATTACCAACGTCAACAAGGTGATCAAAAATGCATACCAAAATGAGTTAAGCATCATTTTTAAAAAGGTACCATTTTTAAAAAATTCAACGTAATTTCTGAGCGTGAATGCGTTATTACTATCAGTAAACGAATACCAGAGAATCAATAAAATCGGCAAAATGACAAAGAGAATAATCCACAGCAGATATGGAATCATAAAAAACATCTTTTTATTTTTCATTTTCATCCGCCTCATACTTTTCTAGTCGAGCATCAAAATCGTGTTGGCTTTCATTTAACCGCATGACGTGAATATCTTCTGGATCAAAAAAGAGCCCAACACGTTGTCCCAATTTAACTCCATTAGTAGAATGGATCAGCCATTCATTTTCATTGGCATCAATTGCCTTAATCTCAAAGTGATCACCTAAAAATAATTGCGTCTGTGCTGTAACCACAATCTTCCCATCTTCTGGTTTAACAATATCCAAGTCTTCGGGACGAATAACTACTTCAACCTTTTCATTAGGCTTCATCCCACCATCGGCACATTTAAATTTATTATTAGCAAATTCCACTTCGTAATCATGAATCATTCGACCAGATAAAATATTGGAGTCACCAATAAAACGTGCTACAAAGTCATTCACTGGCTCATCGTAAATTGCTACCGGATTACCACTTTGTTGAATCTGCCCATCATTTAAAACAAAAATTTTATCACTCATTGATAGAGCTTCTTCTTGATCGTGCGTAACAAAAATAAAGGTAATGCCTAGCTTTTTCTGAATTGCCCGTAATTCAAATTGCATGTCTTTTCGTAAACGTTTATCCAAAGCAGATAGCGACTCATCTAATAGTAAAACCTTAGGTTCATTAACAATTGCCCGGGCAATAGCTACACGCTGCTGCTGTCCTCCACTAAGTTCCGAAATTTCGCGGTTAGCGTAACCGTCTAGACGAACCATATGCAAAGCATCTTTAACAGCTGGCTTGATTTCACTCATTGGTCTTTTCTTAATTTTCAAGCCAAACGCCACATTTTGAAAAACATCCAGGTGTGGAAACAAAGCATAATTTTGAAAAACTGTATTGATATGTCTTTTTGAAGCATCAAGGTCAGTAATATCATTACCATCAAAGAGGACTTGACCACTAGATGGCTGAGTAAAGCCAGCAATAATTCGCAAAATTGTCGATTTTCCCGAGCCACTAGGACCAAGTAGTGAATAAAATTTACCAGATTCAATAGTTAAATTTATATCTTTTAATGCTACAAACCCATCATCATATTTTTTGGTGATGTGTTTTAGTTTGATAATATCCATTTCCATCCCTCACATAAAAAACAGCTGCAAGCCTTCCAGCCTGTAGCTTGTCTTTGCTAAAATATTTTACTTTTCTTTGCCGATAATCCTAACTTCTGTGTGTAAGTCAATGTCAAACTTTTCTTTAATTACCTTTTGGATCAAATGAATTAAATTCAAATAATCTGTTGCAGTAGCACCGCCTTTATTCACGATAAAACCTGCATGTTTCATTGAATCTTGAGCGCCACCGATTTGTTTACCTTGTAAACCAGCTTTAATAATCATCGGACCAACAAAGTGCCCAGTAGGCCGCTTAAAGACACTGCCACAAGATGGATATTCAAGTGGCTGCTTATAACGACGTAAAGCATTTAAATAATGCATATGATCTAAGATCTCTAACTTATCGCCTGACTTGAGTGCAAAAGTGGCGCTTAATACAATATCGCCATTTTCTTGAACTAATGAATGTCGGTAAGAAAAGTTCATTTCTGCGTTTGAATATGTTTTAAATTCTCCTGCTCTGGTTAAAACATTAACGCTTTGCACTACTTCTTGCATCTCACCGCCATAGGCACCAGCATTCATAAAAATACCACCGCCAATACTACCAGGAATTCCAGCAGCAAATTCCATTCCGCTCAAACCATGATGAGCAGCCGCAAAAGCTGTATCGATAATCCGTGCACCAGCATCAGCTGTAACTTGATTATCTTCTACTTTAATCTCTTTTAATTCAGTCAAAATAATTACTAACCCATCAATTCCGCCGTCACGGATGATTAGATTTGAGGCATTGCCAATAATTGTTAATGGAATTTCATTTTCACGTGTGACTTTTACTAATTGTTCTACTTCATCAGTCGTCTTAGGAAAGGCCAAATATTCAGCTGGTCCACCTGTCTTAGTAAAAGTATATCTGCTTAATGGGATTTGCTCTTTAATATCAATCCCTTTTTCTTTCAAATCAAGTAATTCCACGCTGTTGCCTCCTTAAAGTTTCTTGTTTTATTTTACCGCATAAAGGCGTTAGCTTCATTAATATTAATGATATACTTTTTTAAAAGGAGAATTTTATGAATTTTATTGCAATGGACTTTGAAACAGCCAACCATTATCCAGAAAGTGCCTGTTCACTTGCTTTGGTAATGGTGAGAAATAATAAAATTGTTGATCGCTTTTATACAGTAATTAATCCTCAAATGCCATTTGACGCGCGAAATATTCAAGTACATCAAATTACAGCTGAGGACGTTAAAAACGCTCCAACAATGGCAGAGGTCTGGCCCCACATTAAAGAATTGTATCAACCAGGAATGCTTGTAGCCGCACATAACGCTCGCTTTGATACTAATGTCATGCGGCAAAGCCTGGCACGTTACGGTATTGAGGAGCCCCACTATTTGGTCATTGACACTTTAGCTAGCAGTAAATTACTCGAACCAGAACTGCCTGACCACAAATTAGACACAGTTTCTGAGGCCTTAAACGTTGAATTGTGGCACCACCATAACGCATTAAGTGATAGTGAAGCATGTGCTGGGATTTTAATCAAGCAAGAAGAGCAATTTGGTGATGAAGCAATCAAAAATTTGGTTTATCAGATATGAAAAATCTCTAGGAATTTTGATCCTAGAGATTTTTGCTTTACTTATTAAATTCAGTTAACGCAGCTTTGACCCATTCTTCATTGCGCTTACCATGAGGAGTAAATTCAACAACCCGTTTAGTTGAATCCCAACTATCGTCCACTCTGGTAATCGTGAGTTGCAAATACTCATCTGGCAAATCATTCATTACTAGTTGTGGCCATTCAATTACCACTAAACCTGGTTCTGCTAAATAGCCCTCCAAATCAATCGAGGATAAATCATCATTTTCCAAACGATAAAAGTCCATATGAAAGAGCGGCAACTTAGCTTCTCGATATTCACGCACAATGGTGAATGTAGGACTCTTAACAGGCCGATGTATGCCTAATGCTCGTCCTAATCCTTGAGTCATGGTTGTCTTGCCTGCACCCAAATCACCATTTAATAGTAATAAATCGTGGGGCTGGGCCGTTTTGGCTAGGGATGCACCTAATTTCTGCATTCCATCAGCAGAATTAATTTCTAACTTTGTCATTACTTTTCATCCTTTGCTAAAGCTTGTGCGGCAGTAACAATTGCTAAATCATAAATATCTTGTTCACTGCAGCCTCGAGATAGGTCATTCACTGGAGCTGCTAAACCTTGCAAAATTGGGCCAACAGCAGTGAAGCCACCTAATCTTTGAACCATCTTATAACCGATATTGCCTGATTGTAATTCTGGGAAAACAAAGACATTCGCATGTCCAGCTACCTTTGAGTTTGGTGCCTTCTTTTCACTAACTGCAGGTACAAAAGCGGCATCAAATTGCAATTCACCATCAGCTGGAATTTCTGGATGATCCTTTTGGAACATAGCTGCTGCATCATGTACCTTATCAACCATTGGTCCTTCGGCTGAACCCTTAGTTGAAAAGCTCAAAAATGCGACCTTAGGATCAATTTCGGCCATCTTGGCAGTCAGAGCAGATTGATAGCCAATTTCAGCTAAAGTTTCTTCATCAGGATTAATGTTGATGGCACAGTCGGCAAAAATGTAACGCTCATCGCCCTTTTCCATTACGAAAGCGCCGGATACTCGATGCATCCCCTTAGCTGCATGAATTAATTGTAAAGCTGGCAAAACAGTGTTAGCCGTTGAGTGAGCAGCACCGGAAACCATACCGTTTGCTTTTCCCATCTTCACCAACATGGTACCAAAGTAATTACCTTGGGCTAACTTGAGCTTTGCTTCAGCAATACTGGTATCTTTTCGTCTAGCTTTAACAAATTCCGCTGCCATTTGATCAAGTTCATCATAATGATTGAGGTCATAAATCTTAACACCAGCTAAGTCTAAATTATTTTCTTTAGCTAACTTAGCAATCTCATCTGGATTTCCAATTAAAATTGGTTCGATAATGCCATCTTTTTTCAAATTAGCTATGGCAGTAAGAATTCTTAAATCATCGCTTTCTGGAAAAACAATTCTTTTCTTATCTTTTGCTGCTTCAACTTGTTTTTTGAATAATGAAAATACGCTCATTTTTTACCTCTTATGCTAAATCAGACTTACTTATCGTTTCTGGCAATTGCCAGTCAATCGGCGTTTCATCAAAGTTCTTCAATGCCATATTACACCGCGAAAACGGTCGCGAGCCAAAGAACCCTCGATCAGCCGAAAATGGACTTGGATGTGATGATTTAATGATAAAATTCTTACTTTGATCAATTAATGGAATCTTGTTTTGAGCAAATCGACCCCACAAAATAAAGACGACTTTTCCACGCTCACTCAGAGCCTTAATTGCAGTATCAGTCACATCTTCCCAACCTTTGCCTTGGTGACCGTTAGCATGCCCATACGGTACCGTCAAAACCGCATTCAGCAAAAGCACACCTTGATCGGCCCACTTTTTTAAGTAACCGTGATTAACAGGCCGAGCTCCGACATCATCATAGAGTTCCTTATAGATATTTTTAAGTGATGGCGGCAAAGTTGTACCTGGCATGACGGAAAAACTCATTCCATTAGCTTGACCAGGATTATGATATGGATCTTGACCCAAAATTACCACTTTAGTTTTAGCAAACGGTGTTAATTTAAAAGCCGTAAAAATATGATACATATCAGGATAAATTTGTTTAGTAGAATATTCTTCTTTTAAAAAATTATGCAATTCGTGATATTTCTCACTTGCAAAAACAGGATCCAATACTTGATCCCAATCGTTGCCAATTAATTCTTTAGCCAAGTCTTACACCCTCTTTTCTTCTCCTCTTTATGGTATCATTAATTTAATACTAAATGGGAGAGAAATTATGATCAAATTAGTTGCTTGTGATCTTGACGGCACGTTGTTTAATTCAGAGATGGCTGTTTCTGCTGCTAATGCAAAAGCTGTGAAAAATGCACAAAGTAGCGGCATTGAATTTTTAATTGCGACTGGCCGGGCCCCACGCGAATCACGTTCAGTTCTCAAAGATGCTGATTTGCATACCGGTTTTATCAATCTTAATGGTGCCCTGGTTTTTGACGAAAATGAGCAATTAATGATCAAACACAGCATTCCCAAGGCAAAAGCACAACAGCTAGTGCATTTACTACATCGAGCAGGCTTTTACTTTGAAATTTTAACCGCCAATCAGGTTTATAGTGAAAATCTAGATCAACGTATTTCAAATGTAGCTCATTTAATGGTAGATCTAAATCCTCTACTTGATTTTCGTCAAGCTGTAGCAATTTCTGCTGGTAATAAGACTATTATGAATATGAAACAAATCCACAGTTTCGATAATTTATTGCAAGATCCTAAAATAGAAGTAATGAAAATTATTGCTTTTGACTCTCGGGGACATGAAGCTTTTACCGATATCAAAAAAGAAATCGCTACAATGGGCGATCTAGTAGTAACTTCAAGTTCATCTTCTAATATTGAAATCAATGAGCAACATGCTCAAAAAGGTCTTGCCTTACTTGATTATGCCAAGTTAAAAGGTATCAAGCCTGAGGAAATCGCTGCAATCGGTGATAATTTAAATGATGAGAGTATGATCCGAACAGCAGGTACTGGCGTTGCGATGGGCAATGCGATTCCAGCTATTAAGAAAATAGCTCAGGTAGTCACCAAGCGAAACAATGAAGATGGAGTAGCTTATATTTTAAATAAATTTATTGCAGATAATAACAATATTTAAAGTTATGAGGTGAGTAAGTATGCGATTTTGGCTAGAACTTAATCAGGAAAAGGATTACGGTCAAATTCCTGTGCTTAATCAAAATGGAAAAGCTGAATTTTTTATTCAAGGCAATCTTGATAATCCAAACCACACTTTATATCTAAATAATTTCCGTAAACAGGAAGTGGGACGTCTGTTTTCTGATGGTGCGGGCCTAATTGCTTCGTTCACAATTGATGTCGTCAACCACTCTTTAGTAGGCGTAAAAAAGTTAAACACACCTACTGCAAACATATTCTATTTGACCCAATTAAAGTATATTGTTACAGGTAGTATTAAACGTGGTACTTATACTTTTCGTTCTGGAATCAAGAGTGTAGCAAGTGTCCAAACAATCATGGGAGATCGCGGAGGCGTTTTAATTTGTGATATTACTAAGCCTGAAGACGTCCCCTTTATTCTTTTGACATCCGTTCTATTTACACAATGGCATGTTACGCCTTTGAAACTGCCTAGTTTTCCGCCAATTGGATTTGAGGTAAATCCAAATTAAACAAAAAAAGCAGTCATGAAAATTTTCATAACTGCTCTTCTAGAAAGTGATATAGATGTAGATGTATCTTCTGCCATAAAGTTTATATTTATTAAGTAATAAGGAATTATTAGGCAGAGACTGAATAATGAAGGTTAAATCTAATTTGATTCAATCTCCATAGCTTATTATACTTCGTTCAGCCAAAAATACAAGGGCTAGATGTTATTATTTTACTTTAAAGACAGCTAAATAATGTCTTTAGAGCTAGCTTATAGCTTAATAATTTGTTATTTAACTTAGTACATCTATTTTTCTAAACAAGACAACTTTAATTTCTATTAAAAAATATAGTGAAATGATCAAGTGATTTATCAATGGCTTGATCATTTTTATTTACTTTATCAACGAACTTGTTTTTAACTATCAAACTATATAAAAAAGAGCCAAATCTAATGATTTGACCCTAAAAATTCTAGATTATTAATCTAAATTATTTTTTATGAATTAGTCTTGGTAGTTTACCAATTCTAAGAATGATTCTGGTACTAATGAAGCACCACCAACCAAGCCACCGTCAATATCAGGCTTAGCCATTAATTCCTTAACGTTAGCTGGTTTTACAGAACCACCGTATTGAATACGAACGTTTTCTGCAGTTTCTTCGTTGTACAAGTCCTTAACAGTTTCACGAATAGTCTTGCACATTTCTTCAGCTTGATCTGATGAAGCAGTCTTACCAGTACCGATAGCCCAGATTGGTTCGTAGGCAATAACAAGTGAAGATACTTGTTCAGCAGTTAAGCCGTCTAAAGCAGCCTTAATTTGAGCAACTACCCAGTCTTCTTGCTTGTTAGCTTCACGAGTTTCAAGTGATTCACCACAGCAAATGATTGGCTTCAAGCCATTAGCAAAGATTGCCTTAGCCTTCTTGTTAATGTCTTCGTCAGTTTCGTGGAAGTAACCACGACGTTCTGAGTGACCAATAATTACGTAGTCCATACCCATTTCTTTCAAGACCTTAGGTGAAGTTTCACCAGTGTAAGCACCTTCGTCTTCAAAGTAACAGTTTTCTGCACCGATATGTAAGTTTGAGCCTTCAGCAGCTTTTCTCAAAGCGTCAAGGTCAACTGCAGGTGCACAAATAAGTGATTCAACCTTACTTGGGTCTGGTAACTTATCCTTAACAGCGTTAACGAATTCAGTAGTTTGTTCTGGATTCATATGTAACTTCCAGTTACCAGCAATAATTGGTGTACGACTCATTAATCTATTGTCCTTTCCTTACTATTACTTGTCTGAAACGCAAGCGATACCTGGCAATTCCTTACCTTCAAGGTAGTTAAGTGAAGCACCACCACCGGTAGAAATGTGGGTAATCTTAGGAGCAATGCCTAATTGCTTAGCAGCAGCAGTTGAGTCACCACCACCGATGATAGTAGTTGCATCCTTAAGGTCTGCCAATGCACGACCAACTTCCAAAGTACCTTCAGCGAAGTTAGGCATTTCGAATGCACCCATTGGGCCGTTCCAAACAACAGTCTTAGCATCCTTCAAGATTTCCTTGAACTTTTCAACAGTCTTAGGACCGATGTCAAGACCCATCATGTTGTCAGGAATATCATCACCAACAACTTCACGTGAAGCATCATTTGAGAATTCAGTTGCGGCTACGTTATCTACAGGAAGAACGATCTTGTCGCCAGCCTTAGCAAGTAATTCTTTAGCAAGGTCTACCTTGTCAGCTTCAAATAATGATTTACCAATGCTGTGGCCTTGAGCTGCTAAGAATGTGTAAGCCATACCACCACCGATTAAAATGTGGTCTGACTTAGGAATTAAGTTTTCGATAACACCAATCTTGTCTGAAACCTTAGCACCACCAAGAATAGTTACGAATGGGTGTACTGGGTTTTCAACAGCATCACCTAAGAACTTGATTTCCTTTTCAAGCAAGTAACCAGCTGCTGCAGGCTTGCCAGCTTCCTTCATAGCAGTTGCGATACCAACGTTTGAAGCGTGACTTCTGTGAGCAGTACCAAATGCATCATTTACAAACATGTCGCCAAGACTTGCCCAGTATTCGCCAAGCTTAGGATCGTTACCTGATTCACGCTTACCAAAGTCGTTGTCGATGTCTTGGAATCTAGTGTTTTCAAGAACGATAACGTCTCCATCCTTCATGTTGTTGATAGCGTCTTCAACTTCTTTACCTTCGTTTGATGGTACAAAAGTTACAGGCTTCTTAAGAAGTTCACTTAAACGTTCAGCAACTGGCTTTAATGATAATTCCTTCTTGTCAGCATCTGACTTAACACGACCTAAGTGGCTAAGTAAGATAGCCTTGCCACCGTGTTCAATGATGTACTTAATAGTTGGAAGTGCAGCAACGATACGGTTGTCGTCACCAATAACGCCATCCTTAATTGGAACGTTAAAGTCTACACGTACTAAGACCTTTTTGCCTTTAACATCAAGATCGTCAACGATTAATTTAGCCATTATAATCCTCCGATTATTTTGATATTTTTTCTTCAAAAAAAGGCGGAAGGAAGAATCTCCCTCCGCCTTCTCAATTACCACTTAACTATATAATCAGTTAATTAAAATTAATGATTAAAGAGTTGCAAAGTGTAATAAAGTACGTACCATTTGGCAAGTGAATGAGTATTCGTTGTCGTACCAAGCAACAGTCTTAACTAATTGCTTGTCACCTGCAGTGGTTACCATAGTTTGAGTTGGGTCAAAGATTGAACCAGCAGTCATGTTAAGAACATCGCTAGAAACAATGTGGTCACCGTTGTAAGCAAATGATGGGCTTTCGTACTTCTTCATAGCTTCGTTAACTTCGTCAGCAGTAACCTTCTTGCTCAAGATTGATACTAATTCAGTTTCTGAGCCATCTGGAACTGGAACACGTTGTGCGTGACCGTTCATCTTACCGTTCAAGTTAGGCAATACCAAGCCGATAGCCTTAGCTGAACCAGTAGTATGAGGAATGATGTTTTCAGCAGCAGCACGAGCGTCTTGTTCCTTACCACTACGTGAAGGACCATCCAAAGTCATTTGAGTACCAGTGTATGCGTGGATAGTAGTCATAGTAGCAACTTCGATACCGAATTCCTTGTCCAAAGCGTTAGCCATTGGTGCAAGTGAGTTAGTAGTACATGAAGCAGCTGAAACAATCTTGTCATCAGCAGTCAAAGTGTCTTCGTTTACTGAGTAAACGATAGTCTTCAAGTCGTTACCAGCTGGAGCTGAGATCAATACACGCTTAGCACCTGCATCGATGTGAGCTTGTGACTTAGCCTTGCTAGTGTAGAAACCAGTACATTCAAGAACAAAGTCAACACCATCGTTCTTAACCCATGGAATGTTTTGTGCTTGTGGTTCTGCGTATACGTGGTAACTCTTACCGTCAACTACGATTGAATCTTCAGTTGATGAAACTTCGTGGTTGAAAGTACCATGAGTAGTGTCGTACTTAAGCAAGTAAGCAAGCATTGCTGGAGTAGTCAAGTCGTTGATAGCAACAACTTCAATGTCCTTTGACTTTTCGCCAAGGTCCATAATACGACGGAATGCTAAACGACCGATACGGCCGAAACCGTTAATACCAATTTTAACTGTCATAACCTAAAGTCCTCCTTAAGAACTATAAACAACATTTATTTTAAACGGGATTTCATTTCCCCTTTAAAATCATATTTGAGGCGCCCTCATCAGTGATTAGCCAGGTTTGATGAGGCGCATTAGGCATATAAGCTTTAATTGCTTGAGCCTTTCGGGCACCACAAGCAAAAGCAAATATGTGGGGTATTTTGTATAGGTTCTCGAACTGCAATCCAACCTGGGTGATGCGGTCAACAACCTTGCCATGTTCATCGAAGAAACACCCGAAACATTCGGTGACGGCTCTCTTCTCACGAAGTTCAGATAGCTTAATTGAATTATAGCCTCTGCGCTGTGCCATCTCTTGAGCTAACCCAATACCATGAATCACAGCATCACTTTGAGAAATGTCTTGCAGAACATCTGCGATCGAGGACTCACGAATCAAAGATTTGTAAGCATCATCTGAAACCTGCTCAGGTAAATATAATGTCTTATAAGTACCTGAAGTCTTAGCAGCCATTTCTTGGACGATTGTATTACTTTGCGTCTCTACATTTTCGCCCAAAGCTCCTCGACCTGGAACAAATTCCAACTGGCGATTGTTAGCTAAATCTGGTGATAAATACTTAGCAGATCTAGCTAACGCCGCTCCACCTAGAATTGTAACTATTGAATGGCCTAAAGGCAAGAGTAAATTCAAAGCTGAACTTAATTTTTCTCCCATCTCCTCATATACTCGGTCTTGGAAATCCGCATTACCAGGAACGATCAATGTTCTTTCAATCCCTAATTTTTTGGCTAATGCTACTTCCGTTTCACCGGCATTAAAGAGGCGATCAAGCAATGGTCCTGCATCTTTTAATGTTTTCTCACCCTTTTCAGTTAAAAACATCCCAAAACTTTTTGTTTCAATCAATCCTAATTGACTTAAGTACTCAGTCTCAGTTCTGATGTTTCTCTCTGAAAGCCCTAAATGCTGAGCAACACTCCGGCGTCCAATTGGCGCATGTAGCGAAATCTGCTCAAGGACAAGATACCTTTGTCGAAGAATCTTTAAGACGTCGGGAACGAGCGCTTCGAGCAAAGAAAAGTCCGAATCCATCGTTCCCTCCTTTCCATGGGACATCTATCGACCACCTACGTGTCGTTTTGTGTCCCAGAATGCTTAAAAATATAAGAGAAACGTACTTTTCATTCAATTCATACATTTCCCAATCGACACTGTTAGTATAACAATGTATTTTTCGTAATTCAAGAAAAAGATACACGATTTTAAAAAAGTCGTAAATCGAGTAAAATCATTTTTATTTCATTACTTTTTTTGATATACTACCATTTGAGAATCATCTGGGCCCTTAGTGTAATGGATCGCACATAAGATTCCGGTTCTTAGAATCTGGGTTCGACTCCCAGGGGGCCCATATAACTACATGTTGAAGAATACCGCCATCTCGGTATTCTTCTTTTTTTTATACCAAAAAAGCATTCCTCACGGAATGCCTTTTTCAATATCACAATTATTTAGTGCTTGTAGTCATCAACTCAGCACGTTGTGCTAACTCAGTGTACAAAGTTGAGCCTGAAACAGATAAACCTTCAATTTCACGGCGAGTGTTGAAATGATGGCTACCCTTATAAGTACCATTTGCTGCTACACGGAAGATGTAGTCGTTAAAACCAATATAGAATTGATTGTGGTTGCTGTCATAAGCAAAACCTTGAACTGGTGAACCAGTTACGAAATTACTTTGAGTAGCACCGATTTCTTCTGGAGTCCAAGTGTCACCATTTCTAGTTAACTTCCAGTATTCATATTGGTGACGACCACCATTGTGGAACAATGCATACATAGTGTTGTCGCCAACAAAGGTTGCATTATGGAAGTAACGAGGATATGCACTGCTGCCGTTCCAGGTCTTAACAGTCCAGATTTTGTTAATCTTCATATCACTCTTTCTTACTTGCATAATTTCTTCTGAAGCTGTTGAATTAGCAGTCTTATTGTTATTAGCCAAAACATAAATGTAGCTTGAAGAAGAGCCAAGTGATTGACCATGACCTAGCTTAATGTATGGTGAAACTTTAATATTGTTTGCGTAGCTTCTAAAAGTGCTCCATCCCATAGTAGTTAAGTTTTGAGCAGCATATTTACTCTTAATTGCATTCAAGTTGTAAGAAACAAGATGTCCTCTTGAGTCGCTACTGCTAGTGTACATAGAAGCTGTAAAAATACCATCATTAACAGTAATACCTTCAGGAATTACCCCAACTTGTCCCATTGCATCAGCAGCTTGACCATAGCCTAAGCTGACAAAACGTGGTTGGAACAAACGAGTGCGCAAAGTCATGCCGTTACCTGAATAGCTATTTGAGCTAGTTTCTGAACGATAACCGTGTGCCTGATTCCAATTTCTTGATGATCCCTTTGAGCCACCATTCCAAGTATGAACTGCCTTAGGACCACTCTTAACAGAAGCACCTGCACTAGTAATTCCTTCATTTGTATCTGAACGAACAGTTACATTAACGCTTGCCTTTGCCTTACCATATGAATAATCTACCTTAGTAGTGCCGGCACGGCTTGAACTAACAGAGCTATGTGAAACATTAACCCTATCTGGATTAATTGCAGTACCTTGTCCATCTGTTGCATAGTTAATTGCATCCCTAGTTGGAAAACTGTAGTTGCTGTTGTGAACTAAGCTAACATCTTGAGCTACTGAAATTTGGTTTCTAGCAAAAAAGTTTTGACTTACCCAACCTACATTGCGTCCATCGACAATAATGTACCAGAAGTTACCTTTCTTGGTAGAAACATACTTCTTAGATTGAATTTGACCATGCTTAAAGTACTTGGTATTTGAAAATGCACCTGATGGTCCTTTTTTAGATACATTATGATAAATAGCGTAATTACCATTGCCAGCAATCTTAGTAACTGCCTTGCTGTAGCTTTTGGCATCTACCTTGCTTTGACTAATGGCAAAAACACCACCAACTAATGCAGCACTGGCCACAAAAGTTAATAACATCTTTTTCCCTTTTAACATCCTTATTAATCCTCCCATATGAAAAAATCACGTTCATTTTAGCACAAATTTATCAAATGAAACATCTAATTATTAAAAAATTTCCTGAACAACAAGACTTTGAAAACGCTTCTGTTATATAATTAAAAAGTTCACATAAATATATAAATAGTAATAGGGAGAAATTTTATGGTCGAATCACAAAATAATTCCAAAAAGATGATGTGGACCACCCTAGCAATGATGGCCTTCTCTACCGTGTGGGGCTTTGGTAACGTTGTTAATGGGTACGTCTACTTTGACGGGACAAAGGTTGTCTTTAGCTGGATCGTCATGTTCCTTCTCTACTTTGTCCCTTATGCCTTAATGGTTGGTGAACTTGGAGCTACCTTCAAGAATGCTGAAGGTGGGGTTTCCTCTTGGGTAAATGCCACTATGGGCGCAAAATGGGCCTACTACGCAGGTTGGACCTACTGGGCTTGCCACGTTGTTTATATTTCCAGTAAAGGTACTGGTGGTTTAAGAGCGATGGCCTGGGGTATCTTCGGAAATACAAAATGGTATGATGGCTTACCTACCGCTTGGACACAATTTGCTACATTAGTAGTCTTCTTGCTTTTCTGTTGGGTTGCAAGTCGTGGTATTCCAGTATTGAAAGGCCTAGCAACAATTGCTGGTTCTTCAATGTTTATCATGTCAATCTTATTCATCATTATGATGTTTGCCGCACCAGCTATTAATCCTTCTGCTGGTTTCCACAGTATTGACTTTAACTGGAAGAATTTGATGCCAACCTTCAACGTAAAATGCTTTACTTCTCTTTCAATCCTAGTATTTGCCGTTGGTGGTTGTGAAAAGATCTCCCCTTATGTTAATAAGGTTAAGGATCCTTCCAAAAACTTCCCTAAGGCTATGATGGCTTTAGCAATCATGGTTATGGTATCTGCTATTTTAGGTACTTTTGCCATGGCATTAATGTTTGACCCTAAGGTGGTTAATGCCAACCTTAACGAATACATCTCTAATGGTGCCTACATGGCATTTGACAAGCTGGGCGAATATTACCATGTTGGCGGCTTGTTCATGTACATCTATTCATGGTGTAACGTAATCGGTCAATTCTCAACATTAGTAATCAGTATCGATGCACCACTTAGAATGCTTTTGGGTAGTAAAGAAGCTAAAGAATTTATTCCAAAGGGCTTATTAAAACTCAACAAGCATGGTGCTTACATCAACGGTATCTGGATGGTTGTTGTCCTCTCTGGTGGCTTAATTGCTATTCAAGCTTTAGTACCAAATGCTCAAGCTGTTATGGCACAATTAGTTAAATTAAATTCAACTACTATGCCACTTCGTTACCTTTGGGTATTTGCGGCATATGTTGCTTTAAGAAAACAGCAGCAAAAGTTCAACACTACTTATCAAATGACTAAACATCAAGGCTTAGCCTATACTGCCGGTATTTGGTGTTTTGTAGTTACTGCTGCATGTTGTATCTTGGGTATTTACTCACCAGATCCATTTACCTTATTCCTTAATATCTTGACGCCAATCGTCTTGATTGCATTAGGTTTAATTTTGCCAGGAATTAAGAAACATCAAGAAGCAAAGGCAAAATAAAATTTAAATACAGAATTTTAAAAAGGAAGCAATTTCAAAAGACTGCTTCCTTTTTAGTGTATATTTTTATTTATTAGCCCAAGCATTTACCAATGCCTTGTACTTGGCAACGCTAATTCCTGCACCTTTACTGCTTCCTAAATACGAATCAGCATTTCCATAACCAGTATTGCTTACATTGGCAAAGCCCATTACTCTATAATTTCTGTTAATCAAATTCAAGTAGTGTCCTGCCATTTTATAGCCATTCGTGCCCTTTACGGCCGCATCATAAGTTGCCGTCCAAGTTGGACTATACTTCGCCGGCTTCAACGAATGATTCTTTTTTACATCATAATTCCAACTTTTCTTTTCAGAGAACCAAGTATCAACCGGATCTAAACCCACACTTTGAGTAGCGATGTTTTCCAAACCAATCGACTTGAAATAATGAGTATGCTTTAAGCCACCACGTTTTTGATAGTCAGCATTTAACATTGAGGCTGCTGTCAAAAGTGGTGACACCTTTAATGACCGAACCCCTTCACTTCTACGTGCTCTATTGACACTATCCAAATAAGGCAATACAGCTTTAATATTCTTTGCACTAGTTGCATCATCATTTGAATGCAAGTCAACATATTCATTGTACCAACTTGCCTTAGGCTTTTTACCTAAGCGACCTGTTTTCAATAATTTCACTGCTGATCTAGCAGAGCTTCTTTGCCCTTTAGTCAAAGATTTGTTTTTAGATAGATATGTCATAAAATCGACGGCTTTTTTGGCTGCCTTAACTGGCTTGGAATTCAATGCAGTTAATGACAAGGTCAACATCACAGCAGAAGCACCTGCAATTAAAAATCGTTTCTTCATTCTTTTTCTCCCATAATATATGTGAACTACGATTTAATTGTAGCACATACACTAATGGAAGATTTTCCTTTTAAATTGCATTATTATTCATCTTTACCATTCCGCTTTTTAATCTGACGATTAATTTTTTGAATATCTTTTTCTTGCGTCAATCTAATCACAATCCAAATTATGATATATACAAAAATGAAGATACATAAAGTTTGCCAATCTATAAGCCAATGATTGAAAAGCATCATAATAGAAAACAACGTAAATGTACCAATTAAATGTAACAACAACGCAATTAAATATGACAGGTTAGTATCAAATAGAAAACTCAATTCACCAATCAAACCACTACAAATGAAAACAACAATTACGCTCATTAATGGGATATTAATTTCACCTACACTATTTGATACTATTCCTAAAATAAGCAAGCAAGTAATTGCACCAAATCCCATTCCAGTTACAAAAAAATCTAAAATTTTATGCCAAATTTTCATTTTATAATCCCAGTTTCTTTTCTAATTCAGGTAAATATCTTCTTGAAACATCAGTCTTCTGTTTAAAAGCCAGTTTTGCAATCATATTGCCCGTAAATCCCGCCTCGAGTGCTTCAAGATAATTCAAATTAATAATCCCATGTTTTGATACCTGTACAAAGTCATTATTTAATTTCTCTAAAACTTGATATAAGCGACCTGTAGTTTTAATGACAGCACTTTTAGTATAAAAAGTTAATTCTGTTTTTTCAACCTCAACTTTGATAATTTCTTCAATTTTAATAGTTAAAATCCGATCTTCAGTTTTTACCGGCAGAATTGAATCTACCTTTTTACCAAAATCTTGAATATAAGCCAATAATTTTTTTACTTCTGCTGTTTCCTCTAAAGAAATTACTTTGATCTTAATTTGATCTTTTTTCAAATTAGAATCTGACTGAAATTCTACATTCACGTGTTAGTTCTTCCTTCTATCAAGCATGACTGCGAGACATATTACTATAACTGTCAATAAGAGTGACATAGCTATTATTACCAATACATTATCCCCGTTAGTTAATTGATGAGACCCAAATTTAAAATGAATCCCTAAATATTCAATCAATTTTTGACGCATTTCATCTGGAACATCTTCCTGACTTAATTTATTTAAGAGCAAGCTTCTAAAACTTGCCGCTTCATAACTACTTGGAAACAATTTTACTATATTTTGCGCAGTTTTTGATAAAGTTCCATAAGGCATGTAAGTTGCAACCATAAATCCAGCTGCTGCTCCAATTACCGCCGACAAACGACTAAACGTTGTTGAAGAATTGATAAATAAAACGATAACTAAGTTTAATAAAGTTGCGCCAATTGCACCTAATAACATAAAACCTAATGCTGACCAATATACAGTTGATTGAATATTCACCTTATCAACCACTGAAAAGTAAATTTCCATCACTAGAAAAGTAATAACCTGCATCAAGAAGCTTATTATTAATGCTGAACCTACGTAGGCCATGCTTTCACTAATTGGAGTTAAATTCGTTAACTTCATATCATCAATTGCTCGGCTTTCCCTATCCTTCACCATTTGACCAAGTGCTTGAAACGAAGTAGTAATGCCTGCAATTGAAACAATACCGCCAAGCATCCAGAGGTCCAATAATTGTTTTGCATGACTAACATTTTGCCAAGAATCAACAAGATTTTGTTGTAAAAATCCAATATAAATTACAAATGAAATTAGTGCACCAAAACATGACATTACTACACCTGGTTTATTAGCAAAATAAATTTTGATATTTCTCTTCATTAAGGCGAACATTATTGAAGCTCCTTTCCAGCAATCTTGATAAATGCATCATCAATTGACCCTTTTCGATATTCAAATGTATCAATCTTATCTTCAAACTTATGTAAAAGGTCTATGACCTGATTACTATTAAGCCCATCGATTTCAATTTGATCATCTGACTTAGAAATTTGTTTAAAATTAGTAGAAAAAGTTTGCCCTTGTTTTAGGCGAATTAGCAGCCGATTGGGTGCATACATCTCTTTAATTTCTTCTGCAGAGCCTTCTGCTAAGACATTGCCATTTTCCAAAATATACATCTGATCAGCATTTTCGGCTTCCTCTAAATAGTGCGTAGTTAAGAAAATAGTCAGCCCCTGTTCTTTTTGAAGCTTTTGCAATAAATCCCAGATAACAATTCTTGTTTGTAAATCTAACCCTGTTGTTGGTTCATCCAAAAATAAGATATCTGGATGATCAATTAACGCTCTAGCAATATCCACTCTTCTTTTTTGCCCACCAGACAAAGTACCGTATTTTTGATTGAGGAAACTTCTAATACCAATCAACCCAATCAATTTTTCTAACCACTCTTTAGAAAAAGTTTTGTACATCCTTGCCCTTAAATATAGATTATCTTTGACAGTCAATACATCATCTAAAACACTATTCTGAAAGACTACCCCGATTTTTAGATCCTTAGCATACGTGATAGTGCCACTAGTTGGTTTCAATAGGCCAATCAGGATGTTAATAGTAGTAGATTTACCTGCACCATTCGTGCCCAAATAAGCTACCAACTGTCCACGATTAGTCTTCAAATTAACCTTGTTCAAAGCTAACTTCTTACCATATTTTTTAGTTAGATTAAAAGTTTCAATTAACATAAAAAGACTTCCTTTCTGAATTCATAATCAGAATACAGAAAAGAAGCCCTTTTGTACTTAAACCTCAAATAAGTGGTTCATTTTTACACACAAAGTGCAAAATAGCTAAATCAAAATTGCATTATTCATCCATCTTAACGTATTGTCCTTTTTCATCTACAACACCTTTGAAATGGTGCATGCTGCCATCTTCAGCCTGAAATTCACCTAAGTCAATTTCCCCATAGCCCTTTGTAGAATCAGTAACCTTAACATCATCAAAAGTTTCTCTGAAAAATTGATGAACAATTCTACTCTTCAACCGTATATCCTTTGAATGCTCAAAGGCTGCAGACAACGTAAAGCCCTCATCTAATTGTTCCTTGATAAAAACAATTAGATACAAGGTCGCTAAATTATAGCGGCGCACACCACTTTGATCATCTGAAATCGGCTTAATGTAGCCCTTAGTTTCCCAATAGCGCAATTGCCTTTGAGAAACACCAGTCAATTTACTAACTTCACCGATTCCAATTTCTAAATTTTTAAAAATGTCATGCATAATTTTTTTAGATTTCATCCTGATACCACCTTACAGTATAGTTATATTTTATATATTGTTGTTATCTTTTGCAACACAAATGTTAATTTATCTAACTTATTTGTAAGATTATTTGACAATGGCAAATTTTAAGCCTATAGTTTTTATAGTTAACTTTTATAAGAGAAAGGAATATTACATGAATAAGCAACCAACGGATATTCATGGAAAAGCTTATAATCGAAACCTACTAGTTTTAGTTTTAATTATAGGTTCTTTCTGTACTGTATTAAACGGAACACTGCTTTCAACAGCGCTTCCTTCAATTATGCGTTCATTTAACATCAGCACCGCAACTGCTGAATGGCTTTCAACAGCCTTTCTGTTAGTTAATGGTGTTATGATCCCAATTTCTGCATGGCTAATCAATCGCTTCGGTTCAAGAAAAATGTATTTGTCAGCCATGTCAATCTTCTTTATTGGAACAGTGATCGCCGCAATTGCACCCAACTTTGGCACCCTGCTTGCTGGGAGAATCATTCAAGGATTAGGCGTTGGCGTTACTATGCCACTTTTACAAACAATTATGCTTTCTATCTTCCCAGCTAATAAGCGTGGTGCAGCAATGGGAACTGTTGGGATTGTTATTGGCTTAGCACCGGCAATTGGACCAACATTATCTGGTTGGATTGTTGATAACCTTTCTTGGCGTTACCTCTTCAGCATCATTGCCCCAATTGCGGGAATAGTAATTATCTTAGCTTTCTTTTTAATTAAAGATGTTTTACCAACTAAGAAAGAAAAAATTGATGTTTGGTCAGTAACAACCTCTACTCTAGGCTTCGGAAGTCTGTTGTATGGTTTTTCAGAAGCTGGTAACAAAGGCTGGACCAATCCCGAGATTTTAGGATTTATTGGATTTGGAATTATATTTGTAATCCTATTCGGTATCCGCCAATTGAAAATGGATGACCCATTTTTGGACATTACCGTTTTTAAACACTTTGAATTTTCACTGGCAGCTGCCTTAAGTGGTATCACCAACTTAGCGATGGTCGGCATTGAAATGGTTTTACCATTATATATTCAAAATTTGCGTGGCGTTTCTGCCTTCCATTCAGATTTAATGTTACTACCTGGTGCATTGATGATTGGTATTATGTCGCCAATTACTGGCCGTTTATTCGACAAATATGGTGCACGTAAAATGGCAATTACTGGTATGACTTTGTTGACCATTGGAACCATTCCATTTGTCTTTTTAACTGAGCAAAGTTCGTACACGATGATTATCATTCTTTATGCAATCAGAATGGTCGGTGTAGCTTTGGTAATGATGAATGTTACTACATCTGGTATGAATTCTTTACCATTAAACAAGATTTCTCACGGTACTGCTGTTAACAACACTTTCAGACAGGTATTAAGTTCAATTGGTACTGCAATTTTGGTATCTGTTTTAACTACAACTACCAATAATAATATGCCTGGTAAAAGTTTACTTCATGCACTGCCACTTGAATACAAGACTAGAGCAATCAGTGCAACTTTAGACGGTTTTCATGCTTCATTTGCAATGAGTATCCTCTTCTCATTAATCGCATTAGTTCTTGCATTCTTCTTAAAGAAGGGCAATCGAGCACGTGAACATCAAGAAAAGGTGGATGGTTAAATGATACTTTTAATTCTAATCGTAGCTGCAATTATGTTTATTTACTTTAACATCATCCCTGGAAAAAGGCATACTTTTATTGCATGGCTATCATTAATCATAACAATTCTTTGTGTTGTCGGCATTGTAGAACATGATTATAATCACTGGGGAATGAAAACTAAAACAACCTCAAGCACTAACACTCTAGTTTCCAGTGCTACTCCTCGCCTGCCAATTTTGCTTTATCAGCCTTTAGGTAATGGAACTGAAAAAGTTTACCTTTATAAAACTGGTCAGCTTCAAAAGAAGCCAAAATCTATTAAATTAGATAAAGTATCGACAAAAGTAAAACGAAACAGCCAACCAAAAGTAACGATTAAGACTACTCGCTACACCTATAGCAATACCTTTAATCAAATAATGTTTGGCGTCTTTGGTCATGACAAGGAGTTAAAACACAGAGAATATATTTTTTCTATTCCCTCCAACTGGAAAGTAATGTCAGTTAACGATGCCAAGCAGTTGCAAAAACAAATGATGAAAAAACAGCAGTTTTTAAAACAAAAATCAGCCCAATAAAATAATGAAGCTCAAACTTTGATCATGATATGAACCCCGAAATTCGGACATGAATTTCGGGGTTTTTTATTTATGGCTAAATTATCTAAACATGACAAAATTGATATTTACAATAGCTGGAAAAATTAAATTCATTTTAACTCAAATTTTACCATATGATTTAAGTTAACTTAAATCACCTTTACAAACGCTTATGAAATATAATTTAACTAAATCTAAATGTAGAAAATTATTTTTATCACACTGCCTATTTCAATTGCATCCTATCATTAAAGTAATTTTTATAAGCCAAATAGCCACTAATCACGGCTCCAAGGCCAGTGGCAGAAAGCAACATAAATGTAATCATAATCTGATACTTAATTGCATAAATGGGATTTACACCAGAAAAAATTAAGCCGGACATCATTCCTGGCAAATTTACTAATCCTACAGTTTTAGCCGAATCTATCGTAGGCTGCATCGCAGTCTTAATGCTCCTTCTTAAAATTGACATCGATGCAGTTTTAATATCACTACCCAAAGCCAACTTTTCTAAAACTTGTTGATGCAGATCATTAAAGCTATCATTCAACGCTTTATAGCATAAGCCAACTGCCACCATTTCATTTCCAGCAATCATCCCCGTAATGGGAATGACCTGCATAGGGACTGGTTTAATTACGCCAGAAAAAATCAGAATTCCTAATGTCACGTAAGTCCCTACCGCTTCGGCTATTATCGAATTCCAAATATTCCGCCCCGGATTAGGATCACGCTGATTAGCATTCCAAGATGCATTAAAAATTATCACAATAGTTGAAACCAAAGTTAGCCACAAGGCATTAACATGAAAAATAAACTTCAAAACGTAGCCGATTACGACTAACTGAATTATCGCCCTAATCACGCTAATTAAAATATCCTTGGTTAGTCCTAATTTTTCTTTCGCAGAAATTCCAATGGAAACTAACACCAGTGCAAAAGCTAATACTAACGACCAGTTGCTAACTACAACATTTTTCATTCGATTATTCCGCCTTTTTTTACTCTTAAAATATTGCTTGCTTCATCAATTTCACTTTGATCATGTGTAACTTGAATAATTGTCACGCCTTTCTCAGAAACATCTTTAATCAAATTATGTACAATATCTTTACTTTGATTATCAAGCCCGGTAGTTACTTCATCTAAGAGCAATATCTTTGGTAAAAATATTATGTTTCGAATTAACGCAACTCTTTGCTTTTCACCACCTGATAAAGCAGTAATCTTTTTATCTAAAAAATCAGCAGAGAGATCAACTTGATTAAGTAAATCAGCTATTTGCTTGTCATTTACATCTACTTTTCTAATTTCATACGGGAAAATCAAATTATCTCTTACTGTTTGCCCAAATAAAGACGGCTGCTGAAAACAATATGAAACTTCTCTACGATATTGAACTGGATTTAAGGAGCTAATGTTTTTTTCTTGATATAGAATATCGCCTGAATTAGCACTAATTAAATTTGCAATCAATCGTAAAATCGTACTTTTTCCTGCACCTGATGGGCCAATTAAGGTTAGAAAATCGCCTTTATTAACCTTAAATGATACATCTTGCAATATTTGTTTTTTATCTGCACTATATTGGATATGTTTTAATTCTAATATTTTCATGAAACTGTCAAATCTTTTGTGTAAATAGATCTTTCTCGTAAATTGATTTTTTAATTATTTATTTAATCAAAGTAGGATTCTAAGGTGTCCTGAACCTGACCAAAGCCTTTATGAATTCGATTGAAATAACGGTCATTGTAGCTCATTGCCTGGATGCCAATAAATGCATCAAGCGACTGTTCAGTTGGAAATTCTGCCTTAGGCTTAGCTTTACGCTTGATGACGTTGTTAAAGGATTCAATCATATTGGTTGAATAAATTGAAGCTCTGATTTGTTTGGGATAATTGTAGAAGACTAGCAGATCGGGCTCAATTTCCTTCAAACCTTTGATGACATGGCTATAAGCTTTATTCCATTTGGCATAGAATTTGTGCAAGACAGCTGCAGCTTCTTTTTTGCTTGTCTGTTGATGTATCTGCTTGAATTCGTTCATGATCTTTTCACGATCGTCGACGCGTACTTTAGCGCAGATATTGCGCATGACATGAACCAGGCAGCGTTGAAAATGAGCTTTAGGATAAGTCCTGGCCAAGGCTGTTTTCATGCCAACAACACCATCAGAAAGAAAAAGCTCAACTTGCTTCAAGCCTCTGGACTTCATGTTTTGAAGCATCTCTGTCCAAACTTCAATGTTCTCACTAGGAGCAATGCAGTAGTCAATGACTTCCTTATGTCCATTAGGTTTAATGCCAATGGCAATATATACTGCTTCACGCTCAAACGTTTCTCGGCGCAAAGGAAGGTATGTCGCATCCAAATAGACACAGAAAAACTTGTCGCTTAGCTTGCGCTTGTGATAAGCCTCAATCTTGGGGAGCATCTGCTTGGAAATATTTGATACTTGAGCTGGACTATAATGACTGCCATACATTTTCTCAATCAAGTCAGCGATTTCTCTGGTAGTTACGCCTTTGGAGTATAGCTTGATAATCGTGCTTTCCAAAACATCAGAGTGCTGCTTGTAGTCAGGCAGCGTGTGCTGATGAAACTGACCGTTGCGGTCTCGAGGCACTTGCACTTCAATTGGTCCAAACTGGGTATCAACCTTGCGGAAATAAGCACCATTTCTAGAATTGCCAGTATTCCAGCCATTTCTGGCATAGGGATCATAGCCTAGAAAGGCAGTCAACTCAGCTTCTAGCAAGTTATTAACAGCCTGTTGTAGCTCTTTGCGCAATAAATCATTTATTTTGTCTGGATTGAATAGAGCTTGAGCAAAATCTTTGGTAAAATCATTCATGAAGGAGTTCTTCTTTCTGTATGTGTTTTTTTGTTCAAACCAATCATACGAGAAAGGAACTCCTTTTTCTAATGTTTAAAGAAATAAATTTAAGGAATCATTCATCCTTACACAAACTATTTTACAGTCTCATTTTCATTCTTTTGCCTAACTAAATAACTCATTTTTCTAATTATACAACTAAAAAAATAAAGGAAATCCAATATTTTCATTGAATTTCCTTTATTTAAATTAATATCGATAATGATTACTTAGTCAACTTTTGTTTACTTTCAAGTAATTCAGCACGTTGAGCTAAGTTCATGTATAACTTGTTGTTGTAGGTTGCGATACCTTCAATTTCACGACCAGTGTGGTATTGGTAAGTATCCTTAACTTCACCATCAGTTGCAATCTTAGCAATTACGTCATTGAATGCAAGGTAGAAGTTATTGTTCTTGGCATCATAAGTAAACCCTTGAGTGTATGTGTTTGCTACAATGCCACCCTTAGTTGCACCTACCATAGTTGGATACCAGTTATCGCCTTTGCGGTTGAATTCCCAGTATTCAGTTTGGTCTTTTTCTTTATTATAAAGAGTTGTGTAAAGCTTGTGATCATTTACAACAACACCATTATTGAAGTAACGACCGTCTGAATCACTACCGTTCCAGCATTTAATAGTCCAAATCTTGTTAATGCACATATCGCTCTTCCGAATTTGGATTAACTCTTCAGACATATTGCTCTTGTATGAAACCTTATTATTGTTATTTAGAACGTAAATGTATTTATCAGTTGAGCCCATTGCTTGACCGTGACCAATTGGAATATATGGACTAACTTTAATGTTCTTAACGTAAGAATTGAACTTCTTTTGGCTCATATCAAGTAAGTATTGTCCGTTAAATGCATTGGTTAAATGGTTAAGATTATATCCTACAATATGACCATTGCTAATCAGAGTACTGCTTAATAAACTAGTGTACAACCAGCCATTTGACATGGTAATTCCTTCAGGAATATGACCTACACGGTTAATATAGTCATCATTTTTAATGTCACGGTAAACACTTAATAAAACTGGTTGGAAGAAGCGAGTAGTGAAATCTAATTTTCCGCTTTCACTATCATAAGCATGCTTATTCTTATCAGGAGTAAAATCAGTCTTAGTTACATAGTTAGCAGAACTTCCGTAGTAAGTCTTCCAGGATTTCAAATCGCCGTTAAATGGCTTAGCTTGGACTCTATCAGCATGAGCAATTCCTTCCTTAGTACTCTTTCTGACAGTTACCTTAACAGTTGCCTTTGCTTTACCATAGCTATATTTAACATTATAGGTACCTGGAGTTGAGCAATCGATTGCATCTTCTGAAATCTTAATATCTGCTGTATCAATTACAGTACCCATATAATTGGTTACATAACTTACTGCATCAGTTGGATCAAAATCGTAGTGACTATTTTGTACTAAACTGATAGTCTTTGGTACAGCGATAGCATCTCTTGTAAAGTAGTTTTGGTTAACATAACCAACTTTACGACCATTTACATAAATACGCCAATAAGTTGCATCCTTTGTCTTAATTCTCTGGTCAGATTGAATATGAGCATATTGATAATCGCTAGCATCAGCAATCTTACCGCTAGGTTTACCATTACTAATCTTTTTATAAACAGGATAATTCTTATTGCTACCTACTTTAACCATTAAGTCATAAGAAGTACTTGTTTGAGCTGGTCCCTTCTTCGCACTGGAATCAGTCTTAGCAGTATCTGTATTACTATCAGTAGTTTTAGAATTATCTGCAAATACTGCATTTGTAGAACCAATTAACAAACCAACACCCAGTGCTACAGCTGAAGTAGCAGTTAAAATTTTATTTGAATACTTCAAACCTATCCTCCGTATCTTATATTTTGCATTTTACTTTTATATTATAATATATAAACACTGTTAGCTAAAATACATTTTTATTACCATTGTTACCATTGAGCTTATTTATTTGACACTTTCATTACGAAGTGATTTAATTAGCACTGTACTTGAAAGAGTGCTAATTAATACGAAATCAATTAGGAGGCAAATTTATGCTAGTACCTACAGTTATTGAACAAACTGCTCGTGGTGAACGTGCTTATGACATTTACTCACGCTTATTAAAAGACAGAATTATCATGCTTAGCGGTGAAATTAATGACCAAATGGCTAACTCAATCATCGCTCAATTACTCTTCCTTGATGCTCAAGACAATACCAAGGATATTTCACTTTATATCAACTCACCAGGTGGTGTAATCACCTCCGGCTTAGCTATCATGGATACCATGAACTTTATTAAGTCAGACGTATCAACTATTGCAATTGGTATGGCAGCTTCAATGGCTTCTATCCTCTTGACTAGTGGTACTAAGGGTAAGCGTTTTGCACTTCCTAACTCAACTGTTTTAATTCACCAACCATTAGGTGGTGCTCAAGGTCAACAAACTGATATCCAAATTGCAGCTAACGAAATTTTGAAGAGCCGTAAGAAGATCAACGAAATTTTGCACGAAACTACCGGTCAACCTTTGGAAAAGATCCAAAAGGATACTGAACGTGACAACTACTTAACTGCTGAAGAAGCCAAGGAATATGGTTTGATTGACGAAATCATGGTTAATAAGAAGAAGTAATTAATTATTAAAAATTATTCACACTCTAAAAGGAGCTTGCACTCATTGTGCAGGCTCCTTTTTCTTATTCTCTTAAACTCTCAGCTAACTCATGTAGTTTCTTAAATCGGTGATTAACTCCTGACTTCGAAATCGGACCATCCGGAATTTGATTAGCTACTTCCTTTAAAGTTAATTCTGGATGCGCCAATCTAAAACGCGCTAAAACTTGCAATTTCTCTGGTAGATCATCTAAGCCGTTTTCTTGTTCAATCAGCTGGATGTCTTCTACCTGCTTAGCTGAAGCTGAGGCTGTTTTTTTCATATTCGCGGTATCACAATTAACCAAGCGATTAACCGAATTTCGCATATCTCGCATAATACGCAAATCTTCAAAGTTAAGCATTGCATTAAGTGCACCCACTATATGCAAAAAGTCGCCAATTTTTGCGGCTTCTTTTAAATAAACAATATAGCCTCTTCTACGTTTAGTTGCTTTAGCATTTAAATAAAAATAATTATTCATCAACTTACATAAATCCTCATTATGGTCCTCATAAGTTGAATAAATCTCCAAGTGATAACGACTCGTTTCTGGATTATTGACACTACCTCCGGCTAGAAATGCACCGCGTAAATAGGACATTGCTCCTTCACGTGAAGTCATAATTCTCTGCGGAATTCGCGTTACCAAACCTCTTTCAGGATCCCAGATTTGTAAGTTTTCTAGGATTTCTTGTACCTTCTGATTCAATCGTACCAAATATTGATTATTTTTTTTCAATTTCATCTTGCGCGAGACAATCAGCAATGGCTCAATACCATAAGCAATCTTAATCAGCTTAAAAATTCGTCGAGCAATCGCAGGATTTTCTGTAGTGATATCCAGGCTAAATTGATGATCGTGCAAGTTTAATACACCATTCATTCGCAAAAAAGCAGCTAACTCCGCTTTGGCATGCTCTGGATGCACCTCAAGCGAAGTTAGCTCCTTTTTGACTTCACTAGCATAACTAGCCATCATTTTCCTTCATTCTTTTACGTGACATTGATTCAAATGCCAGATTAATAATTTCTTTTCCTACCTTTTCACCATCATGAAATACCAATCCATGACGTTGATCGATAAAGTCATCAGTAATGACACGGCAGTTTTGCTTTCTTAAGCCTTCAAAGTCATTCTTAACAGGCTCAAGATAAGCATCATAATCTTCTGGGTGAAATTTGCTCATATCAATTTTGGCACCATTAACCAGAGCGGTATTGATATAATTTCCACCTAAGTGATCGTTAATTACCTGTACGTGTTCCGCATCACTAAAGTGATCTGTCTCACCACGCTGAGTCATGATATTGCAAATATAAATAACCTCGGCGTCAGTCTCACGCACTGCTTCACCTAAATTAGAGATCATTAAGTTAGGTAAAATTGAAGTAAATAAACTACCTGGCCCAAGTACGACTGCATCAGCTTGCATAATCGAAGCCAGTACTGGTAAAACAGCTCTAGGCTCTTCATCCGAATCAGTATCGGTCACCCAGACACGCTTAATCCGCTTATCTTTAGATGTGATTTCAGTTTCACCAGACTCCGTAGTTCCATCCACGAATTCTGCGTTTAAAGTCAATGGTTCATTGGAAGCTGGAAAAACATGACCATCAATTTTCATCATTTTTGACAAAGATTGAACTGCATCAAAGATATTGCCATGCATTTCATTCAATGCCGCAATAATTAAATTACCGATTGCATGTCCTGAAAAAAAGGAATCGGATGAATCAAATCGATACTGAAAAATATTCTTTTCTTCCTGAGGTAAGTCACTAAGTGATACCAAAACATTACGGATATCACCAGGTGGAACTACGTTAATAAAGTTACGGATTGAACCAGATGAACCGCCGTCATCTGAAACCGTTACGATTGCAGTAATTTCCGCGTTTTGATCTTTCAAGGCATTCAAAATAACTGGTAAACCCGTACCGCCACCAATTACGACTACACGGGGACGTCTGCCTTTAATCACGCGAACAATCCTTGTTTCTCCATATGGCACAGGTGCGCACCTACTTTCTAATATAACGACTCACTTCACGGTGAGTAATATCGACTGGATATTTTTTAGCTAAATCTCGTGCCAACTGTTGGGCAATTGAAACACTCCGGTGTTGACCCCCAGTACAACCAATTGCAATGGTCAACTTTTCCTTCCCCTCTTTGATATATCCAGGGATAGCTGTTTCAAGCAAATCAAGCAATTTTTTATAAAAGACCTGTGTTTCTTCTTTGTTCATCACATAGTCAAATACACGCTTGTCCAGTCCCGTAAATGGTCTTAATTCTGAAATATAAAATGGGTTAGGCAAAAAACGCACATCCATTACAATATCTGCATCAATTGGCATCCCATACTTAAAGCCAAATGACATCACTTCAATTGAAAATGGTTGCCGCTTGCGATCACTAAATGTATTGATTAATTTTTGCTTTAATTCCTTAGTCGACAAGTTTGACGTATCGATAATATAATTTGATCTATTTTTAATTGGCATTAAAATACGACGTTCTTCTTGAATGCCATCAAGCAAGCGACCTTTGCCATTATTGGCTAAAGGCGGAAGACGCCTTGTTTCTTTATAACGAGCAACCAAGACATCATCGGAAGCATCCAAAAATAGGATAGTAGCTTGCACATTGCCATTATCTTCAAGTGAATTAACTTCATCCAATAAATCGCGATAAAAGAGACTGTAAAATAGTTTGTGTAAGGATGAATGATTCCTTAAATTTATTTCTTTAAACATTAGAAAAAGGAGTTCCTTTCTCGTATGATTGGTTTGAACAAAAAAACACATACAGAAAGAAGAACTCCTTCATGAATGATTTTACCAAAGATTTTGCTCAAGCTCTATTCAATCCAGACAAAATAAATGATTTATTGCGCAAAGAGCTACAACAGGCTGTTAATAACTTGCTAGAAGCTGAGTTGACTGCCTTTCTAGGCTATGATCCCTATGCCAGAAATGGCTGGAATACTGGCAATTCTAGAAATGGTGCTTATTTCCGCAAGGTTGATACCCAGTTTGGACCAATTGAAGTGCAAGTGCCTCGAGACCGCAACGGTCAGTTTCATCAGCACACGCTGCCTGACTACAAGCAGCACTCTGATGTTTTGGAAAGCACGATTATCAAGCTATACTCCAAAGGCGTAACTACCAGAGAAATCGCTGACTTGATTGAGAAAATGTATGGCAGTCATTATAGTCCAGCTCAAGTATCAAATATTTCCAA
Source organism: Lactobacillus crispatus (assembly GCF_018987235.1). Taxonomy (NCBI): domain Bacteria; kingdom Bacillati; phylum Bacillota; class Bacilli; order Lactobacillales; family Lactobacillaceae; genus Lactobacillus; species Lactobacillus crispatus. The sequence goes on from NZ_CP072197.1 coordinate 1,599,256, forward strand.
GCAGATGCTCCCCAAGATTGAGGCTTATCACAAGCGCAAGCTAAGCGACAAGTTTTTCTGTGTCTATTTGGATGCGACATACCTTCCTTTGCGCCGAGAAACGTTTGAGCGTGAAGCAGTATATATTGCCATTGGCATTAAACCTAATGGACATAAGGAAGTCATTGACTACTGCATTGCTCCTAGTGAGAACATTGAAGTTTGGACAGAGATGCTTCAAAACATGAAGTCCAGAGGCTTGAAGCAAGTTGAGCTTTTTCTTTCTGATGGTGTTGTTGGCATGAAAACAGCCTTGGCCAGGACTTATCCTAAAGCTCATTTTCAACGCTGCCTGGTTCATGTCATGCGCAATATCTGCGCTAAAGTACGCGTCGACGATCGTGAAAAGATCATGAACGAATTCAAGCAGATACATCAACAGACAAGCAAAAAAGAAGCTGCAGCTGTCTTGCACAAATTCTATGCCAAATGGAATAAAGCTTATAGCCATGTCATCAAAGGTTTGAAGGAAATTGAGCCCGATCTGCTAGTCTTCTACAATTATCCCAAACAAATCAGAGCTTCAATTTATTCAACCAATATGATTGAATCCTTTAACAACGTCATCAAGCGTAAAGCTAAGCCTAAGGCAGAATTTCCAACTGAACAGTCGCTTGATGCATTTATTGGCATCCAGGCAATGAGCTACAATGACCGTTATTTCAATCGAATTCATAAAGGCTTTGGTCAGGTTCAGGACACCTTAGAATCCTACTTTGATTAAATAAATAATTAAAAAATCAATTTACGAGAAAGATCTATTTACACAAAAGATTTGACAGTTTCCGATAAAATGTCTTAACTCGTAAATCAATTACTACGGCTACCTTATGAAAGTCATTGGAATTATTAATTAAATCCCAAAAACTACCTAATAAAGTTGGAGGAAGATTATCGACTACAAAGTAGCCCATATCTTCTAAGTCATGAGCGACCACAGTTTTACCTGCTCCGCTCATGCCTGTGACTATTAATAATTGTTTTTTCTCATCAGCCATGCTAAAATCCTCCTCTTTACAAATTATATCATACCGGGTGTGTCATAATTGTGCAAAAAAAAGAAGCCTTTCGGCTTAAATTTTTATCAAATATTAACGGTGCATAAATGCAACCACAATTTCATTAATGCCAAAGACTAATAACCAGAATGCAACTAACCATACTAAGCTTAAGGCTGCGATTACTGGATTAATAATTAAGAAGAAGGCAATAATCAAACTTAAAATATTCAAAATCAAGTTAAATACAAAGTATCCGGTTGAAAATGCACGTAAGTGCCATGACCAAGCAATACCTACAACTGAATCAACAAAGAACCAGATTGCAAATAAGTAAGCGATAGTCAAACCACCAATATCATATGAGCAAATGAACAAGATACCGATAATGATATCTAATACACCTGACACAATTGCTACCCAACTACGTGAGAAAAATTCACGAAAGCGTGAGTAAGCAGCCAACCATACAATACCTTGAACGATTGATACAATAGCAAAAATCAAGACAAATGCATGCAACCCTTTAGCTGGGTGACGTAATAACACGAACGCAACTACGACCATTAAGATACCGGCAATAAATGCGCCCCAGTCAAAGCCGCGATTATCTCTAGAACTAGAAAAAATATCCATTTTTATTCCTCCTTGCAGACTATTTTACACTTATTCAAGGTTAATAAAAACTATTGGCTATTGTCTTCTAGCCTATTTTTTTGCTTCTTTTGTTAGTTTAGTATCGCGTTCTAAGACTGGTTTCAAATACTGACCAGTATAGCTTTCTTTAACTTTCGCTACTTCTTCTGGCGTACCGGTAGCCACAATTTGACCGCCACGTTCCCCTCCTTCAGGACCTAAGTCAATCAGCCAATCTGCATTTTTAATTACATCAAGATTATGCTCAATAATTAAAACCGTATTGCCTTCATCTACCAACCGCTGCAAAACTTCTAATAAACGCTTGATATCATCGGTATGCAAACCGGTAGTTGGTTCATCAAGAATATAGAAATTTTTACCAGTAGAAAGTTTTTGCAATTCAGCAGCTAATTTCATTCTTTGAGCTTCACCACCAGATAAAGTTGTAGCGGATTGACCTAATTTCACATAGCCCAAACCTACATCAACGATAGTCTGGAGTTTACGCTGAATCTTAGGAATATTTTCGAAAAACTTAGTTGCCTCATTAATCGTCATATCAAGCACTTGAGCAATATTCTTTCCCCGATAAGTTACTTCCAATGTTTCAGAATTATAACGAGTGCCGTGACAAACCTCACATGGTACATATACATCAGGCAAAAAGTTCATTTCAATCTTGATAATTCCATCACCATGACAGGCTTCACAACGTCCACCTTTGACGTTGAACGAAAATCTTGCTTTAGTATAACCACGCAATTTTGCTTCATTAGTTTGAGCAAATAAGGTTCTGATATCATCAAAAACACTAGTATAAGTTGCAGGATTACTACGTGGTGTTCTACCAATAGGGCTTTGATCGATATCGATGATTTTTTCAATATTCTTGTAACCCTTGATTGACTTATACTTACCTGGCTTAGTTGAATTATTGTTTAATTTTTGGGCTAAAGCGCGTTTCAAGATCATATTAACCAAAGTAGATTTACCAGAACCTGAGACACCACTGACCACAATAAATTTGCCCAACGGAAAATCAACATTAATATTCTTTAAATTATTTTCTTGAGCTCCAGTAATTGTAATCTTTTTACCATTGCCTTTACGACGCTTCAATGGAACCGGCACAAATTTTTTACCAGACAAATATTGCCCCGTTAAAGAATCAGGATTCTGCTCTACTTCTTTAGGAGTTCCTTGTGCCATAACTTTACCACCGTAAACACCGGCACCAGGTCCCATATCAACCAAATAGTCAGCTTGCCGCATTGTTTCGTCATCGTGCTCCACCACAATTAAAGAATTGCCTAAATCACGCATTCTCTTTAAAGAAGCGATCAGCCGATCATTATCGCGTTGATGCAAACCGATAGATGGTTCATCCAAAACATACATAACTCCCGATAAGTTTGAGCCAATTTGAGTTGCCAACCGAATACGCTGAGCTTCACCACCAGACAAGGTATTAGCTGATCGAGAAAGAGTTAAATAATCTAATCCTACACTATCCAAGAATGAAAGACGATCGCGTACTTCCTTTAAAATTGGCTTAGCAATCATAGTCTCTTGCTCGCTTAATTTGACGTCCTTAAAGAAATCAAGTGCTTTATCAATAGAAAGCTCCGAAGCTTCCGCGATATCCTTGCCCATGACTTTCACTGCTAATGCTTTTTCATTCAAACGCTTGCCGTGACAAGTTGAACAAGTAAGTTCAGTCATATATTTGCCCATCACATCACGCATAAACTTGGACATTGGTCGTTTATAACGCCGCTCAACATTGGCCATTACTCCTTCAAATGGTTGAACGGTATCATTAACGCCAAAGTCACCAGTTACATGGAATTTCACCGGCTTAGTTGAGCCATGCAGAATAATGTCGCGTTGACGTTTAGTTAGTTTATTAAAAGGCTTATCCATCGGAATTTTTAATGCCGTGCAAGCTTGTTCCAACATTTCAGTATAGTAATTGGAAGTCTTCCATGGAGCCAGTGCACCTTCAGCTAAAGATTTTGTTTTGTCCGGAACAACCAAATCTTCGTCTACTGCTAACTTCATCCCTAACCCATCACAATCAGGGCAGGCACCAAATGGTGCATTAAAGGAGAACAGTCTTGGTTCCATTTCACCCACAGTAAAGCCACACTTTGGACAAGCATAATACTCAGAAAAGTTAAGCATTTCACCGCCAATTACATCAACATTCATGTAGCCATCTGACAAACGAAGTGCAGCTTCAACAGAATCAAATAAGCGAGACTTAATGCTATCCTTAACAATCAAACGGTCAACGACAATATCGATTGAGTGGCGCTTGTTCTTAGCTAATTCAAAATCCTCACCAATTTCGTGCATCTCACCATCAACAATTACACGAACATATCCTGCACGTTGTACTCGCTTAAATACTTCCTTGTGTTCTCCACGCTTAGCACGAATAACTGGCGCTAAAATTTGAATTTTCGTTCTTTCTGGTAAAGCCATCACTCGGTCAACCATCTGATCAACTGATTGTCGTTGAATCAGCGTCCCATCATTAGGACAAATTGGATGGCCTACTCTGGCCCAAAGCAAACGTAAATAATCATTAATCTCAGTGACGGTCCCAACTGTTGACCGTGGATTATGTGACGTTGTTTTTTGATCAATTGAAATTGCTGGATTTAAACCATCAATTGAATCCACATCTGGTTTATCCATTTGCCCCAAAAACTGTCTAGCATAACTAGAAAGTGATTGCACATAACGTCTACGCCCTTCTGCATAAAGCGTATCAAAGGCTAAAGAACTTTTACCTGAACCAGATAAGCCAGTAATAACTACTAACTTATCCTTAGGAATAGTTAAATTAATGTCTTTTAAATTATGTTCACGTGCTCCGCGAATAACGATCTTATCATTTGCCATTAAAATTCTTTCCTTTTCTTGTCTTCGGTTTTCTTGATGATTTTTGCAATTCCATAATTGCATCCCGCAAGTTAGCAGCTTCTTCAAAGTCAAGCTTCTTAGCTGCTTCTTGCATTTGCTCTTGCAAGTTGCTAATCATTGTCTTCTTTTGCTTAGCCGTCAATTCATCAAAATTAAGATCTGCAAAACTATCAGATTTTTCTTCTTTTTCACTCGACGGTTTAGTAATCGAAATTACGTCTTGAATCGGCTTAATGATTGTCTTAGGCGTTATGCCATGCTCCTTGTTAAATTCCATCTGAATTTTACGCCGACGCTTGGTAGCTTTAATCGCTGCTCTCATGGAATCAGTAATCGTATCAGCATACATGATTACTTCACCATTGGCATTACGGGCGGCCCGTCCCATAGTCTGAACCAGCGGCCGATATGCTCTCAAGAAGCCTTCCTTATCTGCATCCAGAATTGCTACCAGTGAAACTTCCGGTACATCGATTCCTTCCCGCAACAGGTTAATTCCAATTAAGACATCGAACTTACCTAACCGTAAGTCACGCAAAATTTGCATTCTTTCCAGCGTCTTAATATCAGAGTGCAAATAACGTACTTTAATTCCTAAGTCCTTCAAATAATCGGTTAAGTCTTCCGCCATTTTTTTGGTCAAAGTAGTAACAAAGACTCGTTCATGACGGTCAATCCGTTTATTAATTTCGCCAACTAAATCATCAATTTGCCCCTCAATTGGCCTTACTTCAATCTTGGGATCAAGCAATCCGGTTGGTCGAATAATTTGTTCAACCTTATGATCTGTTCGTTCAAGTTCATAATCACCTGGGGTAGCTGAGACATACAAAATTTGATTAACATGCTTTTCAAATTCGGATAGCTTTAATGGACGGTTATCAAGTGCAGATGGCAAACGGAAACCATAGTCAATCAAGGTTTGCTTACGATTACGGTCACCATTGTACATTGCTCTAATTTCAGGCATAGTAGCATGTGATTCGTCAATTAAAATTAAGAAATCATCTGGGAAGAAGTCCAACAAAGTATACGGTGGCTCTCCTGCTTTTCGTCCTTCCATATGCCTTGAATAGTTTTCAATTCCGTTGGTATAGCCAACTTCACCCATCATTTCCATATCATAGGTAGTACGTTGCTTGATTCTTTCAGCTTCAAGCAATTTGCCTTCGCCTTCGAACTTTTTAACCTGCAATTTCATCTCTTTAGAAATTGCTCCCAAAGCTCGCCGCAATTGCTCGTCATTGGTCATAAAGTGCGTAGCTGGGAAAAGCGAAATACTCTCACGCTCACCGATCACCTCACCGGTTAACGAATCAACTTCAACAATGCGATCAATTTCATCACCAAAGAATTCAATTCGATAAGCATGATTAGAATTGCCGGCTGGAAAGACCTCAACTACATCCCCGCGGACCCGAAAACGACCGCGTTGAAAGTCAATATCATTACGATCATATTGAATATTTACCAAATCACGCAACAAGGTATTACGGTCATATTCTTCGCCTTCATGGATCATCAAGACACTGCGCGCATACTCTTTAGGATCACCCAAACCATAGATACAAGAAACCGAAGCAACAACTACTACGTCATTACGCTCCATTAAAGCTGAGGTAGTAGCATGCCGCAACTGATCAATTTCATCATTGATTGCCGAATCCTTTTCAATATAAGTGTCTGATTGTGGAACGTAAGCTTCTGGCTGATAATAATCATAGTATGAAACAAAATATTCAACTGCATTATTAGGAAAGAAACTTTTAAACTCACCATATAGCTGCCCTACCAAGGTCTTATTATGCGTAATAACTAATGTAGGCTTATTCAGCTTAGCAATAATATTGGCCATGGTGAAAGTTTTCCCAGTACCAGTTGCACCTTCCAGAATCTGTTCTTTATATCCTTTTTTAAATCCAGCAGTCAGTTTATCAATAGCTTGCTCTTGATCACCGGCTGGTTTAAACTTTGATACTAATTCAAATTTGCGATTTTTTTGTCGTTTAATCATAAAAAACTCCTCAAGAAAAAAGTTGGACAAGCATAGTCCAACTTTTTAATTAGTATCTATATTTTACTACCGCGAACGTGCTTTCGCACGAAAAATGCTTAATTATTTAAGTAAATCTGCTAAAGCCTTTTGATAATCTTCAGCTGCCTTTTCTGCAGTAGCAATGTCTTTTTTGTTTACACCAACATAGGCCTTAATTACTGGTTCAGTACCTGATGGGCGAAGTGCTACCCAGGTTTCATCATCTAAGAAGTACTTCAACACATTAGATTCTGGGAACCCTTCTAATGGTGTCTTCTTACCATTTTCAATAGTTTCTTTTTGCAAGAAATCTTGAATCTTAAGCACTTTACTACCGCCGATTTCGGTTAAGTGCTCATTACGCAACTTGCTCATTAATTCGGCCATCTTCTTTTGACCACCAATACCTGGCATTTCAATTGCACGGGTAATTTCATAAGCAACGCCATACTTTTGCCAAATTTCTTGCAAACCATCAAAGACAGTCATCCCACGTGAAGCATAGTATGAAGCAACTTCGGCAAACATCAATGCACCCTGCATGGCATCCTTATCACGAGCAAATGGTTTAAACAAATAGCCATAGCTTTCTTCAAAGCCCATCAAGAACTTAGCATCACCAGCTTTATTCATCCGGTCAACTTCTTCACCAATGTACTTAAAGCCCGTCAAAACATGCTTAGTCTTAATACCAAAGTCCTCTGCAATCTTAAATGGCAAAGCACTAGAAACAACTGAAGTAACGATCTCATAATCAGGGGTTAATTGACCATTTTCCTTCATATGAGCCAATAGGTAGTAAGCCATCAAAGTAGCAATTTGGTTACCAGTCAAAACTTGGAAATCACCATCAGTTTTTCTAACTGCTGCACCCATTCTATCAGCATCCGGGTCAGTAGCAATAATGACATTAGCATTTACCTTATTTGCCAACTTAAAACCAGGTTCAAAAACATCACGGTATTCTGGATTAGGCTTAATTGTGGTTGGAAATTCTGGATCAATGATTGATTGACTTGGCACAGGAATCACATTATCAAAGCCGCCTTGTCTGAAAGCACGATCATAAAGCATCTTGCCTGTACCATGAAGTGGAGTATAAATGATCTTTAACTTGTCAGCGTTGGCCTTAACCATCTCTGGATCAACAGTTACTTGCTTCAATTCATTCAAGTAATCTTCATCAACATCTTCACCTATTAACTGCAAGGTGCCATTAGCACGCAATTCTTTTACTGGTGCAGCCTTGACAGCAAAAATATCAGTTACTTTTTGAGCATAAGCAAAAAGTCGATCTGCATTATCTGGTGCCATTTGTGCACCATCTTCACCGTAAACTTTATAGCCATTGTATTGCTTAGCATTGTGTGAAGCAGTGATATTAATTCCAGCGAAAGTATGCAAATGACGTACTGCATATGAAAGTTCTGGTGTCGGTCTTAAATCATCAAATAAGTAAACATGAATTCCGTGTGCACCTAAAACTCTGGCAGCATGTTCTGCAAACTCTCTTGAGTGATATCTTGAATCAAAGGAAATAGCTACCCCACGCTTTTTAGCATCAGCACCATTTTCTTCAATTAAACGAGCTAAGCCTTCAGTTACTCGACCTACAGTAAACAAGTTAATCCGGTTGGTACCGGGTTCAAGACGACCACGCATCCCCGCAGTACCAAAATTAATATCCTGTCCAAAGGCATCTTCGATCCATTTTTCATCCTTGCCCAAAGTATTTAATTGATCTTTTAAATAATCTGGTAAATTAGTAGCTTTTTGCCATTCTGTATAAATTTCTTTAGCGTCCATCAATGTCCTCTATTCATTAAAAATCGGATTTCGAAACTGTCAAATCTTTTGTGTAAATAGATCTTTCTCGTAAATTGATTTTTTAATTATTTATTTAATCAAAGTAGGATTCTAAGGTGTCCTGAACCTGACCAAAGCCTTTATGAATTCGATTGAAATAACGGTCATTGTAGCTCATTGCCTGGATGCCAATAAATGCATCAAGCGACTGTTCAGTTGGAAATTCTGCCTTAGGCTTAGCTTTACGCTTGATGACGTTGTTAAAGGATTCAATCATATTGGTTGAATAAATTGAAGCTCTGATTTGTTTGGGATAATTGTAGAAGACTAGCAGATCGGGCTCAATTTCCTTCAAACCTTTGATGACATGGCTATAAGCTTTATTCCATTTGGCATAGAATTTGTGCAAGACAGCTGCAGCTTCTTTTTTGCTTGTCTGTTGATGTATCTGCTTGAATTCGTTCATGATCTTTTCACGATCGTCGACGCGTACTTTAGCGCAGATATTGCGCATGACATGAACCAGGCAGCGTTGAAAATGAGCTTTAGGATAAGTCCTGGCCAAGGCTGTTTTCATGCCAACAACACCATCAGAAAGAAAAAGCTCAACTTGCTTCAAGCCTCTGGACTTCATGTTTTGAAGCATCTCTGTCCAAACTTCAATGTTCTCACTAGGAGCAATGCAGTAGTCAATGACTTCCTTATGTCCATTAGGTTTAATGCCAATGGCAATATATACTGCTTCACGCTCAAACGTTTCTCGGCGCAAAGGAAGGTATGTCGCATCCAAATAGACACAGAAAAACTTGTCGCTTAGCTTGCGCTTGTGATAAGCCTCAATCTTGGGGAGCATCTGCTTGGAAATATTTGATACTTGAGCTGGACTATAATGACTGCCATACATTTTCTCAATCAAGTCAGCGATTTCTCTGGTAGTTACGCCTTTGGAGTATAGCTTGATAATCGTGCTTTCCAAAACATCAGAGTGCTGCTTGTAGTCAGGCAGCGTGTGCTGATGAAACTGACCGTTGCGGTCTCGAGGCACTTGCACTTCAATTGGTCCAAACTGGGTATCAACCTTGCGGAAATAAGCACCATTTCTAGAATTGCCAGTATTCCAGCCATTTCTGGCATAGGGATCATAGCCTAGAAAGGCAGTCAACTCAGCTTCTAGCAAGTTATTAACAGCCTGTTGTAGCTCTTTGCGCAATAAATCATTTATTTTGTCTGGATTGAATAGAGCTTGAGCAAAATCTTTGGTAAAATCATTCATGAAGGAGTTCTTCTTTCTGTATGTGTTTTTTTGTTCAAACCAATCATACGAGAAAGGAACTCCTTTTTCTAATGTTTAAAGAAATAAATTTAAGGAATCATTCATCCTTACACAAACTATTTTACAGTCTCCGGATTTCTAAAGCGCTTTCAAATTATTAACGATTTTCTATTATCTGCTATTAATTATAGAACTTATTAGTCATTAATTTAAGCTTTAGACAAAAAAAGACATGTCCAATACGAACATGTCTTAATGAAAAAACGAATAAATTTAATTTTTCTTGTCTTGTAAGTCTTGGTAGTAATTATATGCAGCTTGACCAGCTACACTACCTTCACCAACTGCATTAGCAATTTGGCGTAAATCTTTTTGACGAACATCACCTAAAGCAAAGATACCAGGCACCTTAGTTTCCATATGATCATCAGTTACAATCCAACCATGGTCATCCAAGATACCAAGATCCTTAAAAGGTTCAGTTTGTGGTAAAACACCCACGTAAATAAAGACACCAGCAACTGGAATTTCTTTTTCGGCACCAGTTTCCTTATCGCGGTACTTAACCCCTGTGACTTTCATGTCATCGCCTAAGATTTCTTCAGTTTGTGCATTCCAAATGAAATGCATCTTCTTGTTTGCAAATGCACGCTTTTGCAAAGTTGGTTGTGCTCGCAATTGATCACGGCGGTGAATAACTGTAACGCTCTTAGCTAATTGTGAAAGATAAATTCCTTCTTCAATTGCTGAATCACCACCACCGATGACAGCTACATCTTCATCTTTAAAGAAAGCGGCATCGCAGACGGCACAATATGAAACACCTTTGCCTGAATATTCTTCTTCTCCAGGCACATTCAAATGCTTATGATCTGAACCTGTAGCAATAATTACGATCGGTGCACGATACTCATTGCCATCATCAGTTTTAACTAACTTATCCTCGCCATCGAGTTCAACACTTTGTACGTTGCCATACTTATAATCTGGTTCAAACTTCATCATTGTGTCGTACATCTTTTGACTAAGTTCTGGACCTTTGATTTCAGAAAAACCAGGATAATTGTCGATAGCATCAGTATTGTTCATTTGACCGCCATAGGGACCGCGATCAAGAACAAGAATCTTTAAGTTAGCACGCGCAGCATATAAGCCAGCAGTCATTCCACCAGGACCTGCACCAATAATAATTACGTCGTATTTATCAGCCATAATCTATCCTTCTTTCTACTTACTTTTGATAAGTAAATAATACAATAGATTTACCTTCTTGCCAACTATTTTGCTTATCTTTTATAAACGAATTTCAGGCTTTGGTTCTCTACCCATCATTTTCTTAATTTCTGTATCAACATCAGCATCTTCATAAAGAACACGGTAGATTGCCTCTGAAATTGGCATATCAATGCCCTTTTCTTCACATAATTCGTGAACAGCTTTAACAGTAGTAGCGCCTTCGACAACTTGTCCCATATTTTTCAAAACGTAATCTAAAGTCTTGCCTTCGCCGATTTGTTTACCAGCACGCCAATTACGTGAGTTTACTGAAGTACAAGTTACAATTAAGTCACCAATACCTGACAAGCCTGAGAAGGTCATTGGCTTAGCACCAAAGTATTGCACACCCAAACGAGTGATTTCTGCTAAACCTCTAGTCATCAAGGCAGCTTTGGCGTCATCACCATATCCTTGGCCTACTAAAATACCTGCAGCAATCGCAATTACGTTCTTAACGGCACCACCAACTTCTACACCTACTAAATCATCGTTAGTGTAGAAACGAACGTAGTCATTGGAGAACAATTCTTGTACCCGCTTAGCATTTTCTTCATTAGTTGATGCACATGCAATCGCGGTTAAATCTTTTTGAGCAACATTTTCTGCGTGACTAGGACCTGAAATTGCAACAATCTTATCTTCATCATCTGGATAAATTTCTTCAGTTAAAATTTCAGAAATAAGCTTCTTACTGCCTGGTTCAATCCCTTTAGTTGCAGTAACTAACAGTGGCTTAGCACCCGTCTTATCTAAAACCTTGCGTACGTTTTTAGCAACGATTCTAACTGCCTTAGTTGGCAAAACAAATAAAACAAGTTCTGCCCCATCAAGAGCTGCTTCCAAATCACCAGTAGCCTTGGTATTCTCATTTAATTTCCAATCCTTCATATAATGGCTATTGGTGTGGTGAGCGTTAATTTCTTCATTAACACTATCAATGTTACCGTAAAGAGTTACATCGTTACCATTATCGGCTAACATTGAACCCAATACTGAACCCCATGAACCATTACCTAAAACTGCAATCTTTATCATTTTTTCTCTCAAACTTTCTAATTAAAATCTTTTATTAATTCTAATCTCTTGAATACGGGTATTTTAATCCACTACCATCCAAATACCATTTTGGCTTAACGACTTTCCGCCGATAAATCCATAAAATAATTGTAGCAATAAAGAGGATTAAACTTAATGCCTGTGATACTCGTATTATACCAAAAATATACAGACTATCTGTCCTCATTCCTTCAACGAAGAACCTTACTACACTATACCAAAGAAGATAGGTCATGAAAACTTCTCCCTGCTTGAAGAGATGTTTTTTATGACGCAAGGATAGAATTAAGATTAAGCCAATCAAATTAAAAAATGATTCGTACAAAAAAGTTGGTTGATAATACGTCCCACCTATTTTCATTTGCTCAATAATAAATTGTGGTAAGTGTAAGCTTTGTAAAAAATGAAGAGTAGTTGGTGCGCCGTGCGCCTCTTGATTAACAAAATTACCCCAGCGCCCCAAAATCTGAGCTGCCATGACTCCAGGAGCAATGATATCCAGCATTAAAAATGGAGGTAGCATTCGTTTATAACAGAAAATCAACAGCACAATTAAGCCGGCAATTAAACCACCATAAATCGCAATCCCACCATTCCAAATCGCAATAATTTGCTCGGGATGCTGTGAATAATAACCCCATTCAAAAATCACATAATAAATACGTGCTCCAACATACCCTAACGGTACTGCCCACAATAGCAAATCGACAAAATCATCTGGAATAATTTGACGTTTTTTTCCTTCGTTAATCGCCATCCAGCAAGCTAACACAATGGCTACTGCCATAATGATGCCATACCATTTGACACTTAAATTCCCTAAATGAAAGGCCACCGGATTAATTACTAAATTAGTCATTATGCGGCACCTTATTCGTATCTTCTTTTGAGTGCTCTGAAATCAGACTAGTCAAATTATTATCAAAAGTTTGAGTTGCATCATAGCCCATCTTCTTAGCTCTGAAGTTCATCGCTGCAACTTCAATAATAATTTCAATATTGCGTCCAACCTTAACTGGAATATTAACCTGTGGAATTGGTACATTGCAGATTTCACGCGTATTTTCTTGAAAACCTAGGCGATCATAATTAGCTTTTGGATCCCAATTAACCAAATTAATTACCAGTTGGATTTCCGTTCTATTTTTTACGGCACCGGCACCAAATAAATTCATCACATCAATAATGCCAATTCCTCTGATCTCCATTAAGTGCTTTAAGATCTTTGGTGCTTCACCCACAACGGTATTATGGTCTTTTTGAAAAGCATCTACTCGATCATCCGCAATTAATCTGTGTCCTCTTTGAACTAATCCCAAAGCAGTTTCAGACTTACCAACACCAGATGCACCAGTTAACAGCACACCCATCCCTTTGATTTCAACTAAAACACCATGAATGCTGGTTCTTTTGGCTAAACGAGCACGCAAGTATTCAGTTAAAATACTGGATATATAGGTAGTTGACTCTCTTGTACGCAAAATTGGGATTTTGTGTTCCTCTGCTGCCGTAGTTAATTCTTCCGGTACAGGCAAAGATCGAGAAATCAAAAAACACGGTGTAGCCTTAGTACACATTTTGTTAAAGACATGCATTCTAATATCATGGTCCAAGCGTGCCGCATATGAAATTTCTGTCCGACCCAATAACTGAATTCGTTGCGCAGGATAAAAATCAAAATAACCAGTTAATTCTAATCCAGGGCGATAAATATCAGAAACATAAATTTCTTCATCTTTGATATATTCCTGTCCTTGGTAAACTTCAAGGATACTCTGATTGTCCTGGATCAATTTGCTTAATCTAACTTCATCAGCCATATTAGGCCTCCTAACTATTTATCAATATCTTTAGTGGTGACATTTCTAGCTTTTTTTCTTGGTCTAGGACCAGAAGTACTAGTAGCCTTAAACCACTCACGATAACTTCCACTACTTGGCATATTATCTTGATTTTTCCTTCCAGTAAACCGATAAATAAGCCAAATGATTAAAATCGCAATTACAGCTACTGGTAAAAGTAAAATAAATGCCTTAAATAGAACAAACAATAAACTTAAAATAATTAGCGCTACTAAAACAAGCGTTACAATTCCCATTAAACTCATTTTTTAACCTAATCTGGATTCTCTTGACTAAGCAACCACTGTAAATAGGAATAAATAAACGGTTGCAATTTTCCGTCCATTACTCCTTGAGCGTCAGCTGTTTCATGACCTGTCCGCAAATCTTTCACTAGGTTGTAAGGATGGAAAACATATGACCTAATTTGTGATCCCCAGCCAATCTCCTTTTGATCGCCTTTCAGAGCCTGCTTTTGCTTACGCTTTTTTTCTTCTTCTAAGTGAAAAAGCTTTGCTCTTAATTCATTCATCGCAGTTTCACGGTTTTGCAATTGTGAACGCTGTGCCTGAGACGTAGTCACAATTCCTGTTGGTAAGTGCGTAATTCTAACGGCACTAGAAGTTTTATTAATATGCTGCCCACCAGCACCACTAGAGCGGTAAACATCAATCCGTAAATCCTTAGGATCAATATCAATTTGAATACTGTCATCAACTTCTGGAATCACTTCTACAGAAGCAAATGATGTATGCCGTCTTTTAGCCGCATCAAATGGCGAAATTCTAACCAAACGATGGACACCATTTTCTGATTTAAGCATTCCGTAAGCATTTTTACCTACAATTCGCGCACTAACGCTCTTCAGCCCAGCTTCTTCACCAGGCTCATAATCGTTGATTTCAAATTTAAAACCAGCTGTATCACAATAACGTTGATACATTCTTAGAAGCATCTGTCCCCAGTCCATCGCTTCTGTACCGCCAGCACCAGGGTGAATTTCCATCAAAGCATTATGGCTATCATACTTACCCGACAAGAGCAGGTCTAACTCATAATTATGAAAATCTTCTTGCAGCGTAGCTAGATCCGCTTCAACTTCTTTTTGCAAGTCAGGATCTGGTTCTTCACGCAAAAGTTCAACCGCAGTAGTTTCGTCTTCGTAGCTAGTTTGCAATTTTAAAAATGAATCACGTTTTTCCTTTAATCGGTTGGTTTCACTAATTAATTTTTGCGCTTTTTCCTGGTTATTCCAAAAATCAGGCTGCGCCATCTTGTTTTCATTAATTTCGATGCTTTCATCAATCGCATCTAAGTCAAAGAGACCCCCTAAAGTGATTTAGACGTTTTTTTAGTTCATCTAACACACTTTGAATTTCACTAATTTCCATTTTTACCTACCATCTTTTATTTTATTGCAAAAAAAGGGAAGCTCTTAACTCCCCTTTTTCTTTATTAACGACTAAGATTTTGTCTAATTTCAGCCTTCATGAACAAACGAGTTACATCAAATTCAATATTTGAAATCATTTCTTCAAACATTCTGTAACCAGAATCTTGATATTCAACTAATGGGTTCAATTGACCGTATCCACGAAGACCAATTGATTGACGCAACTGATCCATTGCATCAA
Source organism: Lactobacillus crispatus (assembly GCF_018987235.1). Lineage (NCBI taxonomy): Bacteria > Bacillati > Bacillota > Bacilli > Lactobacillales > Lactobacillaceae > Lactobacillus > Lactobacillus crispatus. The sequence goes on from NZ_CP072197.1 coordinate 1,614,786, forward strand.
TATGATCAGTCCAACGATCATCAACCACACGCAAGATAACTACCTTTTCAAATTCAAGCATTTGGCTAGGATCGCCTAAGGCCTTTTCCTTATCTTCGAAGTTTTGCTCAACAATGTCATAAAGCTTCTTCTTCAAATCTTCAACACTAATAGTCTTGAAGTCAATTGAGTCAGTTACCTTGTCTGAAGTCAAACTTGAGGAAATGAAATCGCGTAATGAGTCAAGACGCCATTCCTTGCGTTCACCTTGAGTAAACATTGCTACTTGGTGATCAATTGTTCTGTGAATCATTGGAATTAAAACATTCTTCAATGACTTATCAGCTTCAATGACCTGCATTCTTTCGCCGTAGATAATTTCACGTTGAATACGCATAACATCATCGTATTGCAAAGTTTGCTTACGAGTATCATAGTTATTACCTTCAACACGTTTTTGAGCAGATTCAACTTGGCGAGTAATCAAGCGACTTTCGATAACCTTATCATCATCATTATCTGATAAACGATCCAAGAAGTCCTTAACTCGATCACCACCAAAACGCTTCATCAAATCATCTTCAAGCGACAAGTAGAATCTGGTGTAACCTGGGTCACCCTGACGACCAGAACGACCACGAAGCTGGTTATCAATACGACGTGATTCGTGACGTTCAGTACCAATAACTGCCAGTCCACCAAGTTCCTTAACACCAGGCCCCAACTTAATATCAGTACCACGACCAGCCATGTTAGTAGCGATAGTTACCGCACCACGTTGACCCGCATTCATAATAATTTGAGCTTCTTTAGCGTGGTTTTTCGCGTTCAAAACTGCGTGCGGAATACCAGCTTCATCAAGCAAATGACTAAGTCTTTCTGAACTTTCAATGGCAACAGTACCAACCAAAACAGGTTGACCATTAGCGTGACGCTTCTTAATTTCTTCAACTACAGCGTGGAACTTAGAGTCCAAAGTTGGATACAAAATGTCTGGCATGTCTCTTCTGGCAATTGGACGGTTAGTAGGAATCGTGATTACCTGCATGTTGTAAATTTCACGGAATTCTTCCTCTTCAGTCTTAGCAGTACCAGTCATACCTGACAACTTCTTGTACATTCTGAAGAAGTTCTGGTAGGTAATAGTAGCTTGCGTTCTTGATTCTTCTTGAATCTTAACGCCTTCCTTAGCTTCAATAGCTTGGTGCAAGCCATCTGAGTAACGACGGCCTTCCATTACACGACCAGTGAATGAGTCAACGATCAAAACTTCGCCATCTTGAACAACGTAGTCGATATCCTTAAGCATGATGTAGTTGGCACGAAGAGCTTGGTCAATGTGGTGAACCAACTTTTGGTTTTCAACATCGTACAAGTTCTTTAGGCCAAAGTGTTGACAAGCCTTTTCAATACCAGTTCTGGTAAGTGAAATAGTCTTAGTTGACCAGTCAATCTTGTAATCGCCGTGATCTTCATCATCGTCGGCATCATCATCGCTCTTGTCTTCAGTCAAAGTCTTAACAAAGCGGTCAGCACGGATGTAATCACTGTTTGCTTGTTCAGCTTCACCAGAAATAATCAAAGGAGTTCTAGCTTCATCGATTAAGATAGAGTCAACTTCGTCGATGATAGCGTAGTTCAATGGACGTTGTACCATTTGTTCCTTGTAAACAACCATGTTGTCACGCAAATAGTCAAAGCCAAGTTCTGAGTTAGTTGAGTAAGTAACATCACAGTTGTAAGCTGCACGCTTTTCGTCTGGTGACATTGAGTTCAAGTTCAAACCAACAGTTAAGTCAAGCCACTTGTAAAGTTGACCCATTTCTTCTTCGTCACGACTTGAAAGGTATTCGTTAACAGTAACAACGTGTACACCCTTGCCTTCAAGTGCGTTCAAGTATACTGGCATGGTTGCTGTCAAAGTCTTACCTTCACCAGTCATCATTTCGGCGATGTTACCGTAGTGAAGTGCAATACCACCCAAAATTTGTACGTGGAATGGGTAAAGTCCTAATACACGCTTAGCACCTTCACGGGCAACCGCAAAAGCTTCTGGTAAAATATCGTCTAAACTTTCACCTTTCTTTAAACGATCACGAAATTCTGGTGTCTTTGCTTGCAATTGCTCATCAGATAATTTGCTCATCTCATCTGCATGAGCTTCCACCTTATCTGCTATTTTTTCAAACTTTTTAAGTTCTCGTTTATCATCGTTATATAGTTTCTTTAAAATATTTGCCATTAAATCGGTCCTTATATGTCGTAAAGTCTAAAAATACAGATTAATTTTAACATGATTGCTATCAAAAGAAAAATATCTCACACAAAAAACCCCACGCAAAACTCACGCGAGGTTCCAATGTGTAAAAGTATTTTAACTCAATTATTCGTTAGTTTCAATCAAACCGTAACGACCATCGTTTCTACGGTAAACAACGCTAGTGCCGTTAGTTTCTGCATCTTCAAATACGAAGAAGTCATGTTCCAACATGTCCATTTGTAAAATAGCTTCTTCTGGATCCATTGGCTTTAAGCTTACACGCTTGTTACGAACAATATCAAATTCGCTAGGCTTCTTTTCTTCTTCTTCAGGTTGTTCTACAAAGAAATCTTGTAATCCCTTTTCACGACTCTTTCTATTTACACGAGTCTTGTACTTTCTAATTTGACGTTCGAGTTTTTCAGAAACGAAGTCAATGCTACGATACATGTCATCCGTGGTTTCTTCGGCTCTCAAAACTAAGTATGGTAAAGGAATAGTAACTTCAACTTTAGCTGAGTGATCACGGTATACTCTCAAGTTTACGTGTGCAATCACATCTTGATTCAATTCGAAGTACTTCTCTAACTTGTTTAACCGCTTTTCTACATAGCTTCTCAAAGCATCAGTTACTTCAATATTTTCTCCACGAACATTGTACTTTAACATATAAGATTCTCCTTTCACCGCTATACGGTTTTTCTTTACAAATTTATTATACCAAAAAATGTAAGCGTTTCATAACAAATCTAATGACAAATTGAAAAGCTTTCAATTTTCATTTCAGGAAAACCTTGCTGCAAACAGTCTCGCGCGTGGTATAACGTGCGCCCAGTCGTGTAAATATCATCCAAAATTAATACTTTTCCTGAAATTATATTTTCCTTGATTTTGATATTTTTATCAATTAAAAAGCTTTGAGGCGTTTTAAGCCGTTCCTCTTTGTTTTTCTCCCCTTGGGCATGACTACCCGACTTTTTAATTAAAAACGGCGTCAGTGGCAAAATATCAGCATAAATAGCAAAAATTGTATCAAACTGTCGTCTTGATTGATGTTCAGGTGAAGTGGGCACGGGCACATAAAAGTCATAGTTAGTTTTACCCAAATAGTCATAACACAAATCTTGCAATACTTCCCGCAAAACATAATCTCCACGCCGCTTATAAGCAACCATCAAATCATGAAAAGCAGAATTATAACGATATAAAGCATGATTATGCAGAATATTTTTGCCATAAATGGCTTGCCAGTTTCGACAATCGCTACACATAAAGCCTTGACTTAGTTCCTTATCACAGCCAGAGCAGCGATTGTCTGCTAGCTTTTCAAATTGTTTTAAACACTGTAAACAAATCTTATTTTTTCGCGCTGGTTTAAAAGAAAAAAGCTGTGCAAATTGTACTGGTGGAGTAAACTCCTGCTCACATAATAAACAAGTTCTCATCTATTCATCCCCTTGATCTGCTTAATACTCTGTCGAATATTCTTGGTATAACGATGATAACAATACAAAACTAAGCCCGTTTGGTCATCGTGAGCCCGACCAACTCGACCTGCAATTTGCACCAAACTAGCAGCAGTATAAATTGCATCATCTGCTGCAATAATAATTACCCAAACATTTTTAAAAGTTACACCACGCTCTAAAATTGTGGTTGTCAACAATAAGTCATATTTACGATCACGAAAAGCCTGTACTTTTTCTAATCGTTGCGGATCTTGTGCATGAACACCGGCCAATTTAATTTTATTTTGCAACTTTTTTCGCAAAGCTTCTTGATAAAGCGGAATTTCTTCAATCCGTGGTACAAACAAAAGCAAAGGATGACCACTTTGAATGACTTTTTTAATCTCCTGCATTAATTTAGGATGAATTTGTCCCTTCCGCAAAAACGGCCTGATAAAAAGCCTTTCTCTTGGTACAGGCAATAATCCACCATGAAAACGCCGATTTAAGCGCAAAATTTCTAACTTCCCTGTTTTAGCTTCCAAAAGCAAATCGTTCGTTGGCGTTGCGGTTAAATACATTCGAGTCCCAGTTGTTTTAACCGCATTTTTGGCCGCAAAATGTAGTTGCGGATTACCTACATAAGGAAAAGAGTCTACCTCATCAATTACCAATAAATCAAAGGCACGATAAAACTTCATCAATTGGTGTGTAGTACAAATTGTCAACTGCTCTAGCCCTATTTCCTTAAATTCACGGCCATGATACTTACCGATCTCAACTTGGGCAAATGCTGCCGAAAATCTTGGAAACAGCTCATTTACCACATCAATTCTTGGTGTAGCAATACAAGCGCGCTTTCCTTTTTTCATACATCGAGCAATCAACTGAAACAACATCTCAGTTTTACCCGCCCCAGTTACAGCATGAACCAATGTATTTTTTCTTTGTTCAAAATTTTGTACTAATTTATCCGAAATATTCTGCTGCAATGGGGTTAGTTTACCTTGCCAGCTTAATCCCCCGTTTTTAACATGAGAAAAAGTATTATTACTGTCTTTTCTAATAAGCCAATCGCCCTCATTTGCACGTCCCAAGCCAATACAACCACGACAATAATATTTACCATTAGGCAGTCGACTATTAACTTGGCTGCCACAGCGATTGCATTTACCTTTTTCAATTACTGGAATTTTGCGGCATCCCTCAAATGTGCTAGAATCCTCTTGACTAACAATCCATTGACGACCTGATAATAGAGTCAAATCTTCCATATTTTTACCTCCCTATTATCTATTACGCAAAAAGAGGCGATTATTTTGTCAGAAAAGGAAAATTTTTTAACTATTAAAGAAAACGGCACCGGTGAATTAATTATCAAAAAGAGCAGATTCATTGCCAATATTGCCCGCACCACTACTACTGATGCGGCAAACGATTTTATTCAAAAAATCTCTAAAAAATATCGCGATGCTTCGCACAATACCTTTGCCTACACGATCGGCTTAAATGACGACCAGGTCAAAGAAAGCGATAATGGTGAGCCATCAGGTACGGCTGGTGTTCCTGAATTAAAAGCATTGCAATTAATGAATTTAAAAAACGTTACAGTCGTAGTAACCCGTTATTTTGGTGGAATCAAATTAGGAGCAGGCGGTTTAATTCGTGCCTATTCCAATAGTGTCACCAATGTTGTTGAAAAAGTCGGCGTCATTAAACGCGTTTTACAACAAGAATTAATTTTTAGCGTACCCTATAACCGCTTCGATGAAGTTGATCATTACCTAAAACAGCAAAAAATTTTTATTGTCAATACCGAATACGGTGTAGATGTTAAAATTCATATTTTTGTTAACGATGACCAACAAGCTAAACCTAAGGAAGACCTAACTAATTTATTGGCCGGACAGGTTACCTTTACTAATGGTGAAAAACGCTATAATGAAATTCCTGTTGAAGCTAATAATTATCATGAACAATAAAAAGAGCATTTGGATATTTCCAAATGCTTTTTTGCTACTTATTATTTTTTTTACTCTTCAATTGATCTGGTTTTTCGTCTCCTAAGTGCCAAACTTCAATTGTTGGATCAGTCTTACTCTTTTGATTAATAATTTTCTGAATTACATGCATCAAAGGATGGTATTTTTCACCCAATAAACCAATTGATTCCACAAAATACTCTAAGGCAATCAGCAAGCCTAAGATCAGAAGCCAAGTGCCCCAAGTTGGCGAAAGCAGGAATAATAAAGAAATAAATGAGAAAACCAATGATAATGCATAAATAGTCAATACCGTCTGTCGGTGCGTTAACCCCATTCGCATCAGCTGGTGATGTAAATGATGCTTGTCTGCTTCTGAAATTGGCTTTTTGTTTAGCTTTCTCCGAATCATTGCATAAACGGTGTCAGTAATAGGCACTCCCAAAATGATAATTGGGACCAACAATGAAATAAAAGTTACATTCTTTAACCCCTTCAGAGATAAAACGGCGATCATAAAACCAATATAAAGTGCACCCGTATCACCCAAGAAAATTTTTGCTGGATGGAAATTATATGGTAAAAAGCCCAATAAACAGGCAGCTAACATAAAACAAGCAATTGGGACATATAGCTGATGAGTGTGCAAGAAGAAATAACCTACGATCCCCATGGTAGTCAGAGAGATCATTGAAACCCCATCAGCTAGACCATCAAGTCCATCAATCAAGTTAACTGCATTAGTTAAAGCTAAGATCCAAAAAATAGTAATTGGGAAACTCCACCAACCTAGATTTACTTCATGTGCAATGAATGGCACCTTTAACACATTCATTCTGATTCCAGCTAAAAAGTAGATAATCAATGAAGCGATAAAAATCCCAAACATTTTTTGTCTAGGTTTTAACTCCAAAATATCGTCGATCAATCCCGTCAAAACAATTACGCTTGAAGCGAGTAAAATCGAAAAAATTTCATGAGTCGGAAATTGCTCACGCAACAGAACAAAAGTACCGATATTAAAAGTAACAAAAATCCCCAGTCCACCAATCGTTGGCATTGGTTTCTTATTAACTCGCCGGGCATTAGGATTATCAACAGCTCCTAAGACAAAGGCAAGACGTCGAATAAACGGTGTAATTGCCGCTGAAATAATTACTAATAAGAATAATTCAACAATAATTTTAAACATATTTGGCTACTTTCCTTATTTACTTGTTCTAATTATACAAGTAGTCAGTATTTTGCACAAATAGCAAAAAAAGTTTGGAAAAATTATCTTCCAAACTTTTTAATTTATTTAGCGATCGCCACAACTCTTTTTTCACGGATAACGGTAATCTTAATATTACCTGGATAATCAAGTTCTTTTTCAACCTGATTACGAATATCACGTGCCAAAATAACTGTCCGATCATCTGAAATTTCGTCAGGTTCAACCATCACACGAACTTCACGTCCCGCTTGAATTGCATAAGCCTGCTTAACGCCTTGGTAGCTCTTAGCAATCTTTTCCAATTCGGTCAAACGTCTAATATAATTTTCCAAACTCTCGCTTCTTGCACCAGGACGAGCACTAGAAATCGTATCTGCTGCAACAACAAGTTCAGCAATAAACGACAACTTAGGCACATCGCCGTGGTGTGCAGCAATCGCATTTACTACAACATCTGGTTCATGATATTTCCGAGTTAGTTCAACCCCAATTTCTACATGGGAACCTTCAATATCATGATCGATGGCTTTACCAATATCGTGTAATAACCCCGCGCGAACTGCTAATTTTTCATCCAAGCCTAATTCTGCAGCCATCGTGCCTGCTAGCTTACCAACTTCAATTGAATGTGACAAAACATTTTGTCCATAAGAAGTACGATATTTAAGACGACCTAGCGTCTTAACTAATTCAGGATTCATCCGGTGAATTCCCAGCTCCATCAAAGCACTTTCACCTGCTTCATAGATGTCATCGTTAACTTCTTTTCTGGCCTTATCGACCATTTCTTCAATTCTAGCTGGGTGAATGCGGCCATCCTTGATTAAGCGTTCCATCGCTCTTTTGGCAATTTCACGTCTAATTGGATCAAAACCACTCAAGGTAACAACCTTTGGCGTATCATCAATAATTAGATCTATTCCAGTCAAAGCTTCAAATGAACGGATATTGCGTCCTTCACGACCAATAATCCGTCCCTTCATCTCTTCATTTGGCAGATCAACAACAGATACAGTTGTTTCGGCAACTGTATCTGCCGCGCTACTTTGAATAGCATCCACAATGACCTGATTAGCATAATGATCAGCTTTAGCTTTTACTTCTTCGTTACTATTTCTGATCATCTCGGCTCGTTCTTTGACTAGTTCATCAGATAATTGACTAAGCACAATCTTCTTGGCTTCTTCCTCATCCAACTTAGCTACGTCATAAAGCTTTTGCCGTCTAGTTTCTACTAATTCTTCAGCCTCAGTTAATTTTGCCTTTAAGCTAGCATACTGCTGCTTTAATTGGTCTTCCTTTTGCGTGAGTCCACTTTCACGTTCATCTAATAAAGAATTCTTATGATCTAAGGTATCTTCACGTTGTTGTAAACGATTTTTCTCCCGAGCTAAATTATCTTTCTTGGAATTTAACTCATCCTCGGTCTTTTGCCTAAAATCACGAATTTGTTCTTGAGCTTCAAGAATTTTTTCTTTTTTAGTATTTTCTGCACTTTGCTTAACAGCCGCTGCTGCTTGCTTTTGTGCATTAACTTCAGCTTGTGCTGCAGCAACCTGTGCCTTAGCATCAGCTAAAATGTGGTCAGCATCATTCTGGGCATTTTGAGCTTTTTGTTCCCAAGAATGCTTGCGAATTGCATAACCAACCACTGAACCCACCAAGAGTGAAACAATGGCAGTTGCGACGGGAATCATAATTGTTAAAATATTATTCATGATTACTATCGCCTTTTTTAGAATTATTCACACAACTTTTATGATAAAGAACCTATCTGTTCATGTCAATTAAATCAAAAAACCTTGGAAAATAAATCCAGGGTTTTTGACATAATTATTTAGCTTGATCAGACTTTTTATCTGTAGCAGCTTCTTTTTCTGTCTTGGCTTCTTCGCGCTTCTCCTTGATCTTTTCTGGATCTTCACGATCAGCAATTGACTTTTCATCAATCCCGTAAGCTTGACGCACTTGCTTTTGGATATCTTGATAAATATCTGGATGCTCTTCTAGATACTTCTTAGCATTCTCACGTCCCTGACCAATTCGATCACTCTTGTAAGAGTACCAAGAACCTGCTTTATCGATAATGTCCTTATCAGCAGCCATGTCCAGTAATTCACCACTTTGTGAAATTCCCTTACCGTACATAATGTCTACTTCTGCCACCTTAAATGGTGGAGCAACCTTGTTCTTAACAACTTTAATTTTAACTCTGTTACCAAGAACATCTCCTGATTGCTTAATCTGTTCAGCTCTTCTTACTTCCAATCTAATAGTTGAGTAAAACTTAAGAGCACGACCACCTGGGGTAGTTTCAGGATTACCAAACATTACCCCAACTTTTTCACGAATCTGGTTAATAAAGATGGCAATAGTTTTGGTTTTAGAAATATTACCTGATAGCTTACGCAAAGCTTGACTCATTAATCTCGCTTGTAAACCAACATGGGCATCCCCCATCTCGCCTTCAATTTCTGCTCGTGGTACTAAGGCAGCAACAGAGTCGACTACTACAATGTCAATTGCCCCACTGGAAATCAAAGTATCAGCGATTTGCAAACCTTCTTCACCAGTATTAGGTTGTGACAAAATTAATGAATCAATATCTACACCTAAAGCTTCAGCATAAGCAGGGTCCATCGCATTCTCTGCATCAATATAAGCTGCAGTACCACCACGCTTTTGTACCTCAGCTACAGCATGAAGGGCTACAGTAGTCTTACCAGATGATTCTGGGCCATAAACTTCAATAATACGACCACGAGGATATCCACCTACACCGATAGCAGCATCTAAAGCTAATGAACCTGTTGGCACTGTTGAAATTTGCGTATCAGCTTTTTCGCCCATCCGCATTACAGCACCCTTACCGAAATTCTTTTCGATTTTTTTAAGCGCTGCATCTAAAGCAGCCTGTTTTTCGTCTTTGGCCATTAATGTCCTCCTATTTTTCGTACCTAATAATTATACTTTGACCGCCGTCCAATTTGCAAGAGAAATGCAAACGAACGTTCAAAGGATTTTTTACCCTCTATTATTTATTACGCAAAAAATCGCCATTATTTTTTTACAAAATAAAAAAGAAGCAAATGCTTCTTTTAATCATTCTTGACTTAATACTATTTTACATTGAGCCCTTGAATACGCCCCATGATTGGTGGAAGTAATCGTAACCTGAGTAAATAGTAAAGATCAACGCAAGGTAAAGTAAGATAGTACCAATGTGGAAGAAGTCACCAATCAATAAGAAAATGATTGATAACATTTGGCAAGTAGTCTTAATTTTACCAGGCATCTTTGCTGCTAAAACTTGTCCTTCATTTTCTGCTAAGATCAAACGCAAACCAGTAACAGCCAATTCACGACAAACGATGATAGCTACTACCCATGCTGGAGCAAGTTTCAATTCAACTAAGAAAATGAAAGCAGTCATAGTTAACATCTTATCAGCTAATGGATCAGCAAACTTACCAAAATTGGTTACCATATTACGTGAACGCGCAATGTGACCGTCAAACCAATCAGTAGCCGAAGCAACAGCAAAAACGATAGCAGCAATAACACGACTCCAAACAACAGTTGAGCCTGCTGCTTGAACACTAGCATTCCCACCAAAAATGATGATTAACATAAATACTGGAATCAAAAAGATTCTAAAAACAGTAAGTTTATTAGGTAAATTCATTCTAACACTCCTAGATTTTAATTGTTGTTATTATTTCCACCATCATTGCCATTGTTAGTGTCTGCTGATGATTGAGTAGTAGATGATTGTTGAGTTTGACTACTTTGTTGGGTTTGTTGGCTACTTTGAGTAGTAGTAGATGATTGTTGACGACTGCTTTGATGAGTAGCACTGCTTTGAGTAGTTGTACGGCTTTGGGTAGAACTACTATTGGTTGTATTGTTATTAGTAGAGCCCGTATTATTAGAACTACTATTATTTTGACTAGTAGTTCCCTTAGCCTTACCAATCAACAAAGTAATTGTCCTGTACGCATTGTTTGCTGTATATGGGATTTTCTTACCTGCAATAGTGATTGAAGTACCATTATCGTTGCCTAAAGTAATCACTACTCTCTCTGCATTGCTTGGCAAAGTCATAGTGTGCTTTTGATTAGCAAGTAAAGTTGATTGCCAGCTATTAGCATTACCATTGACTTGTACACCTGCTGAAATATTTTGGTTTTCACCAGCACGCACAACTAGGCGACGGTTTTTATTCAAGCCAGTAACTCGGTACTCATTGTCACTAACCTTAGTAACCTTAACTTTATTGACTACTACTTTTTTAGCTTTCTTAGAAGATGACGATGATGACTTTTGTGATGAAACAGTTACATCATTATTATCAGCTTGGTTCTTTTGACCACCTGAAGAAAGACGAGCATACAAAACGTACACTACAAGAATTACGATAATTACACCAAGTCCGATCGCAATTCGTGGCAAGTAATTCTTCCACAAATTTTTCTTATTGTCGGTGGTTTCTCGTACTTCTTCACTCTTATTATCAATCGAGTTTTCTACGTACTCATCTGGCTTAGCTTCTGGTACATCATCGTGGTAATCACTTAATAACTCCTTACCATCCAAGCCAACAACTTGTGCATATTGACGAATAAATGCTCTAACATAAAAATCGCCTGGAAGTTTATCAAATTCATTCTTCTCAATCGCTTCAAGATATCTGCTCTGAATTTTAGTAGCTTTTTCAATATCTGCAATTGAAAGTCCCTTAGCCTCTCTGGCGCTCTTTAATTTATCTCCGATATCTGCCATATTTACCTCTTCAAATTTTAATTTATCATGTTGAGTATACCATAAAATTCTTATTACAACGTCTTAGTTATAAAAGCCATCCACCTGTAACATAAATTGTCTGTCCTGTTAAATAACTACTACGTCGATCTAGCAGTGTTCTAACCCAGTATGAAATATCACTGCCATTGGCCCAACGACCAACTGGGATTTCATCTTTTACCTCTTGAATCGTATCCTCAGAAAAGAATGCATTCATTTTGGTTTTAACCGCACCAGGCGCAATTACATTAACCGTTAAGTTATTGGAAGCAACTTCACGCGCATAAGCCTGAGCGAACCTGGTTAAACCACCTTTAGTTGCACTATAGACGCTTTCTAATGCACTACCTGCACCACCATAGACTGAGCCTAAATAAACTATACGACTAAAATCTCGTTTCATCAGTTGTGGCTCTAACAATTTAGTTAACTTAATTGGCACAGTAAGATTAATATTAATCAGATCAGTGATATTTGCTAATTTTTCATCACCTAAAAAACCATACTTAGTAATTCCTTGAGCAAAAACTACTGCATTAACTGGCAACAAGTTTTTAACAAAATCTGTTAACTGTGCATCCCCTGTCGCAAAATCCAACTGTAGCGACATAAAATCCTGGTCAGGATGCTTAGCAAACAGCTCTTGAACTAAATTTTCAGCTTTTTGAGAATTAGAATGATAATGCAAGTATAATGACCAACCGGCATCTGCCAAATCTCGACAAATATCTTGACCAATACCGCCAGTTGCACCAAAGACAATTGCTCGCTTCAACTTTATCAACCCCTTACTTGTTTTCTAAGTAAGCAGAACAAAGTTCACTGTCTTTCATAATCTTTTGGCAGTAGTCATAAAACTGATCAAAATTCATCGCCTGCAATTTAGCTATATTTTGTGTTAAATTTTCATGATCTAAATTTTCTTCAATTAATTCAATTGCCAAATAAGACAGGTCATTACTTGTCCTAGCAGTGCGTGCTAACCATTCTTTCTTTTGCAAAATGAAGTTTTGTCTAATAAAACGGTATTCCGCTGAATTTTTCTTAATTGGTTCCGTCAATACCCTCTTTATTTCTGCAATTACTTCTTGAGCTTGAGGACTTACACCAAAAATAGTAGCAAAATCGCCCTGCCTGGTGTAATTAACAGAAATCTGCAGCGAATCCATTAACAACTGCTTTTTTCTCATTTCTTCAAACCATGGTCCCATTGCACTTAGTTTTGATTCTAACATTATTTCTAACAGAATTTGAGTCAAATCAAAGCTTAATAATACTTTCTTAAAGTTTTTAAAGCGAATTCCTAAACCAAAGGAATTAGAATTACCTCTGGCTGGCAAGACTTGATCATGTAACATGCGAAAACTAACTTGTTTTTCAGCTGTGCTTTTACCTTTCCCGTGCAAATATTTTTGCTGCAGCTTTCCTACTTGCCGCAAAATCGTTTGCACTTGATTATCAGAAAAATCACCGCAAGCAACAAATTGCATCTTTTCTGGCACATAATTAGCCTCATAAACTTGGGTCAAGTTTTTCACTGTAACTTGATTAATTGATTCTTTCGTACCTACAACTTCGATCCCTAGATTAGAATCACCAAACATATCATGCATAATCGCATTATTTACGCTCCAAGTTGGGTCATCCTGATACATGGCCAATTCTTGTTCAATAATCGGAGCCTCTTGCGCGATATTTTCCTTAGTAAAATACGGCTGCCCTACCAATTCAAACAAGAGATCGATCATTTTAGGCGTATGCTCAATTCCACTACAATAAAACATTGTTTCATTAAAAGACGTGAATGCATTAACGTCAGCACCAATATCTTCAAATTGCGTTGACAGATCACCATCTTTTTTGGCAAATAGCTTATGCTCTAAGAAATGAGCCGAACCGGCAACCTTTTGTGGATCACTACTACCAAAGTCAACAATTATACCGAAAAATCGTTGATAAAAATGTGGCTTTAAAATAATTTCGGCTTTAAAGCCTGACTGATATTCTTTTTTGATAATTTTTGGTGTCATCATTTTAAAACATAACTTTCATTAAAGAATAAATTTTGTACGAAAGCTACTAACTGCTTAGGTGTAGCTCTCCTAATTGCATTTTCACGATCAAAGTCTAAATATCCCGAGAACAATTCATCACGCAACATTTGACCCATCTGCCAGTTTTGACCGTCTAGACCAATCTTCATATTACGCAAAATTGCCTTTTTAGCCTTTTTAAATAAATCATCTTCTACTTCGCCCTGAACTAGTTTACCCATTTCGGATAAAATAATTTTTCGAGCCGCTGCAATCTTACTAGGATCAAGTCCTGCACTGACTAAAAACAAAGAATTATTGGCAAAGCAGCTTGCTTCAACATTATAAGCTGCTCCCAATTGCTCCCGAATTTGCGTAAATAATTTAGATGATTGATCACCTGCCAAATATTGCGATAATAATATTCCCATTACTTGACCGCGATAATCAATACTTTGTTCTAAACCAAAGCCCATTAACAATTGAGCTTGCACATTTCCTTGATCATCCTCTTTTTCAATCAACTTTCTTTTAGCTGGAATAGTTAGACTAACTGTTTGAAATGATTTAGTTAAACCAGTTTGTTGAAACATAGCCTGAGCTAATTTAGAAACCAGATTATTATCCCTGGTCATTCCTAAAATTTGCATTGGTACATTAGCTAAATTACGCCAATAATGCATCATAGTCGTGCTAGTCGCAGCTTTGATTTCATCTAGTGAGCCAATAAATGTCTCCGCATAATCAGGTTGATCCTGATACCACAATTTAAAAAACTGCTCCAACGCATAATTAGATGGTTGTTCAATCAGTTCTTGATATTCTTCTGCTAATTGACGTTTAGCATATTCCACCAAAGGTTCCGCAAAATTAGGTTGATTAACTATTTGTGCAATCACATTAAGAATTTCTTCATACGTATAATGTGGATCCAAAATCTCAATCGGCTCAACAAAATTGGCATAATAAGTCAAAAGTATTTCTTTACCAAAAACTTGTGGCATAATCTCCAGCTGTAAATCATATAATTCTGCCAATCTTTTTTGTTGTAAAGCAAGTGACGGATAACTTAAGCTGCTATTCATCTGTATTCGCGCTAGCAAACTAGCATAAGCTAAATTATGTTTAGTCAGCGGCAAACGCAAAAAACAGCCAATAGCGGCTGTTGTAAACTTTTTATTTTTTCTAATTGCAATATTAGTTGTGAGCATTGTTTGAATTACCTTCATTCTTTATTGGTGGCACTAAAACTTGTCGTGGCTTAGAGCCTTCAGATGGACCAACAATCCCTTTAGCTTCCATTTCATCAACAATTCTAGCAGCACGATTATAACCAATTCTAAACCTACGCTGCAACATTGACACGCTAGCCGTCTGTTGACGTCGTACTAAATCAACAGCTTGCTCATAGAATTCATCTGCTGGCTCATCATCTTTACTATCAGCATTTGATGAATTTTCACCTTTTTTAGGAATCATTGTCTCATCATAACTAACCTCTTGTTGCTTCTTAACCCATTCAATCACGCGTTCAACTTCATCACTAGCAATATAAGCACCTTGAACACGTTCAGGTTTAGATGCCCCAATTGGCATATAAAGCATATCACCACGACCAAGTAATTTTTCTGCACCTGTTTGATCCAAAATAGTCCTTGAATCCACTCCACTTGATACAGCAAAGGAAATTCTCGATGGTACATTTGCTTTAATCAGACCGGTAATAACATCAACACTTGGACGCTGAGTTGCCAAAATCATATGAATTCCGGCAGCACGTGCCATTTGTCCTAAACGAACAATCGCGCCTTCAACATCGTGACCACCAACCATCATCAAATCACTAAGTTCATCAACTACAACTAGAATATAAGGTAACGGCTTCATCACTGGTTTAGTTTTATCACGATTGTTTTCAGCAACTTTTTGATTATATTCACTCATGTTTCGCACGCCACCAGCCGCAAATAGCTTATATCTGCGCTCCATTTCTTTAACAACTTTGCGCAGTGCATTTGCGGCTAGCTTAGCATCGGTCACCACAGGGATCAATAAATGCGGCACACCATTATAAACTGAAAGTTCGACCATCTTTGGGTCAATTAAAACTAATTTAACTTCTTCAGGCCACGCCTTCATTAAAATACTGGCTAAAATTGTATTAATCGCTACGGACTTACCAGAACCAGTTGAACCAGCAATCAATAGGTGTGGCATCTTAGCTAAGTTGGCAGAAATAATGCTTCCAGTTACATCTTTACCCAATGGTACATCCATCGGATCGCTTTTGGCTTTATTATCTTGATGTTCCATCACGTCTTTGAATGAAACAACAGACGTTGCTCGGTTAGGTACCTCAATTCCGATAAAGGGCTTACCAGGAATTGGTGCTTCAATTCGAATATCTTTAGCCGCAAGCGCCAAAGCCAAATCATCCGCTAAGTTTACAATTCGACTTACCTTAACGCCAACAGCTGGCTGGACTTCATAACGCGTAATAGTTGGTCCTAAAATAGCTTTTTTAATAATCACCTTAACGCCAAAACTCTTAAACGTTGATTGCAAAACTTGGGTATTTTTCTTAATTAAATCACGGTCAGTACTCTGATCAGTCGATTTAATTGGATCAAGTAAGCTTAAAGGTGGCATCTTATAAGCTTTATTGACTGGCGCATCAGTTTTTAGTTCACCATGATCGACATCGGCTAATTCCTGCTTTAACTTTTGATCATCTTCCGCAAAAGAATGTGACTTAGGTAGTTCCTTTACCCCGTCATCATGTTGTGGTGCAATTTGAATTTGCGGTTCTGGATCAGGTGTGGTCTCTGGCTCAACTTCTACGTCTTCAGCCGTCGGCGTTACATCGTCATCAGTTGGATCGGCAGGGTCAAAGTCTGCTACATTAGGAAAAATCGGTTTATCGTCATCAACTAAATCTTCGTCTTGTTCCTCTTTTTTCTGACGCCGCTTTTCCAAAACGTCATTATATTTATCTTTGACCTTTACCCCAGCTTCTTTATTCTTTTTGATGAATAATTGACTAACTGTCTGGAATTTTTCGATAATTGTTCTAAATTTAACATCAAAAAACATCAAAATTCCAATTGGCAGCAATAAAATAGCAAAAACACGGACACCGATTTGCCCTAGTAGTGGATAAAAAAGTTGATAAGCTAATGAACCAATTAATCCACCACCAATGCTCTCAGTGACTCCAGCACGACCAAACTCCGCGGCCATTGCATGCCAAAAAGAATTCAGGAAATTACTGTTAACTAATTCATGTTCAAAATACAAGTTACATTGAATTAACAGAATTCCCAAAAAAGCGATTGCTAACCCCAAGCTACGCTTAATTGTTAAGTGAATCGGTTGATTATAGATTAAATTTACTAGGCCAAAAAGTCCCAGTAAACCTGCCGCAAACAAATAGGAATCCCCGAAGAACATTCGAATCAAATTTGCAATTTGCTTACCCAAAATACCGAAACGGACAAAAGCTAGCCCCGCTATTAAAATCAAGACTAAACCACAAATACTCCAATTAAGATTTTGCTTTTTGTTTGCTTTTCGCTTATTGTAGCTCTTTTTGGCCTTTCTTTGTTTCTTTTTTGCAGGCATGTACTCACCTGATTAATTATCGAATTCAGCCTTGAAGTTCAAGTTAACCGGCTGACCCAAAGTTAATTGGGTTGTTTCATAGATCAAGGTCTCAAGTTGCTCAACTAATGGTCGAGTTAGTAACTGCCAATCTGAATTACTAATGTCAGAGCCATCACCATGGTAATCTTTTAATTGCACGATTTGATGAATCAAGCCGCTTGCTTCAAACATAGCTGGTGCAGGAATTACATCATATTGAATAGCAACATCATAGTAACTACCATTTTCTTCTGAATGCTCATCGTCACCGCTAACATCTAATTTTCTAATTCCTGGTCTAACGTCACTAATTGGTTTGGTATCTTCATCAACTAAATCATAATGAAATGCCTGTACGATAATATCTGTCTGTTTTTCAAAATCCATTATTTATTCTCCCCTAGATTACGTTCATATCTTTCAGGACGATCATAGTCATCTTTTAACTTGTCATTTTCATAATGATGGGTTGTTTCCATATTAGGAAAACCTTGCTGGCGTAAAGCTTCTAGCAAAACCATTGCTACAGAATTAGACAAGTTATAGCACCGAATGTTATCAGACATTGGGATACGTAAATTACGGTCATAGTATTCACGCATAAAAGTTTCTGGCAAACCAGTTGTTTCTTTACCAAAAACAAAGTAATAATTCTTGTTAGGATCAGTATAATCGACTTGTGCATAATTTTTTGATGAGAATTTAGAAATTAAATACATCTCATCATTAGGCCCTAAGGTCTTCAAAAAGGCATTCAAGTCATCATGTCTGCGTACATCGACCTTGTCCCAATAATCAAGACCTGCTCGCTTCATTTTTTTATTATCGATTTGAAAACCAAGTGGTTCAATCAAATCAAGGACAGTGTTAGTCCCCGCACAAGTACGAGCAATATTACCAGTATTAGCTGGCATCAATGGTTCATACAAAACTACATGATTAGTCATTCAAAAAACTCCTTATCAAAAAAAGCGTAGCTTTTAAGCCACGCTTTAAAACTATCTAGTATTTATTCGCTTTCGTCATGATCTGCATCCCCCGTGGTCGAAGAAACAGCATTCTCTTCAAAGAGTTTAGACTCTCTTCGATAATAATTGTACACGCGAGACACAATAATCTTCAAGATCGCATAAATTGGAATACCGAAAACTACACCCCATAAGCCCCAGACGGCACTAGCACCAATCAAGAGTAAAATTGTTGTAATTGGGTGCATTTCCATTTTATTCCCCATTACCCATGGGCTAAGAATTCTTGATTCAATTGTTTGTTCAATAGCAAAAACAATTAAGACCTTAATTAACATTGAACCTGAAGTCATAATTGAAATTACAATTACAGGAATCATTGCTAATGGTGTACCAAAGTATGGGATTAAGTTCATAAACCCAGCTAAAATTGCCAAAGCCACGCCATATGGTAAACCAATTAGAATGTAACCCAATGAGAACATCACACCTACCCAAAAGGCAACAGTAATTTGACCACGGACATATGAAGCAACAGCATAGTTAATATCATATAATAATTTGCTAAAACTAGGTTGCCACTTTTCAGGTGCAAACTTGGTAATATATGGCCGCAGTTGATGACCATCTTTTAACATGAAGAATAAAATAAACGGTGCAGTTAACAAAGTCATAGCCACCATTGTAATAATGCTGACGGCAGATGAAATATTGCCGATAGTTGCATTGATGGTACTTTGTCCAGATTTAAATAAGGTCTTCTGCGTATTATCAATCATGCCTTTGATACTGCCTTTAAATGAATGTAAACGCGGATCTTGCAACGCATTTTGTGTTGCATTAACCGCATCATTCCAAATATGAGGCCAGTTCTTTATCAATGAATTAATCTGATTCTGTGCAATTGGAACCAAGATATTAATAATCCAAATTAATGCGACAACTACTAGTAAGAATAAAACTATAATTGTCACCACTCGCGGAATCTTAAATTTTCTTTCACACCAATCAACAACCGGATTCATGATATAGTACTGAATTACCGCTAATAATAATGGCGGTAAAATTGCACTAAAGAAGATCCAGGCAGGATTCAATACAAAAGATACCTTATTAAAGACCCAAATAATTAAAAAGAATAGCAGGACGTTTAATAAAACAATACTAAAACGATTATCTAAGAACCATTTTTTAAAAACAGTTCCACCCCTATGTTGGTTATTTTCCATCTATTCATCCTAATTTTTAAATGTGTTCATAAACAATATCATCATCAACCTTAAAATTAGGTAATGGTTGATCAATATCCGGATCAAAGTAGATCGCATTAGCAAGTGGCGTCTTAGAAACGGGACGGTTAAAGAACAAGGTTGCGTGTCCCAATGCCTTCATGTTGCTCTCTACCATCGGACCAACATAGTTTGCAACATAGGTTTGACCATCAACAGTGATTGTATCGCCTTTTTTAAAAACAAAACCACTAACTGGCGTCTCAGTACTGAATTTTTGAATGACAGAAACGTCTTCCAAATCCTTATTAGCACCCTCGCCAAATAAAATTACCATGCCATCTTTATTATCGACGGCCTTTTTACCAATTTTTTTAATATTTGCAATCCATTTCATAATATAATCTCTCCTTAAAAATAATTTTAGCATAAGAAAAGCTGCTTAAAAACTTAAGCAGCCCAAAATCGGCGATTATTTTTTGCTCAACAGGAAATCGTGTTTTTAAGCGTCTAATCCGCTTTCATGCTATACTTTATTTTAGACTTATTTTTATTTAGAGATGGAGGCCCACATATATGAAGGTTTTAATCGGAGGTTACACCAAAAAAACTTCCAAAGGGATTTATGAATTACCTATTACCGGTGCAGCAAATGATGCCCGTTTAGGCAAAGCTGAGAATATTATTAGCGTTGGTGGTCCAACTTATTTCCGAAAAGATGGTAATTTAATTTTTACTGTTAATAACGCTGGCGATAAAGGTGGAATCAGCGTCTTTCAATTAAGTGATCAAGGCGCAAACGAAGTTGACCACTATTTAACTCCAGGCTCTTCGCCAGCTTATGTAGGAATTAACCGCACCAAAAAGTTGATTTACACTGCTAACTATCATACTGCTGTCTTGTCCGTTTTCCGCTACAACGACAGTGGCAAGCTCGATCTAGTTGATACTATAACTCACAAAGCTGAAACGTTGGGTCCGCGTCCTGAACAAGTTGACGGTCCTCACCCTCACTTCTTTGATGAAACCCCAGCTGGTAACTTGGTTAGTTGTGATCTAGGCAATGATACCGTTGATTTTTATAGATTAGAAAATGATCAATTAAAACACATTGCTCAATATAAGTGCGAAACTGGCTTTGGTACACGTCATATCGTCTTCAGTAAAGATGGCAATTACTTCTACGTTGTCGGTGAACTTTCTAGTCAAATCAATGTCGTTAAATTTAACGAAGACACTTGGGACTTTGAAAATATTGCTACTTATAAGACAATTCCTGCTGATTTTACTGACCATAACGGAGCTGCTGCTTTATATATTAGTCAAGATGGCAAATATGTTTACACTTCCAACAGGGGACATAATTCAATTGCTGTCTTCAAAGTTAACGACGATCATACTTTGAGCCTGGTTCAACGTGTATCCACTTTTGGTGACTTCCCTCGTGATTTTAATTGGGATAAAGATCAGCGCTACGTCGTTGTCGCTAATCAAAATACAGATAATGCTACTCTTTACACAAGAAACGCTGGTACTGGTAGCCTAACTCCTATTCAAAAAGAAATTTCCGTACCAGAAGGCACTCGCGTTCTTTTCACCAAATAGTAATTAACATTAGTACCAAAGTCATGGCGCAATAGAACGTCATGGCTTTTTTATTCCTACAACTTAAAGTAAAATAGAAATAAATGAAACAAAATATAAGAAGGTGACAAAGTGAAAAGAAAAATAATTCGAATATTACTTTTCATTCTTGGCGGGATATTAGGGTTACTACTTCTGTATAAACTCTATTTAAATTACCGTCCTGAATTGAATTTATTACTTCATTTTGATCACCATAATGAAGAAGTACTCGTTAACATGGTCCGTAGCCATGGTATTGAAGACTTAGCCTTTTTATTTTTACTTAATGCGATCTGTGTAGCAATTCCTGGCTTATCCAACGGAATCTTTTGTGTTCTCAACGGAATCCTTTATGGCCCTGCCTGGGGATTTATTGTTAATTGGATCAGTGACATTTTAGGCCAAATAATTTTAATGGAACTTTTGCAAAAACTCTATGACATGAAAAAGATGTCTAACAGTAAAGTTTATAAGTTATTGACTGGATTAAAATCACCAATGCTTGGATTAATTATTGGATATATGATTCCATTTATTCCGAGTGCGACAGTTAGCTATGTCAACATTATGATTAATAAGGGGCAACGTAAAAAACAGCTAATACCAATCATTATCGGTGTCATCCCCTTCGCTTACTTATATGCTTATGGTGGCGATTCAATCTTGCACTTAGACGGACCACGATTGATTAAAGTTGTAATCTCATTCGTTGTCATTGCTTTAATTGCAGTAGCTATTTTGCTTAGTCTGAGAGCAATCAAAAAGCGTACAAAAAAAGCTTGAATTTACTCAAGCTTTTTTATTATGCCTAGCATATTTAAACTAAGTTAGCTTCTTCTAACAGTTCTTCGACCCAAGTTCTCTTGATTTTCTTCATCCCTGTTTTGAGAGCTAACTTCTCAGGTAATGGCATCTCTTGATCAACTAATTTCTTCTTGTCAGACATGTAGTACATCGCACGAAGCAATTGACGAATATCATAAATTGAGTCAAATACTTCAGGTACACCACGGTCAACGTTAAGCAATGTATAAACAGCTTCCATGGCAGTTCTGACAGAATATTCGGTGGTAAAGACAGTGTCTCTAGTTGGTGATTCGGCAAAATTGCCAATAAAGGCAATATTAACTGATCCTTCTGGAACAACATCTGGACGGTCCCCATCATGACGAGGCATAAAGTAACTAGTGATATATGGCATGTAAACTGGTACGGTATTCATATTTTCTTCACTAGCCAATTCGCTGATTTGACTCTCTGGTACGCCTAAGTGATAGAGCATTTCCTCGGCAATTTCTTTACCAGTACAGTCAACGACTCTCTTCTTGATGTAATTACCCTCAGTATCAGAATACAAAGCATAAATCCAAACAACGATTTGATCTGGATTCTGGCTCTTAAAGTGAGGTTGACGGTGAATAGTAAAGCTAAGTTCCCAATTAGAGTCAACAACAGTGATAATTCCACCAGTATTAACTTTACCATCGTAAAGGCTGCGCTTAGTCAAGCGTTCAAAGTATGGAGCTATTTTCTTATTTTCCAAGGTAGCTGTAGCTGATACGAACCAACTACGCTCTGGCAAGTTTTCACAGAAGACATCTGGATGACCAAAGTCAGGATCTTGTTTAGCCAAATTTTCCCATAATTTCCATGAAGAGCCCTTGTCGTGAGTAATTGGTGCTGGGGTATTTTGATCACCATAAGTAGAACTTTCAGTGATTGAACCGTTAGTCACAAAGACAATATCATCTGGGGTTAAATCAATATCACTTTGCTCACCATTCTTGGTCATCACGATCTTCTTGGCAACCTTTTGCTTGCCCTCATGATCAACAACCACGTTATCAACGTGACAATCATATTCAAATTGAACACCGTGATCTTTTAAATATGCCAAAAGTGGCTTAACCATGGACTCATATTGGTTATACTTGTTAAACTTCAATGCGGTAAAGTCAGGCAAACCATCAATATGGTGAATAAAGCGCATTGCATAACGCCGCATTTCGGCTGCTGAGTGCCATTTTTCAAAGGCAAACATTGTTGCCCAGTATGTCCAGAAATTAGTCTTAAAGAAGTCATCACTGAAGAATTCTTCAATTGTTTCACCTTGGAGTTCCTTTTCCGGTGTCATGATTAACTTCAAGATTTCATTAGCGCACTTACCTAGACCATATTGACCATTACTTGGTAAGCGATCACCGCGATTATAAATTAGACGGCAATTGGATGAGTTAGGATCTTCTTTATCAAGCCAATAATATTCATCTAAGTATGATGCGCCAGGGATTTCCAAACTTGGAATCGATCTGTACATATCCCACAAACATTCAAAGTGGTTCTCCATTTCGCGGCCGCCCCGAACCACGAAACCTGCATTAGGACGCTTAGCACCATCAAGTGAACCACCAGCTACGGGTAGCTCTTCTAAGATATGAATATTTTCACCCTTCATTTGTGCATCACGAACTAAAAAGACAGCTGCAGAAAGACCGGCTAAACCACTACCAATAATATAAGCAGATTTTTTATCTACGCCTGCGGGCTTTTTGGCATCCGCAAAAGCCTCATAATTACCATTGGAATAGTACATAAAGATATCCTCTTTTCTGTATAAGTATAGTTTTTAACATTACGCTTTAATTCTAAAGAAAGCGGTTACTGGATGCAAGTTTTTTAGAAGTTTTAGCTAATAACTTTAGAATTCTTTATTAATTAGTTTCTGCCACAGTTCTTGCATATCTTTTGGATCATTCAACTCAATTGTTTTACATTTTTGCTGGCTAAATGGATCCGGAAAATTTAAATAAAAGCAATTTAAGGCTTGGCGTGAAAACCCATCTTGAATTCCATATAAAGGATCACCATATAAGGGGTGTCCCAGATAAGCCATGTGAACACGGATCTGATGGGTTCTACCGGTAAGCAAGCGTAACTCTACCAAGCTAGCACCTGTAACCTGATCTAGGACTCGATACGCGGTTTGAGCGTCCTTTCCATCTGCCACTACCGCACGTTTAACCCCACTACCCTTTTTGCCAATCGGTTGATCAATTAAACCAGTTAACTCATTCGGAGCAAAATTGCCATGTACAATTGCATGATATTTTTTGACAAATTTCTTCTTGCCAATTTTACTAAAACGAGCATGGGAAATTGCATTTTTCCCCACCAATACTAAACCAGATGTATCTCGATCTAATCTAGTAATAACATGCGGCTTCAAATTTTTCTGTCCTTTTTGGGCAAAATAACCCAACAATCGATTGACCACCGCATCATCATCTTCATAGCGTGAGGGAATTGACAACACACCTGCAGGTTTGTTAACTACAAGATAATTTTTATTCTCCAACACAATTGATACTGGATTATTCGATGGCTTTAAAAAATCATTTTTCTTTTCTTCACCACTGATAAAAATCACTTCATCCCCAGCACGCAAATTAAAGCTAGTATATCTTCTTTTATGATTTACTAAAATCATGCCATGATGGTGTTTAGCATTGTTTAACGCTTGATGCGAAAAACCATTTTTTAACAAAAAAGGACCCAGCTTTTTGGGGTCTCTTTCTTGCACAATTAGTCTAAATAAACTAGTCATTTTTTTCATTATCTCCAATAAACGCATTTTGTACGCGTGACCAAAAATGATGGTGGCCAAATTGATCAAACTGAATCGAATGCCGCGAAATTCGATATTCAATCTTCTTAGCATTACGTACATCAATTCTTGCTCCATCAACTGTCATCACAAAATGATCTGCATTAGGAACAATCGAAATCCATTGATCAGGCGCAATCACAATTGGTGATGACAAAGTTCTAAAAACTCGATTATTAATTGAGGCAATTTCAGTCATTTGCAACGCTTTTAGCCGGGGATGAATTACTGCACCACCTAGTGATTTGCCATAAGCAGTCGAACCTGTTGGTGTTGAAACGCAAAGACCATCGCCTCGAAAGTTTTCAAATAATTGATCATTAATGTACACATCGGCCTCTAATGTATGTGAAACTCTTTTAACCGCTGATTCATTGACGGCTAAATGGTAATGAGTTTCACCTGATTCAGTGAGCATCTTTATTTCTAGTAAAGGATACTTCGCTGGTTCACCCTTGGTTACTGCTAAAGCATCAACCATTTTTTCAATATCATAGTTACGCCAATCAGTATAAAAACCTAAGTGGCCAGTATGAATCCCAATAAAGCGCACAGAATCTACTTGATTTTCATAACGGTGGAAGGCATTGATGAGGGTGCCATCACCGCCAACAGTGATCACTACATCAGGATATCTAGCATCAAAGATAAAGCCCTTTTCCTGAAGCAGCTTCTTAAGCTGCGCAACTGTCTTTAACGTTTCATCATAGTTATTATGCGCTATTGTTACTTTCATAATTTTTCTTTGCCCTTATTTTTGGTAAAAATTTTCTGAGCTTCTTGGACCTCATCCTTAATTGATGACATTTCTTCGTCTAGTCTATAAGCGGCTTCAGCCGTTGATTTTAATCTAGCTGAAATGTCATCAGGATAGACACCTTGATATTTGTAATTTAAAGTATGCTCGACAGTAGCCCAAAAGTTCATTGCCATAGTTCTAATCTGAACTTCCGCAATTAATTTTTTCGGACCTTCTGGTAAGTAAACCGTATAGTTAATCACCATGTGGTATGACCGATATCCACTCGGCTTAGCATTTTGAATATAATCACGCTCCTCAACAACTTCCATATCATCTCGAGCATGAATCAAATCTACTACCTTATAAATATCGTCTACAAATTGAGTAACAATCCTAATCCCTGCAATATCTTGCATATCAGTCTCAATGACATCAGGACTAATTACTCGCCGTTTCATTTTTTCCTTGATAGAATCAACTGTCTTTACCCGGCCAATTACAAATTCAATAGGTGAATGTTCTCCCTTAGTTAAAAAGCCTTGTCTAAGGGAACGAAATTTAACCTTTAACTCGCGAACAGCTTCGTTATAAGGCCACAAGAAGTTATCCCAATCTAATTCCATGAGAAAACATTCCTTTCTTAAGCAAACAAACTCATTTTACCATATAATTAAGTTAAACAGTTCGGAGGAAAAACAGATGAGTAAAAATCGAGAAATTGAAGCAAAAATTCTTTTAAATAAAAGCGTTTATGATCAGATCACTGCCGCTTTTCCAATCAAAAGTGACTTTACCCAAGAAAATTATTATTTTGATACAGCAGATGATTTATTAAAAAATCATCAAATTAGCTTGCGTATTCGAATCTATGCTACTCACGCAGAGCAAACAATGAAGGTACCGGATCCTAATCCTGTACAAAAGAATTTCCATGAAGTAATTGAAATTAATGATGAATTAACTCACGCTCAAGCTAAAAAATTAGTAGCAAAAAAGCATTTTAAATTCACTGGTAATATTGGCGCATATCTAGATAATCATTTTGCCAATGACCAAAAAAAGCTACGTCTTTTCACCTGGAGCAAAACCCGCAGAATTTTGATGAACGGGCCACAAAACTGTGAATTAACTCTAGATGCTACGTCTTATCCAGATAACTATCAAGATTTTGAATTAGAAATCGAAAATACTAATCCTGCTTTAATTCAAACAGTATTAACTAAACTTGAACAAGAATATGACTTTGAACAAACGGCTGCTAACACTAATCAAAGCAAAATAGCTCGTGCAAGCGCTCACCAAAAATAGTATATAGAAAATAAGGCATATTTTTTGTCACTTATTTTTTTTCTTGCTAAAGTAACTAATAGTAAATCACCAAAGAGGTCGAGATTATGTTTGAGATTTTTCTATTCATCAATCCAATAGGGATTTATTGTTATAACACTGAAAAACAGATTCGTAAAACCGTTGATGAATTAGGGGTCGACGTTTGTTATCACTATATTCCCATTGCAAATGTTTGTTTAATCAATGATGATGCGATTCGCCGACGCAAAGATGACCAGAAGTTGCCTGATATTAGTAATTTTTCTAGAGCAACTTATGAAGCATTAGAAAATTACCACGCGATTAGGCTGGCCTATGGCAACAAAAAAGCCCGTCAATACCTGTATGAATTACAAAAAAACTTGAGCAAAGATGCTTCCGCTTATACACCTGAGCTGCTTAAGCGGATTGCAAACAAATTACATATCAAGGATGCGGATATTCAGGCAATCAAACAAACTGATTACCTGCGTACTTCTATTGAAGAAGATCAAAAACTAGCCAACCAATGGAATATTAAAGCTACTCCTACCACCGTTATCTTTAACGAAGACAACGAGCAAAATGGAGTATTGCTAGAGGGACCAATCAATCAACAGGATTTAGTTAATCTAATGCTTCCAAATTGTCAAAAGTGTTTTTCAGACTATTTACCTGCGGAGCATCATTTACGCCTTATCTAAAGGCGTTTTATTTTTGCAAAAAATCACTAACCCGATCTCTTTCACCTGGGTTACGCCAAGTAGCAAAAACTTTATCAGGTAAATCATCAAGAGTTAATTTGCGTTCATAAAGCATCTCTCCTATTTTCAATCCTAACTTTGTTTTTTGCATAATTTGCTGGCGTAAATATTTTCTTTGAGTTGCAATGTTCAAAGAATATTCTTTTTTGAATGGCTTAAAGCGCCAAAAATCTTTTATCCCCAATTCATCAAGGAAAAATGATTTACTTTGATAAACCAATTTATTAGCTATCGGTTCTTCTAAAACATTATATTTTAAGCAAAAACGATTTCTCTGTGGATTAATTTCTAAATAGTAATTCCCCCAAGCTTTATTTTGTCGAAAGAAAATCAACTGTGTGCGTTTCAATCGCCGTTTCAAATAGTGTCGCTGCCCCACAATCCAAATATCTTTTACACCAATTTTTTGATAAAGCTGATGCCGATGGTTAAATTCTTGTTGACTCAACGGCGCACATTGAACTTCAAACGCTAACTTAGCAGTTGCTAAGACATCTGCACGCAATTGTCCTTCAGCTAATGGAATCTCAACTTCTGCCGGAAAACCAGCTGCCGTCAAAGCTGACTTCAACAGCATTTTCGATTGGTGATGCTCCTCTTTTTCACCCATTAAGTTACTGTACTTCACAAGATGCTTAAAAAAGGCTGCTTTTTGCTCCGACATAACCAAAATTACTTTTTTATTGCAATGTGGACAGTGATAATTATCACGATTCAATTTCTTTTGCCTTGCATTAACTAAACATGCTTCGTCAACTGCAAGGACTAATTTCTTATTTAACATGGCTGCATACATTTTTCTCACCCATGTTTTATTACGTAAAAAAGAGACGGAATTTTGTCCCGTCTCTTTTTCTTTAAAGAATCTTAATAATTAGCTGCTTTTAAAAAGTAATGTCGAATCTGGCCTAAAGCATTTTGCATCAATAAGCATTTGCCTGTTTCTTCAACTACACGCATCTTATCACTATCGACCTTAAAACCAAATTCGTTGGCTATTGTCCACGCATCTGCTGGTTTAAGCTCCTCATATTCTTCATCAAGAAATGCCAAATTTAAGAAATATTGTCCATGCAAGTAATACAAGCTAGAAGCTAAATCATTTGCCTTAAGGTTATCAGCTAATTCAATTAGACTACCTAAATCATCAAAATAGTAAGCCTGAGTCTTGCGCGATCTCCAATCAGTTGGCTCATTGTTTTTATCATCTTGGTTAAAAAAGTTGTGAGTAGCTGGTCCTTGAGGAGCCGAATTTGAATTCGTACTCTCCTCATCTAAATCAAAGAAACTTTTTGAATCATCCGAATTCGTTGATGATTGCTCATCCTTAGGAAAGCTATCACCCATTAGTTTCCTTAAATTCTGTGCATCGTCCGGCTTAACTTTGGTGATCATCAAATCTAATCCCCCATTATTAGGCATTACTTGAAATGATACTGGAGCACCATTGGCAAATTCATGGTCTTCATCGACCTCATCAAGAATTTTATAGAAGAAGTCTTGAATCTTTTGTCTATTACCTAATAAATCAAGCATTCCCATCCCACGACGAGCCAATTCAGCTTTATCAATTCGAACTCTGATAGTATTCTTATCAATATGATCTACCTGCACAGGATCTCACCTCCATGAATTAATATATCTATTGTAGCGTATTTTTCGTTTAAAATAAAAGTGTTAGTCTCAACAAAAGCCTTAACTAACACTTTTCAATCATTTTATAAATCTGCAATCTTTTGTGCTTCAGCCAATTCCAACCGACGAACTTTTCGTGGCAAGAATCGACGAATTTCATCTTCATTGTAACCAACTTGAAGTCGACGATCATCCATAATGATTGGTCTTCTTAACAAGCTAGGATTCTTTTCTACTAAATCAAGTAACTGATCAATTGATAAATCATCTAAATTGATTCGCAATTGTTGAAAAGTTCTTGAGCGGGTAGAAATGATTTCCTCAGTACCATTTTCAGTCATCCGCAAGATCTTTAATAATTCTTTTTTAGTCAATGGTTCAGAAAAAATGTTTCTTTCCTCGAATGGAATATTATGTTTTTCAAGCCACGCTCTTGCCTTGCGACATGAAGTACAACTAGGAGAGACATATAAATCTACCATAAAAATCACGCTCCTCAGAACAAATATTTGTATACGTTTCATTACTCATAGCTAGTATACCATATAAGCTTCTTTTTCGTAAGTGCTTAATTTATCGTTTACCTCTGCTATTTACTTAATACTAAAGATAAAACGTGAATTATTTGTGAAGATTTCGTTCATTTTGTTTAAAATTATTAAAAATAAAAAAAGAGACATCACAGTCTCTTTTTGCAAATTAAAACTACTTGTTCAATTTTTTCATTAAATTATTAACTAATTTTTCGTTGTCTTCAGCAGTTTCTGATACATAACAAGCTTCGTTAGCTAATTTCTTAATGTCAGCAGTGTTCAATTTCTTCATTAAGCTTCTGATACGTAAGATTGAAGTTGCACTCATTGAGTATTCATCAAGCCCCATTGAAAGTAAGATTGGGAACATAGTGTTATCACCAGCAGCTTCACCACACATACCACACCAAATACCGTTTTCATGAGCACCATCAATAGTGTGCTTAATCAAACGAAGTACTGATGGGTTATATGGTTGGTACAAGTATGACACATTATCATTACCACGGTCAGCAGCCATAGTATATTGAATTAAGTCATTAGTACCAATTGAGAAGAAGTCAACTTCCTTTGCAAATTGATCAGCTAAAACGGCTGCAGCAGGTACTTCAATCATCATACCGACTTGCAAGTCATCACCAATCTTAACGCCTTCTTTAGCGAGCTTATCTTTTTCTTCAGCTAAAATTTGCTTAGCTTCACGTAATTCTGCTAAAGTACCGATCATTGGGAACATAATTCCTAATGGACCGTATGCAGATGCACGAAGTAAAGCTCTTAATTGAGTTCTAAAGATATCCTTGTATTGCATAGAAAGACGGATAGCACGAACACCTAAGAATGGGTTCATTTCTTCTGGAAGATCCCAGTAATCAAGGTGCTTGTCACCACCGATATCACAGGTTCTGATAATGGTTTGTTTACCATTCATACCTTCAATAACTTCCTTGTAGGCATCAAATTGAGCTTCTTCAGTTGGAAAGTCACTAGAGTCCATGTACAAGAACTCTGTTCTGTACAAACCAATGGCTTCCGCACCATTATCCTTTACACCTGGCATATCATTAGGTGTACCAATGTTAGCAGCAATGATAAATTTCTTGCCATCTGCAGTAACTGATGGTTCATTCTTAAGCTTAGCCCATTCTGCCTTTTGCTTAAGGAATGCTTCACTCTTTTGCTTGTAATCAGCTACTTGAGCGTCACTTGGATCAATAATTGCATCCCCGTCAAGACCATCAGCAATTAACATATCGCCGTTCTTAACATCCTTAGTAATTGAGTCAGTACCAACAACAGCTGGCAATTCAAGTGAAC
The DNA here is from genome assembly GCF_018987235.1 of Lactobacillus crispatus. Classification (NCBI taxonomy): domain Bacteria; kingdom Bacillati; phylum Bacillota; class Bacilli; order Lactobacillales; family Lactobacillaceae; genus Lactobacillus; species Lactobacillus crispatus. Next base: position 1,645,935 of record NZ_CP072197.1, read on the forward strand.
GAGCCATAATTGCTGAGTGTGCTGTACGACCACCAATATCAGTAACAAAACCCTTAACATACTTTTTGTTAAGTTGAGCAGTGTCACTTGGAGTTAAGTCGTGAGCTACAACAATTACTTCATGATCGATTGAAGCAGGATTTGGTAATTCCTTACCAAGAAGGTGAGCCATAATACGCTTTGAAACATCACGTACGTCAGCAGCACGTTCTTGCATGTAAGGATTATCTGTCATCCCTTCAAAAATAGCAATAAACTTCTTAGCAGTCTCATCAAGAGCAGCTTCTGCGTTGATCTTTGAATCCTTAATTTCATTCTCAATGGCACCAGTAAATTCTGGGTCATTTAAAATCATTAAGTGTGCTTCAAAAACTTGAGCTTCTTCATCGCCCAAGCTTTCTTTAGCAATATCATGAATCTTTTCAACTTCAGCAGTTGAAGTCTTAATTGCATCGTTGTAACGAGCTACTTCAGCTTCAACATCAGCAATTGAAGATTTAGAGAATGAAAGATCAGGCTCCACAAGAAGATATGCTGGAGCAATAGCGATACCATCACTTGCAGCAATTCCTTTTAAAGTCTTGGTCATTATTCAGCTAAACCTTCTTTTTTCATAGTGTCGGCAATTGCGTCCAATGCGTCCTTTTCGTCATCACCTTCAGCAGTGATAGTAACATCAGCATTTTGACCAACACCAAGTGACATAACACCCATGATTGACTTCAAGTTTACTGACTTACCGTTGTATTCCAAGTTAACATCTGAGCCAAACTTTGAAGCAGCTTGTACTAAAAGAGTAGCTGGACGTGCATGAATACCTGTTTCTGCAATGATATGAAAATCGCGTTTTTCCATTATAAATATCTCCTTTAAATTGAAAAATTAAACTGGTAATAAATACCCATTCGAGTATTAGATTATCATGTTTTTACAGATTAGACAACTGCAATGTAACAGTTTACATTATTTACGCGTGGTGCTAGTTAAATCGTTTTAGTTAATAAAAAAGTCCAATTAGACTAGACTCAAGTTGTAAGTAATTTAAATAGAAAAGAGTCTGATCTAATTGAACTATCTCAAGCTTAAGCGTTTTTCTCACCATTTACAAGTTAGTTTTAATCGGTTAAGTGTGATTTGTCGCTCGCTATATAAGCTTTATGCACCTGATGGACTTAAAGATCGTAAAAATGTTGATTAGACCAAGCTTCCTGATAGTTCTATCTTAGTGATGCTCATTTGGCAAACTGAAATTGGAATTGAATCTCAACGAAGATTCTGTAAATTCTTCGTTGGCTTATCTCATTCTCGTTTTAACCGTCGAGCTCGAATGCTCTTGCCTCTAATTCGTTGTATCCGTCAGGCTTGGAATCAAGAAGTAAAGACAGCTGGAGAATTTTTGATTATTGATAGTTTCCCAGTGCCAGTTTGCCAGCCTGTTCGCAATTATCGTGTCAAGATCTTTCGGGGCGTAGCTGATATTGGTTATAAAGCAACCAAGAAAGTCTATTATTATGGCTTCAAGGTCCACGCAATAGTAAGCGATGATGGCTATCTGCTTGACTATGCAGTTACTAAAGCGTCAGTACATGATGCCAAAGAGACAGTAGAATTGATGATCAATGCTCATCCAGCCAACCATTATCTTTTAGGAGATGAAGGTTATTTAGGCAAAAATCTAGCTACTAATCTAAAGCGCATGGGATATGTGCTTTGGACGCCATATCGTAAAAATATGCAAGGAGCTAGAAGGCATAATGATCATCAATTGATGGCAATTAGAAGAAGCATTGAAAGCGACTTTTCTTTGCTTAGTTATTACAACGCTGAGAATAATCGAGCAAGAAGTCCAGTAGGCTTTCAACAGCGGCTAGAAATAGCTATTTTAGCTTATAATATGGCATATTGTCTAGAACGATTTAAAATTGAAGTGCAACACTAAGTGTTAAACAAAAAGGCCATGAAGACCTAAACTTGAAGTGACGAAAAATCAAGAAAGGAAGATCTTCATGACCAATTCAAATTCTAGCATTTCTAAGCACTATCATCAATTAACCAGCGTACAACGTGGACAAATTCAAGCAATGCTGGATTCCGGCATAACTTCCCGTACTGTTATCGCTCAAGAAGTCGGCTGCCATAAGTCGACAATCAGTCGCGAAATCAAACGCGGAAGCGTCCTGCAAAGAGACAGCAGCTATTTATTGTATGAGCACTATTACGCTGATACTGCACAGCTTTATTATGAGAAGCGTCGCAAAAACTGCTATCAGCGCAATCCATTGAAGCATTATGCTGTCTTTTTGGGGACGCTTTAAAGCTAAATTTGATGCCACCAGCATCGATGAATTCGTTGGTGAATTCAAAAGGACTATGCCAGGCTACCCTTGTCCCAGCACACCAACCGTCTATCGCTATATTGATCAGGGCTTGCTGGACATAAGCAATATTGATCTGCCTATGAAGCTCAAAAGACGCAGGAACAAGCGTCATCACAGCCATGGCGGTCACGCTTTGCACAAGAAGCATCTTGGCAATTCCATTGAACAGCGTCCTAAAGAGATTGAAGACAGAAAAACGCCGCTGCATTGGGAAGGAGATCTGGTTAAAGGCGTCAGACGCAAGAATCAGCCTGCTTTAATGACTTTGACCGAAAGAACCACACGCTTTGAAGTAGTTATCAAGATTCCTGACTATCGGGCAAGCACATGCCCAAGGCTGCTTCAAAATGAGATTGACAGACATCCTGCCTGTTTTAAATCGATCACGTTTGACAATGGCTCTGAGTTTGCGGATATGACCAAGATCAAAGGCTGCCAGATCTACTTCGCCCACCCATATTCTCCATGGGAAAGAGGCACCAATGAGAACTGCAATGGACTTCTGCGTCAATTCTTCCCTAAAGGCAAAAGCATGAAAGATAAGTCAGCTGCTTATGTTCAACAGGCAACTGATGCCATTAACCGCAAACATCGTCGAATCCTTCAATATCACACAGCAGAAGAACTCTTTAAGCAATATATTTCCTCATAGCCTAACTGTTGCACTTAATTTGACAATTCAGGTATTAATTATGATCCTCAGGAGCGCTTCAATGGCAAGAGCGCAGGTAAGGTTAGAAAAGAAGCTAAGAATAATCCAGAGAATATAATTTCATATCCAATAAAACAAGATAAACGATATAAAGACTTTTGGAAAAAGATTGATGAAAAGAAAAATCAGCTCGCACAATAGCGAACTGATTAATCAAATTAATTTATATATTTAAGCTGTCTACTTGACACGGTACGGATCAGAAAAGCAAAGCGTTTTTTAGCATAAGCAATATTTGCATTAACCCTTATCGGCACCAGCAGTAATTCCGTTAACGTAGAACTTCTGCATGAAAACGAACAAGATAGTAATAGGGATAGCGATGATTACACACCCTGCAACGAATTGAGCGAAGTATGCAGTCGCGTTACCTTTAGCTGTGTGCACCATGTTATACAAACCATAAGCAACTGTATAAGTCTTAGCATTTCCTGAGGTTGAAAGAATAATACCTGAGAAAATGAAGTCTGTCCATGGAGCGATGAAGGCAGTCAAAGCAGTATAAACAATCATTGGCTTTGAAAGTGGCAAACCAATATGTAAGAATACTTGCCACTTAGTAGCACCGTCGATTTCGGCAGCTTCGTCGATTGACCGAGGAATAGTATCAAAGAATCCTTTAGCAACGTAGAAGCCCAAACCGGCACCACCAACATAAACTAGTAACAATCCGAAGAGGTTTAACATGTTAAGACCCTTCAAGATGTAATACAAAGCGATCATTGACATGAAGCCTGGGAACATTCCCAATACCAATGCGATCTGTAAGAATGGCTTTCTAAATGCAAAGCGAAGTCGTGACAGAACGTAGGCAACTGAAATAGTTAAGAAAGTTGAAATTACCATTGAAAGCAATGAAATAACTAAAGTATTAATGATCCAGTTACCAAATGGATATTGTGGATTAGTAAAAATCCCAATATAGTTCTGCAATGTGAATTTTTCCGGCCAGAAGGTCGAAACGAATCCAGTATCATTGAATGAAAAACTTGCTAAGACGATCCAGACAATCGGTAAAATCCATAGAATCGCTAAAACAATTAATAGGATATACCGAAAGATTAATGAGAGCCGTCTTTGATTTGAATATGACTTCATGTCTAGCCCTCCTTAAATGCATTAGTACGACGATATGCAATCAGTGAAACAGTTGCACTAATAATGAAGATTAAGATACCCAATACGGCACTGGCGTTATAACGCTGTTCCTGACCGAAGGTCAAGTTATATAACCACGTTACCAACAAGTCAGTCGATCCAGCACCGTTATACTTACTGTTCATTGGTGCACCACCTGTCAGCAAGAAGATAACATTGAAGTTGTTGATGTTACCAATAAATTGTTGGATAAGTGAAGGTGCCATCACAAATAAAATTTGTGGAAAAGTGATTGAACGGAAAATTTGTGCAGCATTAGCACCATCAATCTTAGCAGCTTCAATTTGATCTTGTGGCAAGTTTTGAATAATCGCTGTTGAAACCAACATAGAAACCGGAATACCGATCCACATGTTAACAAGAATAACGGTAATTCTTGCAACTAAAGGTGAAGCTTGATTATCAATAAAGTGAATTGGTGAACTAATCCAATGCAAGTTCATCAAGATATTGTTCAAAGCACCTTGGTAGTCCAAGAACTGCGCCATCATCAAAAGTGAAACGAATTGTGGTACAGCCCAAATGATAACAAAGATTGTTCTCCAGAATCCCTTGTGCTTGATTCCTTTTGATTCAATCAGAAGAGCGAGCAAAACACCAAAGAAGAAAGTCGTAGCAGTAGCTGCCACAGCCCAGATCAAAGTCCAGCCTAAGACTGGGAAGAAAGTACCAGCTAAGTCACCACTCAAAACATTGCCAAATGCTTGGAAGCCTGTCCATGAGAAAGCGATTGGGTGTTGACGATCATAGTTGGTAAAGGCCATTGAAATCATGAAGATCGTTGGCAAAATCGTAAAGAACAAGATACCCAATAATGGAATAACCATCAAGGTTGCGTGTAACCGAGTATCAAGCAAACTCTTAAGTTCTTCAACGTTAGTTGGAATATGGTCCCCATCACGCTTCAAAATATAATTATGTCTAGTTGAGCGTAAGTTGACAATGTATAGATAAATGATTGCTACACATAAGATCAAGGCCAATACACCGAATAACAAAATCAAAACTGAGTTTGATGGTTGCTTGGTTACATAAACGCCTTGTGCGGCATCATAAACAACTTTTTTGGTTTTAATAGTACCTAATGTAGCTAATGAATTTAAAGTAGGGATACCACTGAGGATAAACCAAACAATAAAGATAATTTCTGAAAGTAAGAATGAAATACCTTTTACCCATTGTTTGTTTGCCAAGGCGTTACTACCCATTAAGAAGAATGATAACTTGGTAGCAATGTCGCCTTTTGACCAAACCTCGCGATATGTTGCTTTAGGAGCTACATGCTTTTTCTTTAGAAACATAACTTCTCCCCTTCTTAGGCAAAAAGGTTGGACAATTTTTATTTAGCCCAACCCTTGCTTATGCTTTTAGCAAATTATTTCTTTTCAATATTCTTAGCGAGCTTAGCAAGTTGTGCCTTGTATTGTGATGGCTTAATCTTACCGTCGTAAGAACCACTGATAAGTGGAGCTGAACCGTTCCAGAATGCAGCCATTTGTGGAAGTTTAGGTTGCAATACTGAGTTACCTGGCTTAGCCATTTCAATTACAGCTTCAGCAACCGGGTCACTCTTAATAGCACTTGAGTTGACAGCGCTCTTCAATACTGGAATTTGACCAGCGTTCTTATGAGCAATTAATTGTGACTTCTTGTTAGTAATGTAAGCAGCTAAATCTGAAGCAGCCTTAGCATTCTTGGTGTTAGCATTAACTGCGAAGCCTTCAATACCAAGGAATGCTTCCATTTGTACGCTCTTACCACCAACTTCAATCTTAGGATACTTAGCAACTGCGAAGTTCTTACCCAAGATCTTCTTGATATTAGCAGCGTTCCAAGGACCGTCCAAAATAGCTTGTGCGTTACCCTTCTTCAATTGGTTCAAAGCGTTTGAAGTTTGCATTACGCTCTTGTTCTTCTTTTGAGCTGCGTACCACTTCAAAGCATTAACACCGTTTTGTGAGTTGAAAGTTGAGCCCTTAAGGTCTTCACCATTCTTACCGTAAAGTGTAGTACCTGCTGAGAACATTACTGGCCACATTACGTAAGCGTTAGTAAAGTCGGTAGCTACAACACCCTTTGAAGTTAAAGTCTTCCAGTCCTTAACGTCGTTAGCTGATAACTTAGACTTGTTGTAGTAAATGGTTTGAGCTTGTTGTGCGTATGGGAATGCGTAAACCTTGCCCTTCCAAGTTACACCCTTTGAAGCAACATCGACATAGTTGTCTTGGATATCCTTAGTTGCTGATGGTGAAAGTGGGTTAATGTAACCAGCTTCAGCCATTTGACCTAATTGATCGTTAGGAACTTCAAAGACATCAGCAGCCTTTGATGGGTCCTTACCAACGTCTGTCTTAGCGTTAGCTGAACCGTTAGGACTTTGAACTACACGAACCTTAATATTCTTGTTCTTCTTAGTAAAGTCCTTAGCAATTTGCTTGTAGTAAGGAACTTGTTCAGTATCCACCCAAAGAGTCAAGTTAGCCTTCTTGTTTGAATTACTGCTACTTGATGATGAATTACTTGAGCCGTTTGAACATGCTGCTAATGATAATGCAGCAAGAACAGCAGTACTACCTAAAGCCATTTTCTTCCAAATCTTCATGACTTTTTCCTCCTAAAAATCAAAACAATAAACAATTCTTAACAACAGTAGCTTCTGCTACATATGGTTGTAAGCTTAATTAATAATTATCTGTACTGCGTTTTCAGTACCAGATTAGTTAACAATCGCCTTCGTGGAATCTTTATCAAAGAAGTGAGCTTTGTTAACATCAAAGCCCATCTTAACCTTGTCACCTGGCTTGTGATAATCACGTGAATTTACAATAGCAGTAAATTCAGTACCATCAACTTCTTGGTGAAGCTGAATAGTTGCACCTAGAAGCTCTGAAACAACAACCTTTGATTCAATTACTGAATCTGGCCATGTTTCCATAAATGCTTCTTCTGAGTGAATATCTTCTGGACGAATACCGAAGACCAAGTCTTTATCGTTGTAGCCCTTTTCTTCCAGCAGTTTTGCCTTACCTTCAGGAATACCAATATTCAAGCCTTTGCCATCAGAAATTCGACCGTCCTTGTAGTGAACATTGAAGAAATTCATTTGTGGGGAACCAATAAATCCGGCAACGAACATGTTAACTGGATTGTTGTAAACTTCAAGTGGTGAGCCGATTTGTTCAACTCTACCAACAGACATTACAACAACTCTATCAGCCAAAGTCATCGCTTCAGTCTGATCGTGGGTAACATAAATAGTTGTAGTACCCAAGTCTTGGTGAAGCTTAGCAATTTCAGTACGCATTACCACACGCAATTTAGCATCCAAGTTTGATAAAGGTTCATCCATCAAGAAGATAGGTGCCGCACGAACGATTGCACGTCCTAATGCAACACGCTGTCTTTGACCACCGGACAAAGCACCTGGCTTCTTATCCAAGTACTCTTCAAGGCCTAACATCTTAGCTGCTTTTTTAACCTTTTGATCAATTTCATCTTTAGGCGTGTGACGCAACTTTAAACCGAAGGCCATGTTGTCATAAATGGTCATGTGTGGATACAAAGCGTAGTTCTGGAAAACCATCGCAATGTGTCTGTCCTTTGGAGCAACATCGTTCATTACTTTATGATCGATTTCCAAAGTACCCTTACTGATGTCTTCCAAACCAGCAACCATTCTCAAAGTAGTTGACTTACCACAGCCAGATGGACCAACGAAAACGATGAATTCCTTATCCTTGATATGTAAGTCAAAGTCGTTAACAGAATATCTGTCGTTACCTGCATATTTTTTGTAAATATGGTTTAAATCAACCTCAACCATTGTTTCCCCTACTCTCTTTAATTATTTTTCATTAAAAACTTTTTCAATTTCACTCAATTTCAACTCAGCAGTTGTTGGAACGATGTAATCAGCTTCTTTCAAAAGCTCCTTATCACCAATTCCTACGGCAAATTGACCTGCGGCCTTGATTGCTTCGACCCCAGCTTTGGCATCTTCAAAACTGATTACTTCATCAGCCTTTAACCCTGCAATTTCTTGCGCTTTGATGTAAATTTCAGGATCTGGCTTACCATGATGAAGCGTTGCTGGATCAACAATGCCATCAAATTCATCCATAATACCTAATCTAGTTAAAATCTTAGGAGCATTCTTAGAAGCAGAAGCAATTACCATCTTTAAGTTTTGCTTCTTAGCATCTGCCAATAACTCAGAGATCCCAGGCAAAATGTCCTTTGGCGTCATTGTTTCTACTTGTTCAACAAATTTAGCGTTCTTTTCTGCAGCAAACTTTTCTTTTTCTGCTTCGGTGTATTTGTCTTCTTGACCACCGTACTTCAAGATCAGGTTAAGTGAATCCATTCTTGAAATACCACGCAAGCTATCAAGTTGAGCATCTGTTAAGGTAATGCCTAATTCCTTAGCTAAATTGTTCCAAGCTGTAAGGTGAAACTTAGCTGAGTTAGTTAAAACACCATCTAAATCGAATAACAATCCTTTAAGCATTTGTAGTTTCACCTTCTTTAAGAGTAACTTTCTTATCGTGAACTAATACATCAATATCTTCACCCTTAAGCAAAGTAAGCTTAGTTCCTTCATGATCAACATAAACTTCGATCAAGCGACCACGGTAGTTGATCTTGAAGCTGTAGTGATCCCAACCTTCAGGAACAAATGGGTTAAACTTCAATTGGTTGTGATCGTAACGCATGCCTGCGAAACCTTGAACAATTGTAAGCCATGAACCACTCATTGAAGTGATGTGCAAACCATCAACGGTGTCGTTGTTGTAGTTATCAAGGTCAAGACGAGCAGTTCTTTGGTAAAGCTCAACAGCCTTCTTTTGCTTGCCAAGTTCAGCAGCTAAGATTGAGTGAATACATGGTGAAAGTGAACTTTCGTGAACTGTTAATGGTTCGTAGAAGTCGAAGTTCTTTTCCTTTTGTTCCACAGTGTATTCATCGTTCAAGAAGTAGATACCTTGTAAAACATCGGCTTGCTTGATGAATGGTGATCTCAAGATCTTGTCCCATGACCAGTGTTGGTTAATTGGACGTTGATCTTCGATTTCGCTAACTGGACGAATATCCTTGTCTAGGAAGTCATCTTGTTGTAAGAAGATGCCTCGTTCCTTGTCTTCTGGTAAGTACATGTTATCTACGATGTCTTGCCATTTAGCCTTTTCTTCGTCAGTTACGCGAACTCTTTCTTGAGCTTCCTTAGTAGCAAGTGGCAAACGTTCCAAAGTGTATTTGAGAAGCCATCTTGCCATGGTGTTGGTGAACCAGTTGTTGTTTACGTTGTTTTCGTATTCATTAGGACCCGTTACACCGTGCATTACGTACTTGTTACGCCACTTTGACCAGTGAACTCTAGCTGCCCAGAATCTTGCGGTACCAACTAAAACGTCCATACCTTCGTTCTTAACGTAGCTGTCGTCGCCAGTGTAATCAGTGTACATAGCGATTGCGTGAGGAATGTCCGCATTTCTGTGAATTTCTTCAAAGGTGATTTCCCATTCATTGTGACATTCAATCCCGTTGAAGGTAACCATTGGGAACAATGCACCTGGTAAGCCTTGTTCTTTAGCGTTATGGTATGCGCCTGGCAATTGATCGTGACGGTATTGTAAAAGTGCCCGAGTAACACTAGGATCAGTAACACATAAGTACATTGGAACAATGTAGGCTTCAGTATCCCAGTAAGTAGCACCACCGTATTTTTCACCGGTAAAACCTTTAGGACCAACGTTAAGACGTTCATCTTCACCGTAATAAGTCATGAATAATTGACAAATGTTAAAGCGGATACCTTGTTGAGCGGCATCATCACCAGCAATTACAACATCTGATTTGTCCCAGCGCTTTTGCCAAACGGCTTCATGATCAGCTAAGTTTTCTTCAAAACTCTTAGCTTGAAGCTTGGTCATCAATTCAGCTGCCTTAGCATCTTGATCATCTGGTTTGACGTCACGACTAGTAACAACAATGACATCTTTTTCAAGATCGTAGCTTTCGCCTTCATTTAACTCAACTGAAAGCTTTTCATGAAGTTGGGCTGCTTCAGTTGAAACATCACCCTTAACTACTTCACCATTATGACGAAGACTTTGCTTAAGGAGGACTGTAAATTGTGGAACCTTGTATGGGTTAGCCTTAGTTTCAACCTTAATAGTTCTTGCTTCAGCATTTTCACCTAAAGGCATCCAGAATTTTGCATCGTAGTTACTGTCTTCGTTAACAACAGTTCCATCAAGTGCTGCATCAAAGTCGATCTTAGCTTTACCACTTAAAACGATAGCCTTAACTTTAATTAAAGCTGCTTCTTTTAAGGTAATATGTAAAAACCTTTCGAATTCGAATTTAACCTTAGTATCCTTACCTTCATAAGTAAAACTTCTAGTCAGAAGACCTTGGTGCATATCAAGTGCTAAGTAGAAATCACTAAACTTAACTTTAGCTAAGTCAAGTTTTTCACCATTAATCGTAATTCCCATGTTGATGAAACTTGGTGAGTTAGGAACCTTACCAAAGTACTTTGGATATCCGTTCTTCCACCAACCAACACGCGTCTTATCAGGGAACCAAACACCAGCAAGGTAAGTACCTTGTAAGCTGTCACCTGAATAGCCTTCTTCAAAGTTTCCTCTCATACCCATGTAATCGTTGCCGATTGCAGTCATACTTTCTTGCAATCTTTTATCTTTTGGTTCGAACTTATGGGTAACGACCTTCCAAGGATCAATTTCAAAAATTCGTTTCATATATTCTATCTCCCGTAATATTCGAGGTGCTCTCTTGTCTACGCTTTCATTGTCCTTTAGTTGAAAGCGGTTTACAATATTAAATCTACTGTTACCGTTATCAGGATTAGTTAATAGAAAAAGAAGGTAGATCTTAATCTGCCTTCTTTTTTTGCTTATTAAAAGTAACTTTTAATGAACACTCACTACAAAGCCTTTTGGTGCCAATTGATTATTCTCATAATCTTGACTAAACGTGTTCTCACAATTGATCTCTACTGGATGATCGGTCGTGTTAAAGTATGCTTTAATGCTTTCATTCCCCTCACGATCGACCTCAATTAACCCATTCTCTGTTACGTGTAACTTAATTCGACCTTTACCGAAAGTTTCATCATGTTGCAAACGAAAGTCAATCAATTGATGAACTCGTTGCCAAACCGGGCCGTCTTCTTTTGCCCAATCCATTGGTTTACGACAATCAGGATCGTTGCCACCAGTCATACCCATTTCAGTTCCATAATAAATGCATGGACTACCCTTTTGCATAAATTCAAAAGCTAAGGCTTGCAAAGCCAAATCTTGGTCTCCATTAGCTACTGTCAAAATTCGGGCTGTATCGTGTGAATCAAGCATGTTCATCATGGCTGCATTGGTAGCATCCCGGTATTTCATCAACTGGTCGGTCAGACGACTAGTTAATTCTTGTGCTGACAGCTTATGCTTGAAAAAGTGATCTTCAATCTGCAATGTATATGGGTAATTCATTACGCCAGTAAATTCATCACCATTAAGCCATGGCTGAGCTGAGTGCCAAACTTCACCTACAATATAAAAATCAGACTTGATATCAGTAACGGCCTTGTGGAATTTCTTCCAGAAGTGGTGATCAACTTCGTTAGCCACATCTAGCCGCCAAGCATCAATATCAAAGTATTTTACCCAGTAAGTAGCAATCTCTAACAAGAAATCCTGTACTTCTGGATTAGCTGTGTTCAGCTTTGGCATATGCTTTTCAAAGGCAAAAGTATCGAACTTAGGACTACCCTCACCCTTTAATGGATCGCGGTAAGGTTCAACTGGATATTCATTAATGTGGAACCAACTAGCAAAACGAGAACTTGGACCATTTTTAACAACATCTTGCCATTGCATTGATTGATCACCCAGGTGGTTGAAAACCGCGTCCAGCATGACCTTCATTCCGCGGGCATGAGCTTCATTAACAACTTTCGCAAATAAATCCTTGTCGCCGAATGCCGGATCAACTTGCAAATAGTCAATCGTATCATATTTATGGTTAGAACTGGCTTTAAAAATAGGACAGAAATAAAGGCCATTAACACCCAGTTTCTTCAAGTAATCTAGATGGTCAAGCACGCCTTGCAGGTCACCACCATAGAAGTCTTCGCGGCCAGGATGATCCTCCGGATTCCACGCTTTAACCCCTTGGGGATCATTAGACTTATCACCGTTTGCAAAACGTTCTGGAAAGATTTGGTACCAAACAGTATGTTTAACCCATTCTGGCGTTTTCACCATATCAATTTCATGGCAATATGGCACTTTGAAATAAGAACCATCTTCCATAATGGCCTTGTCTACATCACCGCTAATTGCACGATCACCGACAACTACACTAGTGCCATCACTGCCAATTACTTCAAAGGTATACTTCAAGCGATGATATGGTGCTTCAAGCGTAATGCCCCAATGATCTTCACATTGCCCTACGCCAATTTTTTCCATCTCACATGTTTTAGCCTGTTCAAGTGGCAAATAATTATCGCAGTAGTGAACAATTACTTTTTTAACGTCATTTTTAGCACTGTGAAAACGCACGCGAACATGACTTGGATCAACTACAAAACTATCTTCACTTTCAGTTCGGTGTCTTAAAGCTGCTAATTGCATATATTAATTCTCCTTTTTCAACACAACACCTGCATAAGGCATCAAAGTTAATTTTTCATTAGTTAATTGATATTCTCCCGCTTTTAGTGTTGCAACAGTATAACCGGCTGGTATTTCAACAGTTGTCTTTTGATCACTCAATGAAACAGCTACAATGGCACTTTCATCATGTAAATCACGTTGATAAACATAGCTATTCTTATCCGTTGAAATCATATAATACGTTCCAGTCTGGAATAAGGCTTCTTTTTTGAGTTCCAGCAGTTCTTTGTAAAAATTAAACATGCTGGTGGTATCGTTAATCTCGTTAGCTACGCAAGCATCATCCTGTTTAATACCTGTTATCCATGGTTTAACTTCACTAAAACCATGGTTCTCAGTTGCATCCCACGGCATTGGACCACGGGCCGGCAATTTATGTGTTTCACTAACCATAGCTAAGGCCGCATCTTTGCTCAAAACTTTTTCTGCATCCTTTAACCATGGCGCTACAGTTTGATCTTCGAATTGATCTGCACTAGTGAAATGTAGATTCTTTAACCCTAATTCTTCACCGTAATAAATTACTGGAATTCCGCGTTGCAAATACATCAACATCGCCAAGCTCTTAGCCTGAGTCTGTGTTCTAGCTACGCGTGTAGCCAAACGGGCCATATCATGATTATTCCAATAAAGAGTAGGCTGCGATACGCCTGCTAATGTTTGTTGCCAAACCACTTGATTTTGTTTAAAGGCCGTCAAGTCTAACTTTTTAGGCTGATATTGCTTTGAAAAACGCTGATCACAATTAGAATCATCATCGGTAAAGTACCGGAAGGTAATTACACTATCCATTAGGTGATTACGCTTAGTCGTGTAATCAACAGCTAGATTGACACTAGCACTTGCAGCTTCACCTAATAAAAGCGTATCTGGATAATCCTGCTTAATCTGCTCACAGAAAGGCCGCATCCATTCCTGCACCTGTGGTAAGTTAGCGAAAAATGGTTCCGCAACAATTGGCTTGTTCACGTCCCCATCTCCAGTTGGATAATTTTGTCGCAAATCTGCCTTGCCAATATGGATAAAAGCGTCTAAACGCAAACCATCAATCCCTTTTTTCAGCCAATACTCTGCCACTTCCAACATAGCATGTCGAACTTCGGGATTTTTCCAATTCAAATCAGGCATCCGTTTATCAAACAAGTGAAAGTAAGATTGACCTGTGCCTGCTGGATCTGGCTCCCATACACTGCCACCAAAGAATGAACCCCAGTTATTAGGTCGCTTGCCATCATGACCAGCGAAAATATAGTAGTCTCGATAAAGGCTATCGGGGTTCTTGATGGCATCTTGGAACCAAGGATGTTGATCAGATGTATGATTCAAGACAAAATCCATGATGAGGTGAATTCCTGCTCGATGTAGATCCTTGATTAAGTTCTCCATATCTTCCATTGTTCCCATGTGTGGATCGATTGCGAAGTAGTTTGAAACGTCGTAGCCATTGTCCACCTGTGGTGAAACAAACACCGGATTTAGCCAAACAGCGTTAACTCCTAGATTTTTCAAATAAGGGATGCGTTTGCGAATACCATTAAGGTCACCAACGCCATCGCCATTGCTATCTTGAAAAGACTTAGGATAAATTTGATATATAATTGCGTGATCGTACCAATGTGCCATAATTAATTTCCTCCACGCATAGTGGAACGGATTGAAGAAACCGTTTTCAATATCGTATCTACTGTTATCGGTATCAAAAAAGCACAACTCGCTTTTGAGTTGTGCCTTTTCTTCTATTCAATTACTAACTTTTAGTTGTGCTTACGTTTCCGATCAACACCAAAGCCTAAAAGACCTGCAATTGAAGCTAATGCTAAACCAATAATAGATACTCTGTCTTGTTTTTCACCGGTTTGTGGTAATGTCTTAGCATTCTTTTCAGCTTGAACAGCAGTATTATTACTGTTTGCGCGCTTACCATGAACATTGCTATTGTAGCTGTGATTTTCACTATTCAATCCTGCGGCCTGATTATTCCCTGAATTATGCTTAGTCTCGGTCCGAATATTTTGACCATTATTTTTGGCTTTATGATGATCTACTTTCTTACCCGAATTATCATCTTTTTCAGGTGTCTTATCAGTTGGGTTATTATCTGAAGGTGTAGTATTACCTCCATTATCAGTCTTAACAACTGGAACAGTAATTGATGAACTTACTGAAGCTGAAGTTGGAGCATTGTAACCATCTTTGATCTTATATCCGGCTGGCACACCGTTTTTAATGGCACTTGAAGGATCAATAGTTGAACCTTCAGTACCTGAGATAGTAGTTCTGCCAACTTCATTGCCATTAGCATCACGGTAGATAATAGTTACTTGACCTTCAGTTGGGCCAGTAATATCTCCACCACCATTATTGTCATTAGTATAGGTAATGGTTACAGTCTCAGCTGGAGTTTCTGCAGATACTGTCTTTTTAGCAACTGTACTTTGACTTGGAGTGTAACCACTAAATGTTGGAGCAGTAAATTCAGGCCATTCAGCTTTACCAGTTGGATCAGCAACAAACTTATCATTTTCAACCTTACCTAATTGCCACTTACCATAAGTTGGTTTGACATTTGGATCAGTTGAAACAGTCTTGGTACGGCCGAACCATACGGTTTGATGAGTAGTTTCAGTTTCACCAGTTACTGGGTTTTCAACATTGATTGTTCTAGTTGGACTAGCAAACATGTCACTGTTGTCGCCTGGCTTGTTTGGATTGATTGTTGGATCAGTTGGTTGCAAAGTTTGAGTGTAAGTTACATTAACAGCTGCACCATTTTGTGGGACACCATCTTTTTCTGTTACTGCAGCTGCTGAAACTTCAGTTGCCTTTGTTCCATCTACGTATGAATCATAACCTTTAATTTGTTCTACGCTAGCTGAAGCAAATTCTGCTTTGCCACCTTCAACGAACTTGTTGTTTTCAATCTTACCAACTTTCCAGTCTCCGGTACCAGTTACTACACCAGTTACTAGGTCTTCAACACCATTACGTCCAAAATCAACGTATTGAGTATCAATCTTAGTCCTAGTTTCACCTGGTTTAGTTTGGTAAATGTCACGACTTACACTAGTGAACATATCCTTGTATTTAGGATCAGTTGGGTTAACACTTGGATCAGTTGGAGTAATATTCTTAGTTCCGTGTTTAACATTGTAATCTACAGGTCGTGGATCATCTGAACCGAACTTGTAAGAACTGATAGTTTGTTGATTTGGAACTAGTTTCCAGTTAGTTGGAACATGTCCAGGTACATCAACATTAACAGTTTCATCAGTCTTACCAGGAACATTGTAAGTACCTTCTACAGTACCGTTACCATCAACATAATTAATTACTAAAGTATGTTCGTTAGCAGTGTAAGTTACATTAACAGCTGCACCATTTTGTGGGACACCATCTTTTTCTGTTACTGCAGCTGCTGAAACTTCAGTTGCCTTTGTTCCATCTACGTATGAATCATAACCTTTAATTTGTTCTACGCTAGCTGAAGCAAATTCTGCTTTGCCACCTTCAACGAACTTGTTGTTTTCAATCTTACCAACTTTCCAGTCTCCGGTACCAGTTACTACACCAGTTACTAGGTCTTCAACACCATTACGTCCAAAATCAACGTATTGAGTATCAATCTTAGTCCTAGTTTCACCTGGTTTAGTTTGGTAAATGTCACGACTTACACTAGTGAACATATCCTTGTATTTAGGATCAGTTGGGTTAACACTTGGATCAGTTGGAGTAATATTCTTAGTTCCGTGTTTAACATTGTAATCTACAGGTCGTGGATCATCTGAACCGAACTTGTAAGAACTGATAGTTTGTTGATTTGGAACTAGTTTCCAGTTAGTTGGAACATGTCCAGGTACATCAACATTAACAGTTTCATCAGTCTTACCAGGAACATTGTAAGTACCTTCTACAGTACCGTTACCATCAACATAATTAATTACTAAAGTATGTTCGTTAGCAGTGTAAGTTACATTAACAGCTGCACCATTTTGTGGGACACCATCTTTTTCTGTTACTGCAGCTGCTGAAACTTCAGTTGCCTTTGTTCCATCTACGTATGAATCATAACCTTTAATTTGTTCTACGCTAGCTGAAGCAAATTCTGCTTTGCCACCTTCAACGAACTTGTTGTTTTCAATCTTACCAACTTTCCAGTCTCCGGTACCAGTTACTACACCAGTTACTAGGTCTTCAACACCATTACGTCCAAAATCAACGTATTGAGTATCAATCTTAGTCCTAGTTTCACCTGGTTTAGTTTGGTAAATGTCACGACTTACACTAGTGAACATATCCTTGTATTTAGGATCAGTTGGGTTAACACTTGGATCAGTTGGAGTAATATTCTTAGTTCCGTGTTTAACATTGTAATCTACAGGTCGTGGATCATCTGAACCGAACTTGTAAGAACTGATAGTTTGTTGATTTGGAACTAGTTTCCAGTTAGTTGGAACATGTCCAGGTACATCAACATTAACAGTTTCATCAGTCTTACCAGGAACATTGTAAGTACCTTCTACAGTACCGTTACCATCAACATAATTAATTACTAAAGTATGTTCGTTAGCAGTGTAAGTTACATTAACAGCTGCACCATTTTGTGGGACACCATCTTTTTCTGTTACTGCAGCTGCTGAAACTTCAGTTGCCTTTGTTCCATCTACGTATGAATCATAACCTTTAATTTGTTCTACGCTAGCTGAAGCAAATTCTGCTTTGCCACCTTCAACGAACTTGTTGTTTTCAATCTTACCAACTTTCCAGTCTCCGGTACCAGTTACTACACCAGTTACTAGGTCTTCAACACCATTACGTCCAAAATCAACGTATTGAGTATCAATCTTAGTCCTAGTTTCACCTGGTTTAGTTTGGTAAATGTCACGACTTACACTAGTGAACATATCCTTGTATTTAGGATCAGTTGGGTTAACACTTGGATCAGTTGGAGTAATATTCTTAGTTCCGTGTTTAACATTGTAATCTACAGGTCGTGGATCATCTGAACCGAACTTGTAAGAACTGATAGTTTGTTGATTTGGAACTAGTTTCCAGTTAGTTGGAACATGTCCAGGTACATCAACATTAACAGTTTCATCAGTCTTACCAGGAACATTGTAAGTACCTTCTACAGTACCGTTACCATCAACATAATTAATTACTAAAGTATGTTCGTTAGCAGTGTAAGTTACATTAACAGCTGCACCATTTTGTGGGACACCATCTTTTTCTGTTACTGCAGCTGCTGAAACTTCAGTTGCCTTTGTTCCATCTACGTATGAATCATAACCTTTAATTTGTTCTACGCTAGCTGAAGCAAATTCTGCTTTGCCACCTTCAACGAACTTGTTGTTTTCAATCTTACCAACTTTCCAGTCTCCGGTACCAGTTACTACACCAGTTACTAGGTCTTCAACACCATTACGTCCAAAATCAACGTATTGAGTATCAATCTTAGTCCTAGTTTCACCTGGTTTAGTTTGGTAAATGTCACGACTTACACTAGTGAACATATCCTTGTATTTAGGATCAGTTGGGTTAACACTTGGATCAGTTGGAGTAATATTCTTAGTTCCGTGTTTAACATTGTAATCTACAGGTCGTGGATCATCTGAACCGAACTTGTAAGAACTGATAGTTTGTTGATTTGGAACTAGTTTCCAGTTAGTTGGAACATGTCCAGGTACATCAACATTAACAGTTTCATCAGTCTTACCAGGAACATTGTAAGTACCTTCTACAGTACCGTTACCATCAACATAATTAATTACTAAAGTATGTTCGTTAGCAGTGTAAGTTACATTAACAGCTGCACCATTTTGTGGGACACCATCTTTTTCTGTTACTGCAGCTGCTGAAACTTCAGTTGCCTTTGTTCCATCTACGTATGAATCATAACCTTTAATTTGTTCTACGCTAGCTGAAGCAAATTCTGCTTTGCCACCTTCAACGAACTTGTTGTTTTCAATCTTACCAACTTTCCAGTCTCCGGTACCAGTTACTACACCAGTTACTAGGTCTTCAACACCATTACGTCCAAAATCAACGTATTGAGTATCAATCTTAGTCCTAGTTTCACCTGGTTTAGTTTGGTAAATGTCACGACTTACACTAGTGAACATATCCTTGTATTTAGGATCAGTTGGGTTAACACTTGGATCAGTTGGAGTAATATTCTTAGTTCCGTGTTTAACATTGTAATCTACAGGTCGTGGATCATCTGAACCGAACTTGTAAGAACTGATAGTTTGTTGATTTGGAACTAGTTTCCAGTTAGTTGGAACATGTCCAGGTACATCAACATTAACAGTTTCATCAGTCTTACCAGGAACATTGTAAGTACCTTCTACAGTACCGTTACCATCAACATAATTAATTACTAAAGTATGTTCGTTAGCAGTGTAAGTTACATTAACAGTTTCATTTGATGAATCTGGAGTAATTGGTGCTGAAGCTGGAACATATTGCTTACCATCAACAGTTTCAATAGTTGCACCAGTTGCAGTAGCAGTGTAGCCAGGTTTAGTTACTTCATATTGTGAGAACTTCGTTACTGCTTGACTTTCACTATTCTTAGCAGATGCCCAGGTAGTGTAAGTTACTTGTTGACCTGCTGGCTTAGAAAGATCAGTTATCTTAGCACGACTGTAAATTACATGTTGAACAACTGGAGTACTTTCGCCTTCAACATTAATCGTACGAGTAATATCACGATAAATGTCGTGGTTAGTCTTATCATCAACACCTTGATCAACCTTGATTACATTTACAGCTACTGGAACATCAAGGTAACTCTTATCAGGGAAGTTAATTCGTACTGTTGCAGGAGCTTGAGCATTAGCTTTATCAAGACTTGGTAAAGTTTGCCAGTTTACTGAACTAATTTCAGAATTATGATCAGCAGTTAAATCACTAGTATTTACAAGCTTCGAAGCATCCCCTAAAGCAGCCCTCAAATCAGTAACGTCGGAGTTAACACTTGGAATAGTACCGTTAGCTTCTGCACCATAAATGTAAACTGATGGGAATGGATAAGTTGATACTGGACCATTACCATAAATTGGCCAGTTTACACTTGAACTGTCAACAACAGCTGAATACTTAGGATAACCAAATTGATTATTTACCCGGTTAGTATAAGTAATCGTCTGAGTTCCACCATTGTTCTCTGATACCAAACTTGTTGGTTGACCATTACCCTTGATTGCACCTAATGCATTATTGAATAGAACAGTGCCTGCTTCAGTCCAACTAATCTTAATGTCACTAGCATTAATAGATTGTGGAGCATTAACAGTTACACCAGCTGGATTATCACCAGTTTGGGTAAGAACATATGCAGTCTTGTCAGCATTCAAAGTGTAAATATATGGCTTGCTGTAGTTTTGACCACCTTGGTAGTAGCTTAACTTGAAGTTTTCAATTACTGGTCCACCAATGATGTTCTTGTCAGAAGTCTTGTGAGTTACAACATTATTGGCATGAAGGCTGAAGACATGACCATTATCGATAACAGTAACATCACCTTGACCATTTACAGCAACCGGAATTGTTACTGTTTCAGTAGTACCATCTGGATAAGTTACAGTTGCCGTGCCAGTAGTTGCACCAGGCTTTGAAGTATTTGGTTTAGTAGTCCAAGTTGCACTTGTTGGATAACCGTCAACTGGAGTAGTACCACCATCATTCAAGTTGGCAATTCCTTCAGTGGCAGCTGGATTACCGCCAACAGTAGTAGTAATTGATTTAATCTCTGGCTTAGCATTAACAACTACATTAGTTGGAACTTTGTCCTTAGAACCATCTGGGTAAGTTACTACAATAACTGCTGATTTCTTACCTGGAGTAGTAGTTTTGGGAGTAGTTTGCCAAGTATAAGTGGTTCTACTTGGCAAAGTTTCCTTATTACTAATAGCTTCATCAGCCTTGTTAGTTAAATCTTCGCCTTTATTGGCTTTAACATCTTGTCCTTTTGGAATGTACTTTTCAGCATCAGTAGGTCCAATAATATGTAATGGAATCTTGACAAAGTCAACTGAACCATCAGCATAAGTCACCTTAGCCCAAGCCGAATCATTAGTCGTCTTCAAATTACCTGTTGGGTTTTGTGGTTCTGAATAAGGAACTTTGGCACTTGGATCCTTGCTGTCAGTCGGCTGGATCATGATCTTGTTCCATTCAATCTTATCAGTGCCTGAATTGTACCAAGTAACTTTATTAACTAGATTATCAAAATCAGTAATTGCCTTTTCGTCAGGGCCAATTAAGTCCTTAATACCTTTCTTAGCATCAAGATCATCTAAAGTTTGATTAGTTTTACCATTAATGGTTTGTACTTCTGGTTGATATTTATCAAAATCATTAATCTTAACATTTGGGGTATTATTTAATTTGCTACCCATGGCAATTCTTTGTGGACGCCACCAGTTAAAGTTGTTTAAGAAACTGTTTAAGTGCAGTGCTTCTTCAACTTTAGTTGGAATAGCACCATTTTCGTACTTATCAGCGCCTTGGTTTTTTGACATTAAAAAAGTAGCATTAGAATTATAAAGAGTATCAACACCTTTATGGGCAATTGAAGTATTAGGCTGTTGACCTTTACCCATAAATTGACCAGAATTGTTACCCCATTGGTTCTTTGTGTTCAAGTATCTTACATACCAAACATCATTAGGAGTTGTAGTCTTGTTACCTTGATCCCATTGAGCAATTGGAGTTGGTCCGCTAATAGTTGAATTGTTGTACACACCTTCCATCCGGATCAAAGTACCACGAATACTGCCAGTCCGTTGTAAGTTGACATATGCTGGGTTATTAATTTCTAAGACATCAGTACCACTAGTTCCCCATAAATTAATTAAACCAGTAAATGGTGAGGCAGGTTCAGTACCAGCTTTAAATGTACCTGCATTATCTTGTAAATCGAGAGTAGCACCATCACCAACAACAAATTTCAAAGTGGTATTAGTACTTAAACCACCATCACCCATTGAAATTAATGGTACAAGTGTCTTTTCAGTAGTATCACGTATAATAGTCAAACTACCATTGTTAATTAAGCTGGCCGTTTGCTTAGATAATGGACTGGCAACACTAGTCATTGGACCAGCATCTAATGAAATTGGAGCATAGTGGGTACCATTATAATTAGATACTGAATTAGAAGTATTATTTTCAACACCATCAGCCTGATTTGTTTGCTTGGTATGGATAGTTACATTACCCTTTTTACCAATTTCAAGATCATGTGACCAAATTGCAGTTGAGTGACCAGCTGCCATGTTGGCATTCAGAGTACCATTAATAACAGTAACGCCATAGATTGGCTGACCAGCTAATGTTTGACGCCCAGCATAAATACCACGTAAGTCATCTGACTTAGCATTAATAGTAACCCTTGCCCCTTCATTAATTAAAGTTGAAGGATTTTCACTATCACTAGCATTTTCAGTTGAACGAATTACCCAGTTGTTAGAATTAATAGCTTTTCCAGTTACTTTACTATCAACATTAAAAATAGTATCACCAGAGTCAAATCTTACAGTCTTACCAGTTACTAGATTGTAACCACTTGACATATAGTTAAGTGTAATATTGTTTTTACCAGCAAAGTGAACTGGTAAGTTTTCACCATACTTATCAACTAATGGCCGATCATTCAAGTTTGCAGTAACACCATCAAAAGTTAATTTACTCTTTTCGGTATTAGCTTCACTACCATAGAATGACAATGGTGCATAGTCATACTTGCTACCTTCAATTGTTACGTCCTTTAAAGTAATATTCCAAGGGCCAACAGCATTAGTATAGTTCCTGTCTTGGAATGCCAAACTAAAGCCAGCAAAGTTAATGGTGTGACCATTACCATTGATCACTAAATCACGAGCTGAGCCTTTAGAATCAAGCCTAAGGTAATGCCTCTTTGAATCACTTAATCCACAAATAGTTGTACCATTAACCTTATCAGTAATGGTAATGTCACTAGTAACGTTGATCGTGCCAACATTACCATTGTTCATAGCATTAATTAAACTTTGGAAGTCATTTGCATCTTGTGACTGAGTATTTTGAGGAGCTTCTATGAAAGCACTACGTAATGCACTAGCACCTTCCTGCGTTACTTTAGATTCTGCGAGAGTCTTTGCTACATCTTCACTAGCCTTAGTTTGTGCTTTTTGTACGTTTAATACATTTCCACTCTTAGACTTAGCTTGATCTACTGTAGTTTCATTAGCAACTTTAACAGCAGCATTTTCTTGTTGTACTGGCTTACTGATTTCTAAATCATTAGCATTTTGCGTGTCCTTATCAGACTTAGCAACATCAGTAGTGGTCTGCGATTGATCTGCAACAGTTTCACTTTGTTTTGCAGCTTTATTAGCCTTAACTTCTGAAGTCTTATCTTTCAGATCATTGACTTGAATGTCACTCGCCACATTATCACTGGTAGTAGCATTCTCATCTTTTTCAGTCGATGTATTAGTATTATCAGTTGTATCAGCCTTAACTGTTTGAGTATTATTCAAGCCAAAAATTGTAAACCCAATTAATACTGAAGCAGCACCAACCGTGAATTTTCTAATTGAGAACCGTTCTCTTCTTGGCTCCATCTTGCGTAAGCGTTCTTTATAATTATTTTTTGAAAGCATTATAGCAATCTCCTTTTTAACCTAATTATTTATTGTGTCAAATCCAAGTAGAGAAACACTACCCCTACATTTCACTTTTATATCATAACACGCGTGGTGCTAGTTAAATCGTTTTAGTTAATAAAAAAGTCCAATCTTGTTAGACTCGACTTGTAAATAGTAATAATAGAAAAGAGTCTGATCTGATTGAACTGCCTTAAGCTTAAGCGTTTTAGCCACCATTTACAAGTTAGTTTTAAAGATTTAGTGATAATTTGTCGGCACTGGTATCGTTTGTATGCACCGGCTGAGTTTACTCATCGGCGAAATATTGATCAAATTAAAACTACGGACAGTCTGATTTTGGCTTTACTTATCTGGCAAGCTAAGACAGGAATTGAATCACAAAGAAGATTCTGTGAATGTTTCAATTGTTTATCACACTCACGTTTTAATCGGCGTTCACGTCAGCTATTGCAATTGATTTATCAGATACGGCAAGAAATGAATAAAAAGGTTGACCTGAATGGACATTTCTTGATCATTGACAGCTTTCCGGTACCTGTTTGCCAACCAATTCGCAACTATCGTGCTAAAATTTTTCGCGGTTATGCCAACATTGGTTATAAGGCCACCAAGAAAATTTACTTCTATGGTTTCAAAGTTCATGCCATTGTTAGCGATGACGGTTACATTCTTGATTATGTCGTAACAAAAGCATCAGTTCATGATGCCAAGGAGACAGTTGAACTGATGGAAAATGCACATCCATCTAATTACTATCTTCTTGGCGACGAAGGCTATTTAGGCAAAGAACTGCATCAACAGCTAAAACAAATGGGTTATGAACTTTGGACACCATATCGTAAAAATATGACAGGAGCTAAAAAGCACAATGATCATCAATTGATGGCTATTCGCAGAACAATTGAAAGCGACTTTTCGCTTCTGACCTATTACAATGCCGAGAACAATCGAGCACGTAGTCTGATAGGCTTTCAAAGCCGGTTGGAAATTGCAATTTTAGCTTATAATTTGGCTTATTGTCTAGAATGATTTAACTAGCACCACGCGTATTATTTATTCATCGGTATTCGTAGCGGTATACACAATCGCGCCGCCTCTTTCTGCCCTACCGGTAATATATTGTCTTTTTCCATAATTTCTAATAGTCTTTTGAAGATCAAACGCATCTTTTGGCTCAACTTTATACTCTTTTATCTCACCTGAGACTAATTGATCTAGAATTTTCTGATAATCCAAAAATATCACCACTCTTTTAAAATTTTATAATTTTTCCACTATTAATTCTACTATTTATATTCAATTTTCAAAAATATTAATATTTTGTTTGCGGTAACAAAAGCATTTCTTACAAAAAATAAGTGTTTGAGTCTTAGCACTTGACTACAAAGAGTGCTAATAATATAATTTTGGTACAGTTGAAAAGAAAGGCGGTACTATATTTTGCTTTGCCAAAATTGTCATGAGCGGCCCGCTTCTATTCACCTTTTCACTAAGGTTAATGGCCAAAGCCGCGAAATAGATTTATGTCAACACTGTTATCAAGAATTAAAAAATCAACAAGGAAATCAAGGAAAAATGAATAATAATGAATTTTTTGGCGACTTTGATGATTTATTCAACGCATTAAACGGAAATAACAACAATGCCGCAAACAATAATAATGAAATGAGAAATAACGACCCTAGAATGCAAATGGGGGGAGGCGCTGGTAATGGTGGTCAAAACGGCAGAAGCCTACTTGACCAATACGGAACAGACTTAACTGCCCTTGCTAAAAAAGGCAAAATTGACCCAGTAATCGGTCGTGATAAAGAGATTGCTCGGGTTATCGAAATTTTAAATAGAAGAACTAAGAACAACCCTGTTTTAATCGGTGAAGCAGGTGTTGGTAAGACTGCCGTTGTCGAAGGCTTAGCTCAAGAAATCGTAGATGGATCAGTACCAGCAAAATTGCAGAACAAACGAATTATTTCATTAAATGTTGTTTCACTTGTTCAAGGTACCGGTATTCGTGGTCAATTTGAACAAAGAATGGAACAATTAATTAAAGAATTACAACAAAACGACGATATCATTCTTTTTATTGATGAAATTCACGAAATCGTTGGTGCCGGTAATGCTGAAGGTGGCATGGATGCCGGTAACATTATTAAGCCAGCTTTAGCTCGTGGCGAATTGCAATTAGTTGGTGCTACTACCATCAAAGAATACCGCGATATTGAAAAAGACTCTGCTTTAGCTAGACGTTTTCAACCAGTTGAAGTTAAAGAACCTTCAATTGACGAAACAATTCGCATCTTAAAAGGTATTCAAAAACGCTACGAAGACTATCACCATGTTCACTACACTTATGAAGCCATTGAAGCTGCCGCAAAACTTTCAGCACGTTATATTCAAGATAGATTTTTACCAGACAAGGCTATTGACCTTCTTGATGAAGCAGGTTCTAGAATGAACTTAACCATTCCTTATATTGATAAGGATAAAATGCAAGAAAGAATTAATGCCGCAGAGCAATTGAAGGAAGAAGCCTTAAAAAACGAAGATTACGAAAAAGCAGCCTACTACCGTGATCAAATTGAAAAATATGAAAAGGTTAAAGATCAAAAGGTAGATCCTGACAAGTCCCCTGTTATTACTGATAAGATCATGGACAAGATCGTAGAAGAAAAAACAGGGATTCCTGTTGGTGATATTCAAAAGCAAGAAGAAAACCAACTGCAAAATCTAGCTGCTGATTTAAAGGCTCACGTTATCGGCCAAGACAAGGCTGTTGAAAAAGTAGCTCGTGCCATTCGTCGTAACCGAATCGGTTTCAACAAGTCAGGCCGTCCAATTGGTTCATTCCTCTTCGTTGGTCCAACTGGTGTCGGTAAAACTGAGTTAGCTAAGCAACTGGCTAAGCAAATGTTTGGCTCAGAAGATGCAATGATTCGTTTCGATATGTCTGAATACATGGAACAATACTCAGTTTCCAAATTAATTGGTTCTGCCCCAGGTTACGTAGGCTACGAAGAAGCTGGTCAATTAACTGAACAAGTTAGACACAACCCATATAGTTTGATCTTGCTTGATGAAATTGAAAAAGCTCACCCAGATGTTTTGAACCTCTTCTTGCAAATTCTTGACGATGGTCGTTTAACTGACTCACAAGGTAGAACAGTTTCATTCAAGGATACCATCATTATTATGACTTCTAATGCAGGACAAGGCATTAAGAACGCTAGCGTTGGCTTTACAGCAGAAAACGAAGATGAAGCTAATGAATCTGCTAGAAATAATATGAGCCAATTCTTTAAGCCAGAATTCTTGAACCGTCTTGATGATGTAATCGAATTTAATGAATTGACTAAGCCAGACTTGCTTAAGATTGTTGACTTAATGTTGCAAAATACCAACAATATGGTTAAGGATCAAGGCCTACACATTGATGTAACTGCTGCTGCAAAAGATAAATTAGTTGAAGATGGCTTTAATCCTGCCTTAGGTGCTCGTCCTCTTCGTCGCACCATCCAAGAAGAGATTGAGGATAATGTGGCTGATTTCAAACTTGATCATGCACAGGCTAAGAATTTAAAAGCCGATGTTGTTGATGGTAAAATTGTAATCAGTGATGAGGCAAATAATGAATAGGATTTAATAAAAGACAAAGTCCAAGTTATACCAAAGGATTTCGAAGCAATATTCGAAATCTTTTTTCTTAAAAATAAAAATATGCTACTCAATTTGAGGTATACTAAATTAGAAGAAGTAAAGCTAACAGAAACAGGTGAATTCCATGCATTTAATTGATGTAACCAATAATTACTCTGATTTGGTTCACAGTCAGCTCAACACTACCGATGCAAACTATGTTAAAGTTTATTCTCTTGGTAATACTTCAGTTATTTATACTGAAAGTAAGGATTCTATCGGTATTGCACTTGAAAACCATGACCGTCGTGTTCGCGAAGATGAGATTGAATTCGTAATCAAGCGTTTAATTAAAGATTATGATTCTTCATACACTTTGACTGTAGACAAGAGTCGTCATGTAATCGAAATTCACGTTGACAAGTAATCCAAATATTGTTGTATCAAAAGTGTCTGGAAAAAATAACTTCCAGATGAATGAAAACGATCAAGATTTTCTTTTTCAAGAATCTTGATCGTTTTTTCGGTCTCTTTAAATTTTTAACAATAAAAGATGGTCCTTCATCCATCTTCTTTGCCCATATTTGTTCAAAACCATCATAAAGGCTATGCCAATATCGGTTTCGACCTCTTTTTGCCTCGCAGATGCGTTCTGCGCATGCCAAATACGTTCTTCAAATGCCCGAAAACTGGCTCTAAGGTTTTAAAATCTGTTGGGTTAGGAAAAATGGCATAATCTACTACATATTGATCAGTAGTCGCTGCTTGAATATTGTAGCCTGGCTTCAACTGACCGTTTTTCATGTGGTCTTCCTTCATATGCATAAAAGTAGCGTCATGATCGGTCTTAGAGTAGCTGTTACGCCTAGCAGAAATTCTTCAGTCAGCTGGTTAATTTCTTCTTCAGTTTCTCGAGCCAATTTCTCCAAGCCTTGACTAGTTTGAACCTTTTCTTTTTCCATTTTTTTGACTACTTCTTTTTCTTTAGTAATCAATTCATCGTAAAGCTCAACTGCTTGACCTTTCAGCTTTTCATGATACTTTTCAACCGCTTTGCGCCAAACAAAAGTATAGCGGTTGGCATCAGCTTCGATTTTCGTACCATCGATAAAGACAGCACCTTCATTGATTAAGCCTTCATCTTCCAAAAGGTTGGTAAAGTAGATGAAGCTCTTTTTAATCAGTTCATTGGCATGATTGCTTGATTTATTTGTCCAATTAGCCGGTAAAGTATCTTACACGCGATTGTACTGCCATGTTTAGTAATGCTTAAACTTAGAGTTCATCTCTCCAGATTGATACCGCTCACGATCGATCCCAATAAAGACACTGATCTTATTTAGATTAGAAAATCTGCGTACATCGCCTAGTTCAGCCAGGACTCTGACTGCCATGTTTTGGGCAAAAACAGGTATGCTTTCCAAGCTTTCTCTTTTTTGACTGAGCTTGATCAATCTTGTTACATAATATTTACCTGCAAGATTTCTACGCTATAACTGGCAGCCACAGGGTAAGCCTCTAACATTTCTTTAGCTTAGCAGCAGTATTTCGTGCATATCTTGTACCAAAGCCCTTTAAATCTAATAGCCAGTTAACAAGATTCTCTTCTTATGTTTGCCGCACTAAATTGCAGTGAGGACAGTACTCGATTATTTTCCAGTAATTATAGCCTGAAGTCGTACTGAATAAAGTTTCTATTTCAAGCAAAGTGGATTGCAGTACTTGATATAACAGTTACTTGCGGTCCGTTATTACCGATTTGAGTATTACTAAAATCTAATTAAGAAATCTTACACTACGGTAGTTATTACTGCATAAAATGGTAATAAATTTTTATTACGTTTAAATTTGTCTATCTTTTCCCAATTTTTTGGTATAACTTGCTTAACCGGTCTATTTACAACATGATTACTAGAATTATTCATACATATAGTCTGTGCAAGAGCACCTATTTTTTCAAGGTAAATTTCCAAATTGTGAGTATTACATACACTTAAGTTTAATGCTAAAACTGTAATTACAGATTCGAAAGTGGGATGCAAAAATGGATATTCCTTTTGAATAAATTCATCGGTTAAATAATTCTTTGAATTTTTATGATTCGTATAAGAAATAGGAATTACACTTTGAACATTTTCATCTGTTAATTTTGAAATTCTAGCTATATCAAAATTAGAAATTTCATTAAACTTATAGTTATTACGATTTAAATTCCAATTTGAAAGCATCCCATAGTATCTACCACTAGAGCGATGCTTAAATTTATCTATTACGAACCCAAATTTATCATAAATATTAGCTAATTTTGAAATATTTGTAAATGTAACAGTATTATAATCGAAACTGTCAAATCTTTTGTGTAAATAGATCTTTCTCGTAAATTGATTTTTTAATTATTTATTTAATCAAAGTAGGATTCTAAGGTGTCCTGAACCTGACCAAAGCCTTTATGAATTCGATTGAAATAACGGTCATTGTAGCTCATTGCCTGGATGCCAATAAATGCATCAAGCGACTGTTCAGTTGGAAATTCTGCCTTAGGCTTAGCTTTACGCTTGATGACGTTGTTAAAGGATTCAATCATATTGGTTGAATAAATTGAAGCTCTGATTTGTTTGGGATAATTGTAGAAGACTAGCAGATCGGGCTCAATTTCCTTCAAACCTTTGATGACATGGCTATAAGCTTTATTCCATTTGGCATAGAATTTGTGCAAGACAGCTGCAGCTTCTTTTTTGCTTGTCTGTTGATGTATCTGCTTGAATTCGTTCATGATCTTTTCACGATCGTCGACGCGTACTTTAGCGCAGATATTGCGCATGACATGAACCAGGCAGCGTTGAAAATGAGCTTTAGGATAAGTCCTGGCCAAGGCTGTTTTCATGCCAACAACACCATCAGAAAGAAAAAGCTCAACTTGCTTCAAGCCTCTGGACTTCATGTTTTGAAGCATCTCTGTCCAAACTTCAATGTTCTCACTAGGAGCAATGCAGTAGTCAATGACTTCCTTATGTCCATTAGGTTTAATGCCAATGGCAATATATACTGCTTCACGCTCAAACGTTTCTCGGCGCAAAGGAAGGTATGTCGCATCCAAATAGACACAGAAAAACTTGTCGCTTAGCTTGCGCTTGTGATAAGCCTCAATCTTGGGGAGCATCTGCTTGGAAATATTTGATACTTGAGCTGGACTATAATGACTGCCATACATTTTCTCAATCAAGTCAGCGATTTCTCTGGTAGTTACGCCTTTGGAGTATAGCTTGATAATCGTGCTTTCCAAAACATCAGAGTGCTGCTTGTAGTCAGGCAGCGTGTGCTGATGAAACTGACCGTTGCGGTCTCGAGGCACTTGCACTTCAATTGGTCCAAACTGGGTATCAACCTTGCGGAAATAAGCACCATTTCTAGAATTGCCAGTATTCCAGCCATTTCTGGCATAGGGATCATAGCCTAGAAAGGCAGTCAACTCAGCTTCTAGCAAGTTATTAACAGCCTGTTGTAGCTCTTTGCGCAATAAATCATTTATTTTGTCTGGATTGAATAGAGCTTGAGCAAAATCTTTGGTAAAATCATTCATGAAGGAGTTCTTCTTTCTGTATGTGTTTTTTTGTTCAAACCAATCATACGAGAAAGGAACTCCTTTTTCTAATGTTTAAAGAAATAAATTTAAGGAATCATTCATCCTTACACAAACTATTTTACAGTCTCTTATAATCATCATAGTCTTTAAAAACAAAACTACAATCAAATAAAGTACTAATATAATTATAACATCCTAAAACATGCCCACTTTCAAGTACTTGCAGTGAATTATGAATAGAACTATAAGTACTTAGTGCTATTTCACGTTCTTTTACTATGTAAATTCTATATTTCTCAAACTCTAAACTATTACTTACATAATGACCCACATTTGAAGTTCCTGGAATTAATCCTACTAACTCTCTATTAGATATTCCAACAAAAATTTTAATTGTATAAAATGAACGTGCAGAAGGATAGCCTAAATGTTCAATTTATTATTGCAATTTACGTTAAAAAATATTTACCAATTTTCCATTTTCTAAGTCAAAATGATGCGTAAATTTCTTCATCGTCGTTGATGAAATATGGTGGTCAATTTCAATTACTGTTAATGGTGAATTCAAAAAGACATTATGAATTTGCTCAGCAGTTTGCGGATCAAGTGAGGCAGTTCCTTCATCAACTACTAAAATTTCTCTTTGGAAGAGAAAAGCACGCGCTAATTCAATTCTCTTTCTTTCCCCACCTGAAAGATTATGCCCATTTTCTTCAATTACGGTATCTAAGCCATGTTTTTGAAGGTAATTAGTTAATCCTGCTTGTTGAGCCGCAGCCACGATTTGCTTTTGATCAAATTGTTTACCAAGAGTTAAATTAAAGCGTAAAGTCTCATTAAAAATTTGCGAAGATTGTTGAACTTCACTAAAAATTTGCGTTTCAACAGCCTGATCATTAACCAAAACTCTTCCCTTCTGCGGAGATAATTTACCCATTAACACCTTAAGTAAAGTAGATTTGCCTTCACCAGACTTTCCAGTTAACAGAATTTTATCTCCTTTATTAACACATAAACTCACATTATTAAGCACTGGACTATCAGCTTGATAGCCGAAAGTTACATTGTCCATATTTAATTGCTTAAATTTGACTGAAGCTTCATCTTGCTTAGTCGTTAAAGGCTTGAAAGATAACAACTTAGCGGTCATTGGTTTAGTAGCAGCAATCTGATTACGAATACTATTAATACTAAAGAAACTATTTACAATCCAAGCGCTAGAGTATTGAACGGCAACAAAAGAAGCCAAAGCAATGTGTCCTTGAATTACCATAATAATGCCGATTCCAATTGGTAAGAAGTCTAGTGAGTAAGCTAATAAATCAACGTAAAAATCACTTTTAGCAATTGTATCGTCACGTTCACGTTTATTCTCAACAGAATTTTTAATTACTTTACTACCCTTCTTTACAAATAGAGATAATACATTGTAATTTAAAACCGTATTGATATTTTTGAGTAAATCCGACATAAACGTTACATAACTACCTGTTGATTTACTCCAATTGGACGACTGCTTGGCTGTTTTCTTGCTAAACAAACTAGGAATAAGGCTTGAAAGACTGGCAAAAGCAACAAAGACTAATGTCAGGAC
Organism: Lactobacillus crispatus; assembly: GCF_018987235.1. Lineage (NCBI taxonomy): Bacteria > Bacillati > Bacillota > Bacilli > Lactobacillales > Lactobacillaceae > Lactobacillus > Lactobacillus crispatus. Next base: position 1,678,344 of record NZ_CP072197.1, read on the forward strand.
TACACTATTTATCAGCGCAACAGTAACGATACCAACAATTTTAACCACAGTAGATACTAGTGAAAATAACTGTCTAAAGTACTTTTCTTCAATCAGGTTAAGATCATTATTAATGAAAGAAATTCGATTAGAAATTTCTTTTTCTCCTGTTTTTACAAAATCCGTCTGCATCAGATACTCACGAACTTCTTGATTAAATAGTGCTACATTACGATTAATTACTCGATTATTTAAGTATTCTACAATTACAAGTAAGATTTGCAATACTGTAATTACGATAATCATTCTCACCGTATTTGGAATACTTTTACCTGTAATTAACGCAAAAATTTCGGAGTATGACCATGTGCTAAAAGGCAAAGATAATCCGCTTAAACATGACAGAATAATACTGAGCGAAAACCATTTGAGGTCAATAAACTTTTTCATAAATGAATCTCCCTTTCAATTAAGTTGGATTCATTATCTGCTTTAGTTCACGATAAAAATAGCTTTCTGCAAAAATGATCTTCAATCTGCATATATGCAGATTATTCTGGAAGAATAGACAGAATATTTTCTAAATTACTTGCCTTGATCAATTTCTTAATAGCTAATACCTGCTCTGTATCTCCAGCAAAATAGCATTGATAAAAATGACCAATGATTTTATATAAGACTAGAGATGGCGTTTGACTTAATTGCCCAAGTAAATAAATAGGCTCTTTATTATCTTTTACAAATTTATTTTCAGCACAAGTATATAAATAATTCACACAAATAGTGGCAATTGTTGTTTGCATTTTTTCTGTCTGCTCAGACATTTTATCATTATAAGTAGTGAAAATTTTTTGAAAGAAAAAAGTAAAATCATCATGAGTAAAGATAGAAGCACCAAAATTTGCTAACAAATCTAAACTAAATTCATCTTGAAGCCAATTATCGCCTGCAAATAAACGCTGCAATATTATATTTTTATCTTTGACATCAAATTTACGTTTTCCTTCAAGTAAGGTAAAAATCAACTTAGCTTTGATTTTTAGAAGATCATGATGCGGCAGTTGTTGAATTTTTGTTACCAATTTTCTAACTTGGTTAAGATCTTGATTATAATAAGCAATCTGTAATTGATCACCTAAACTGTTTTCATCGTCAGCTTGTGAGATCATATTTTGCTTAAAGAATTCAGCAAATGAAATTTTATTTTTCTGCAAAATTGCCATTAAGTCCTTAGCTGATATGTCATGCAAGCCACGCTCAATTTTAGAATAATGAGCTGGTGATAAAATTCCTGCTACAAATTGTTCTTGTGTCAGTCCCCGCGATTGACGTGCTTTTTTTAGTGCCGCATTAATTCCCATAGCTTTTATTTTGCTTAAAGTTTTTCAGTTAATTTAACATCTGGATATTTATCGTGGAAGAAGCGCTCAGCAAATTCATTTTCAAACAAGAACAATGGATTACCATAGCGATCTTTTACCAATAAGTTACGACTATTGGACATCCGCGGATCAAGTTGCTCTGGATCAATCCAGCGCGCAACACGATGACCAATACTGTTCATTTCAACTTCAGAATTATATTCATTCTTCATTCTGAATTGGAACACTTCAAACTGCAATTGACCAACAGCACCAAGAATATACTCATCCGTTTGATAATTGCGGTAAAGCTGAATTGCACCTTCTTGGACTAGCTGGTTCATCCCCTTATGGAATGATTTTTGCTTCATCACGTTCTTAGCAGTTACTCGCATAAATAATTCAGGTGTAAATTCTGGTAATGGTGGATAAACAATCTTGCGCTTACCAGCATAAATACTGTCACCAATTTGAAAATTACCAGTATCGTATAAGCCAACTATATCGCCAGCTACCGCATCAGAAACTTGTACTCGCTCGCTTGACATGAATTCAGTCGCATTATTTAAACGAATTGGCTTATCAGTTCTAGCTAAAGTTACGTCCAACCCTTTCTTGAATTCACCAGAACCGACTCTAACAAAGGCGATTCGGTCACGGTGATGAGGATTCATATTAGCCTGAATCTTGAAGACAAAGCCTGAAAATTCTGGATCTTCTGGACTTAGCTCCTCATCCCCATTAACTGTGTGACTCTCTGGTGCTGGAGCCAAATCAACAAAGCTGTTCAAGAATGTCTCAACCCCAAAATTGGTCAAAGCTGAGCCAAAGAAGACAGGAGTTTGATCACCCATAGCAATCTTCTCGCGGTCAAACTTATTCCCAGCTTCTTTAATCAAATCAATTTCATCCAGAGTATCCTGGAATTGAGGATCTTGACTAAGTGGCTCACTATCAGGCAACTTACCATCTTGATCTAATGGTAAAAAGCGATCTTGATCATTTTTGCGGTAAAGCTCAACACGATTATTAGCGATATCATATAGACCCTTTAAAGTTTGACCTGAACCAATTGGCCAGTCCATTGCTACACCCTCGATACCAAGCAAATCTTCCAATTCCGCAATTAAATCTAATGGTGGACGTCCATCACGATCAAGCTTGTTCATAAACGTGAAAATTGGAATACCACGTTGCTTAACAACCTTAAACAACTTCTTTGTCTGTGGCTCGATACCTTTAGCAGAGTCAATTACCATGACTGCCGAGTCCACTGCCATTAAAGTACGGTACGTATCTTCTGAGAAATCTTGGTGACCTGGCGTATCCAAAATATTGATCCGCTTGCCTTGATATTCAAACTGCATAACCGAACTAGTAACAGAAATCCCACGCTTCTTTTCGATTTCCATCCAGTCACTAGTAGCAAAATTGCCAGTTTTACGTGCCTTAACCGTACCTGCTTTACGAATTACCCCACCAAACAAAAGCATTTGTTCAGTAATCGTTGTCTTACCTGCATCGGGGTGAGAAATAATTGCAAATGTTCTTCTCTTTTTTACTTTATTTGCTAACTCTTTGTCCATTAGTCCTCGCTATCTTCTTCCTTTTTTGATTCATCAATCGTTAATAATACCGTCAACAAGCGTGACCCCTTCATCCTTCTAGTGGTCAAAGTCATCCCATCACCAATATCAACTGTTAACTTTTCTTCCTTAGCTGGAATCACTTTTAAAGTATTGATCACATAGCCTGCTATCGTATCAACATCTTCCATTTGAAGATTAGTACCAAATTGCTCATTAAAATCATCTAATGGCATCTTACCGTAAATAATGTACTTATTTGGAGCTATTTGATTAAAAAGAATCTCAGTGTGATCAACCTCATCATCAATATCGCCCACAATCTCTTCAACCAAATCTTCAATTGTAGCTAATCCAGTTACACCGCCATATTCATCTGTCAAAATTGCTAATTGTCGTTGCGTTTGCTGCATTTCCATCAACAAATCGCCCAGCTCGGCAGTTTCTGGTGCAAACAGCGGCTCAGTCATGACATCTTTATAGTCAAGATTATCAAAACCCTTTTGTTTAGCCTTTCGTAAAACCGTTCTGATATGAATAATCCCTACAATCTTATCCTTATCACGTTGATAAACGGGAATTCTAGAATATGGCTCACGAAGGATTTCATCTAGATTGTCTTGAAAACTGACTTCTCGATCAACCATGAAAGCATCCGTTCTAGGTACCATTACTTCACGGGCTGTCTTACCCTGAAAGTCCAAAATACCTTCTAGCATTGAAAATTCTGTATCATCAATTTTATGACTTTCATGTAAAGTAACAATTTCTTTTTCTAAATGATCTTTAGTCCCCACTTTTTTATCGCCGGATAATCTATTTTTTAAGCGACCAAACAGAGTTCCCGCTCCAGGATCACTATTCATTTTCGTACTCTCTTTCTTAAAAAAGTTATCTAAATATAGCTATTATAGCATAGAGCCAATAACAATTATGTTAAAATAGCACATAAGACTAGGAGGTTCGTCATGAAAAAAAGTCATGTCTTACTCGTTTTTACATTTCTTTTGCTAATTCCATATATCTGTAGCTTAGCTATTATTGGAATCGGCTATAATGCATTAGTTTTACATTCAGCTGAACTTTATCGCACATTAATCGGCTCATTAGTTGGCGCAATCATTATGTTTGCTGTCAAGGCTACTATTCAACGGCCTGTTGATTTATTAGCTGTTCAAACCAACGATGGCTTACTGAAGCAGCTTTTACGTTTCTTCAGTATCAGACGACGCTACTGGCTTTTAGCAGCTAATATTATCTTAGACTTTGTTCTTTGCTTTGCTGCTACCTACATAATACGTGCTCTTTTAACACTTGATCAAATCGTAGGCAGCTCCATCGGCTTTGTTTTGTTAATCATGTTTGTTTCAACTTGTCTTGGCGCTTATGTTGAATACGATAACCTGTCAATCGACCCTGAGCAGCATTAATTACTTGCTGGCCTTCAAGTACATTACTTGGGCCAGTTTTTTTGTATCCATGTCAAGATCCCAAGTAATATATGGCGTGTCACTGTCACCCAAATTTTCATGTACTTCAATTCCGCTAGCAACTACTTTTTTGGCAAAATTTGGCACGGTACTAGTCAACGGTAAGTTGAAAAAGACTAAAGTTTGATTCTCTTCTACTTCCTCCGCTACCTCTGCAGCTGGTAATTCAAACTTCATTAAACCCGTTGGCACTTCATCTTTTGCTACATCTGCTAAAACGCCATACCAATACATAAAGCTGTCCTCACCTGATACCACTAGGACAGAACGCTTATTTTCTAAATTATGATCAGCTAAAAATTTTTGAAAAGTTTCATCATTTTCCATTTGCTGATTAGCTTCCATAAAGCTCTTTTGAGCATTCATCAAACCAGCTGGAAATGGACGACCAATAAATAATCTTGATTCAATATTTTTCTTCATTTTTTCTCCTAATATTCTACTAATTCGTCTAAATCAATTATTTCACCGTTTAAAAAGGCATCAATCTCACCTGATGAAAAACCGTGACTAAACAAATATTTTTTTATTTTAAAATTGCGTTCAATTTCTGGAAGATTTCTAAAACGTTTGTAAGCCTTAATTCCTTGTTTCTTCAAAGCTTCTGTTTGTGCATTCCCATCTTCTTTAAGATCCATTGCATCAATAATAACGTTACTAATCCCGCTATCAAAGCCATGCGTTAATAATTTAGTACGCATCTTACGCTCTAATTCACGCTGTGAAATCTTGCCAACTTGATGGCTCATCGACTTAATCACGCGTTGGCCCACTTCGAGCCAATCTTCTTCATCAATTTCATCTAACTTATCCTGACTAATTTCAGGATCAACGCCTTTTTGCGTCAACTTTCGTAATAAACTTTTAGGGCCATCAGAGCCAACACGCAAATCATTTTTGATAAACAGCTTGGCATATTGACGATCATCAAGATAGCCTAATTCATTCAATTGACTAACAGCACTATTGGCTGCTTCATCAGAGATTTCGTGTTTTTTTAAATATTGCAGCACCTCAAAGATGGTCCGAGGCTCGTAACTCAAAAAATGAGCCGCTAAATCACTAGCCTTAGCATCAGCATCAAATTGCCTAATCTTTTCAACCTGCTCATCATTTAATTCTTTACCTTTAAGCAGCACAAATTCTGCCAACGTTTTCTCTCCGGCAGAAAAAGCATATTTTCCATCAATAAAAATATTATAGCGACCTGGCCGTTTTTGTGCACTTACTTTGGTTATGATCAACTTGTTTCACCTCGCATATTTTTCTACATCCATGCTAGCAAATTTTGCTAAAGCTTGCTAAGAACTTTTTCCAGGTAGTACAATTAATTGAACACAATTTAGTTTTTAGTAGAAAGAATTAACGATGAACAGAAAATTTACCCATAATAAACCAAAACATGAAAAAGACGTCATCATCACTATTAAAAGTTTAGGAATTAATGGTGAAGGAATTGGTTACTACAAGAAAAAGATTATCTTCATTCCTGGTGCCTTGCCAGACGAAGTAGTAGTTGCCAAGATTGTTAAATCATATCCACACTACATCCAAGGCGAACTGGTTAGAATTAAAGAAAAAAGTCCAGATCGCGTAGACTTCCCTGAAGGTGTTGATCCCGAGATTGGTGGCTTAGAATTAGTACACTTGTCTTACGACAAACAACTTGAATTCAAGAAGAACAATATGCTTGAATCATTACGCAAGTACCATCCTCGTAATTACAATAAGTATAAAGTTAAAAATACTATCGCTGCTCCTGACCCATGGCATTATCGCAACAAGGCTCAATATCAAATTGAAAAAGATCATGGTCAACTTAAGCTTGGACTTTTTGCTCCAAATTCCCACCGCTTGATTGACTTACCAAAGATGCCAACTCAAAGTGAAGATACACAAAAAACGGAACGTAAAATCAAGGTTTTAATTGAAAAATTGCATGTTCCTGTTGCCAACTATCGTCGTCATTTACCTGGCATTAAGACCGTAGTTGTCCGTCAATCAGAAGCAACTAAGGAAATCCAGGTAACCTTGATCACGATCGGCCACAAGATTAAGAACTTAATCCCTCTTGCTAAAGAAATTATGAAACTTGATCATGTAGTTTCTGTCTATCAGAATGAAACCGAATGGCAGAATCCACAAGTTTGGGGAAATAAAACCGAAAAGCTTTTGGGCAAGAATCAAATCACCGAAGAAATCTTAGGTAAAAAATTCGCCTTATCACCACGTGCCTTCTTCCAATTGAACCCAGTTCAAACCATCAATCTTTACTCAGAAGCATTGAAATACTTAGACCTAACCCCCGATCAAACCTTGATTGATGCCTATAGTGGTGTTGGTACCTTAGGTATTTTGGCAGCTGACCGCGTTAAGCAAGTTGTTGGAATCGAAACCATTCCAGAGGCAGTCAAAGACGCACAACATAATGTCGAGCTTAACCACATCAAAAACGCTGATTATATTCAAGGCAGTGTTGAAAAGGTTTTGCCAGAATTACAAAATAGTGGTGTTGCAATCAATGCTTTAATCGTAGACCCACCAAGAACGGGCTTAGCTAAAAGCTTGATCAAAACCCTCTTGCGGGTTAAACCTGAAACTTTTGTCTACATCTCATGTAATCCCTCAACCTTAGCTCAAGACTTAGTTTTACTTAGCGAGGCATATGATGTTCGGGTCATCCAAAATGTAGACATGTTACCACAAACCCCACGCTGTGAGGCAATTGCTAAGTTAGTGCTCAGAAAAGATAGATAAATCCAACAACCTAGTCTTGGGCTAGGTTGTTTTTGTATATAAAAAAGCGGCTACTGGACAATCCTGTCCCTTAGTAGCCGCAATTTCAAGTGGATGAGGTAGCTCATCAATTGATAGTCACGATTTTTAGTTGTTTGGTATGTATTTAAACAATGGCATTATCGCAACCAATATTAACATTCACTTGTTCGGGTCTTTACATAAAATGTAACTTTTAATAAATTGGAGTTGTTGCGAACAGCCAATGATAATTAATCAAATAATTTTTAATTAAGCTATTTATGGCTGACACCTCTACGTATAGAGAATCTTTCAAGTTTCCAATAATAATACAATTCTGGAGATAAAAACTTACTTATATTTTTTTATAGTTGTTAACTTTTATTTCTACCTCTTCCACACTATTCATTATATCTAGTTGTGAAACCGTTTACAAGAACTAACCCACATATTTTTGCAAAAATCTTTCTACTTGTTGTCGATATTGCTTTGGATACATTGGATAAGACAAAGCATGCCCTGCAAGTGGCGCAAGCCAAATTTGCTTTGGAGCAGCTGTTGCCGCATAATTTTGCCAGACCATCTTAGTTGGCACAAAGTGATCCTTGCCGCCATGAATAAATAAAAATGGTCGCGTATTTTTATTTAACTGAGCAACCGCAGAAGCATCTTTTAAATAAAAGCCATTTTTCACTCTATTAATTCCACTAACCAAATCAACTATTGGAAACCGTGGAAAAGCCTTCATATGAAATAAATTTTGAGCTTGATAGTTAATTTCACCTTTCACGGTTGAATAACCACAATCTTCAATAAAAGCTTTCACTTGTGGTGGCAAAAGCATACCGCTTACCATCATTGCCGTTGCACCACCCATGCTTTGACCCATAATTACAATTTTGGCATTTGTACCAGTTTGATCAATTACTTGATAGATCCAACGCAAAATATCATCTTTTTCAACCCAGCCATAGCCGATATACTTACCTTCGCTGCGCCCTTGGGCACGTGCGTCTGGAACGAGAACATTATAACCAAAATCATAAAACATTTTGGCAAAACCAGCCATACTATCTCCATCACTCATAAAGCCATGTAATAAAATTGCGGTTTTTTTGGCATGTTGATCAAGGTACTGGGCGAACAAAGTTATGCCGCTATCAGTTTTTAAAGTCCATTTTTTCTTAGAAAAATCTCTAAACCAAACCTTATCACGATAAAGTGGATCCTTGCCTGATAATTCTTTGGAGTCAGCTTTTTTATTAAACGGTGTCATCGCCATCTTGAAAAAGTACTCGCTTGCCGCAAACAAGCCAGCTCCAGCAATTAATGCGGAAGACAATAATAGTTTCTTTTTCATCTTTTAACACTTCCAAATTCAATTATTTCACTTTTCATTTTATAATTAAATTGCTGAAAATTTACAATCCTTATGACTTAATTATACTGAAAAATGCGCTTAACAGACTTGCTTCAATTAATCGATGACCTGAACCTGAATACTAAATTTTATCTAAAGCATGATGACAAACTACTTAAGTGGGGAAAACTCACTATTGCCGAAGGAAAATGTCTGCTGCTACCCGGGCAAACAGCAATGACCAAACAAAAATTGATTAAATTAGTTGGCCGCATGCGTGGTCGCGGCATCCCCTTGTTAATGGTCATTGACCAAAAAGAATATTCCATTTTCGGCCTACAGATTCGCGAAGATACTGGACAAGCAATTTTAATGTAAAAAAAGAGCACAAATGTGCTCTTTTTCTTATTCTTTTACGCGGTATTGACGAATATGATCCTTAGTACCAGCAAAATACCAAGTACCTACTTCATCGTCGCTAGTTAATTCTAAACCATCCTCAGGATCTAACAAAGCCGTATTGAAGACGTCTTCATATTGCTTAACTGTCAGCTTCTTCCGCCGATCAAGCATTGCTTGATCAGCTGTAGGATCAATTTGTTTTTCATATCCTTCAACCAACTTGCCACTATAAAACTCAGCCATTGCACCTGAACCATATGAAAACAGGCCAATTAATGAGCCAGCGGGTAATTCACCATTCTCTAGCAAACTAAGTAAACTCATATAAAGTGAAGCGGTGTAGATATTACCTACTCGGCTTGATAATTGTTTAGCAGCCGCAAAACTACGCTCCAACTTGATCATTGTTGCTTGATCTTGCCACTCAATAGCAATATTGTTAGCCTTCATCCCCATCTTAGTAAATGGCAAATGGTAAGTAATCGCATCAAAGTCGCTTGTTTTCAATCCTTTTTGCTTCTTATAATCAGTAAAGGTCTTCTTGAAGAAATCCAAGTAAACTTGAGTCGAATACTTGCCGTCAACTAAAGCGGTGCGAGAATAATTTGGTCTCCAGAAGTCGTTAATATCTTCGCTGTAAGCTGAATGACCATTATTTAGGGCTAAAATGCTTGGGTCAGCTTTGATGAGCATTGCCACGCTACCGGCTCCTTGTGTTACCTCACCAGCAGTATTAACACCATAGCGAGCAATATCACTACCGATGACAATTGCGGTTTGTTCAGGATGTACCCGAACAAAATCACGTGCCATCATTAAGGCTGCCGTTAAACCAAAGCAAGCTTCCTTTACTTCAAAAGTTCTTACTTCTGGCTTCAACTTTAAGGCTGTTTTTACAAATAAAGAAGCTGACTTTGATTGATCAATACTGCTTTCAGTCCCAAAAATTAATAGACCAACTTTGTTCTTATCAATCTTGTCAATAAACTTTAAAGTCGCATTAATTCCCATTGAAACTGCATCTTGCGTAATATCCGCAACACTCATCTCTCTTTGACCAATGCCAACTAAAAACTTATTTGGATCTTGCTTTCTTGCGTTCGCCAAATCGACCATATCAACGTACTTGTCTGGCGTAAAAAGTCCAATTTGATCAATACCTACTTGCATTATTTTTCCTTTCTTATTTTTGCTAAAAGCTCCTTAGCATGACTTTCAGAATAATTTTTTTCACTAATCATCGCAGCTAGTAGCTGCTTGCGCTCATGTTCGTCATCGGTTAATTCAGTGACTACATTTCTAGCCTGCAATTTCATATGCCCTGCTTGAATGCCGACAGTAGAAATTGCCAGTAAAGCGGCTAAATTGTTTGCTAGAGCAACACTAACAATGATCTCGGCTAATGTTTTACTCGTGATTTTTTGCCCCAAAATAGCAAAGCTTTGCTGGACATCATGCCGAGCTTTAATTGAACCGCCAACTACTCCAATCGCCATTGGCAAAGTCAATTCGCCAACTAAATAACTACCCTGCATCGTCCACTTTGATAAACTGCGATATTGGCCATCATGATTGGCTAAAACTGCAGTGGCTGCTTCAATTGCCCGATAATCATTGCCTGTCGCAATCAATACGGCGTCGGCACCATTCATAATTCCTTTATTATTGGTAACTGCGCGATAAGGATCATCAAGCCCTATTTTCCCCAGTAGAGCAACACGCCGTGCAACTTGCAATCCCCCAATCGTCTCAGGATCAATTTTTACCTTAACTGTGGTCAATTGACTAGGATAATTTGACAAAATGGCAAATAATTTTTCATCAATTCCCGCATGAGCTTCTAATTTAGTAGCTAAAAATTCTAGAATTGAGTTGGTTTTATTTGCGCCCATTGCTTCGGCTGGATCTACCAGTACTTTCAAATAAAGTAAATTTTCCTTTTGAACAGCTGTGATTTTTTTAACGCCACCGCCATGACGCACTAGGCTAGTAAATTTTTGATTAACCAACTCAACCAACTTAGGAAATTCCTTTTCTAATCCAATTAGTGAAAAGGAAGCATTCACCTTCAAAACGATTTGACCATAAATCCCTTGTCGGTCGCTGCTAGCTGTCACACCACCATTTCTAGCAAAGATACTAGCTCCATGATTGGCGGCAGCAACTACTGAAGGTTCTTCAACAGCCATTGGCACCCAGTATTTTTGTCCATTGACTATTAAGTTTTGTACTACGCCTAAAGGCAAACGCAGCTGCCCTACAACATTTTCACTCAATTCATCTAGACGTCTCAAAACCGTATCATCGATTTGCCCTAATGCAATACCTTCGTCCTGTAATAACTTACGTCTAGCTTCAGGCTCTAATTGATAAAATTTCATTCTGCATTCTCGATTTCATAAGCAATCGCCTGACCGCCACCGATACACAAAGTAACCAGGGCACGTCTGCCTTTTCTCTTCTTTAATCCACTAATTGCACTAGCAACTAAGCGTGTACCCGTTGCACCTAAAGGATGACCTAACGCGATTGCGCCACCCATAATATTCAATTTATCAGTTGGAATTTGTAAGTCGCGAGCTACCGCTACGCTTTGGGCCGCAAAAGCTTCATTTAATTCGATAATATCATAGTCATCAAAATTACGTCCCGTCTTCTTAAGCAGTTTTTTAACCGCATAATATGGAGTATAACCCATCAGTGCAGGATCAAAGCCAGCTTCCGCAAATTCACCTAACTTGGCAATTGGCGTTAAGCCTAACTCTTTCATTTTCTCCTTAGTTGCCAGAACTAACATACTTGCACCATCAGTCAAAGGAGACGAGTTTCCGGCAGTCACTTCACCATCCGCCTTAAAAACAGGCTTTAAGTTACTCAATGCCTCAAGCGTTGTATCCGGACGAATTGGTTCATCATGATCTAAACTTTGACCATCAATCTCCACATCCAGGATCTCATTATCAAAAAATCCGGATTTAACTGCTGCAGCTGCCTTTTTATGCGACTGCAATGCAAATTCATCCATATCCTGACGACTAACATGATATTTTTCTGCTACGTTTTCGGCAGTAATTCCCATATGCTTGCCAGAAAAAGCATCCATCAAACCATCGTTAAGCATAGTACTTACTAGGTGATCTGCTGGATCATTTTTGTTTTCTTTTTTAACAAAATAAGGCGCATTAGTCATGCTCTCACTACCGCCGACAGCTACTAGATCCAAATCGCCTAGTTCCATCTGTCCTTGAGCTAGACGTAAAGCTTTCAGACTTGAGCCGCAGACTTCATTAATTGTAACGGCTGCAGAAGCTTCACTCATCCCTGAATGTAAGGCAACTTGGCGAGCCATATTCTCACCTAAGCCGGTATCCAAAACATTCCCCATAAACAGTGCTTGAACATCAGCTGGCTTAATATTGCCCGCCTTCATTGTTCCTTTCAAGGCCATTACACCCAAATCAATTGCAGAAGCATCCTTAAAAAATCCTCGGTACTTGCCAAAAGGTGTTCTTTTAGCCGCAACAATATAAATGTCCTTCATATATTTTCTCTCCATAATGTATATTTTTTAACAAATATGATAATAGCAAAAAAATATTAAGAAAAACATAAAAAGACTACGCCGCAGCGTAGTCTCCCTAATAATTAAGCTTATTTTTTATTTTGCTTACCTTCGGCTTCAAACTTCTTGCTCAATTGCATGATATATGCCCGCAATTGTTCCTTAATTTCTGGGTGCTTCAAACCATATTCAATTGAAGTTTCAAGGTAGCCTTCTTTGTTACCAACATCATGACGTTCGCCTTTAAAGACATGAGCAAAGACACGTTGAATCTTGTTCATTGTATCAATCGCATCAGTCAATTGAATTTCACCGCCACGACCTGGTTTTTGGTTAGCCAAAATATCAAAAATTTCAGGTGTTAATAAGTAACGACCAATAATGGCATAATCACTAGGTGCTTTATCAATATCAGGCTTTTCAACGAATGACTTAACATTGATCAGTCCTGGCATGATCTCATTTTCCGGTTCGATGACACCATACTTAGAAACTTCTTCATGTGGCACAGGCATAACTGCAATTGTAGAACCATGCGTCTTGTTATAGCGATCGATCAATTGCTTGGTCAATGGCACCTTATCTTCCATTAAGTCGTCGCCCAACATAACTACAAACGGTTCATCCCCAACAAAACTGCGAGCACGGAAGATGGCGTCTCCTAAACCTGCTGGATGCGGTTGACGAGTGTAATACAAGTTAACGCCTAAATCAGTAATTCCTTCGGTTAGGCGAAGCAATTCTTTTTTACCCTTTTCTTCCAAATCTTGTTCTAGTTCTGGATTAGAATCAAAGTGATCTTCAATTGGGCGTTCGTTCTTGCCAATTACAATTAAAATATCTTCGATTCCTGACTTTTTAGCCTCTTCAACGATAAACTGAATTGTTGGTTTATCAACGATAGGTAACATTTCCTTAGGTAAAGCCTTAGTTGCAGGTAAAAATCTAGTACCCAAACCAGCTGATGGGATAACGGCTTTTCTTACTTTCATAAAAGCACACTTTCTATTTCAATTTTATAAGTTCATCATAACAAAATATGCATTTTCCAGCTACTTAGTTTTTCGTCTTTTCTTTTGAATATAACTGGCAATACGACCAGCAGAATATTCAACTTGTCCAACACGGTTTCGCACAATAGCAGCGTTAACACCAACGCCAAATAAAAATAATACTGCTGCAATATTCAACCAGAGCATAAAGATGATAAACGTACCAACAATGCCATAATTCTCCCAAGTAATCGGGAAATGGTGTAAATAGAAACTAAAAAGAAATGATAGGGCTAACCAGCCTACAACAGTTACAAAAACTCCTGGCCAAATTACTCTCTTTTTGAGTTTTATATTAGGCAAAACATAGTTCAAATACCATAATGCTAGCATTATAACCAATATTAATACTGGATAGCGATAACTAAAGATCTTGCTAATTTCATTAAGTGGTAGCTGAAAAATCGGTCCTAAAAAGTTGAGTACTTGTTGCCCAAAAACCAAGGCCAATGTAGCAATTGTAAATACTAGAATCATCAATCCTGTAAAAACAAAAGTAATAGTTCTAGTCCAAAGAAAATTAAGCATTGATAATTTTAATTCAACTTGATGAACCCCATAAAGTCTATTTTCTCCAAGACGAATTGCATTAACCATATTTGATAATGACCAAACTGCAAACACAATACCAAAAGAAATATAGCCTGTTGATGTAGTTTTCAATAAAGAATTTATAATTGGCATAATGAATTTAGACACTTGGTCTGGAAAAACCAAGTTCAAATATTCAGCAATAGGCGCAGTATCAATGTGAAACAACGGTAACACGTTACCAATGATAATAATAATCGGAAAAATAGAAAACAAAATGTAGTAGGCAATAATAATTGAACTAGCAAATATCTCTCCTTGAGATAAGGTGGTTCGTAATGTAGAAATAAATTGCCCAATTTTTAAACCAAAATGGTTTTTACCATTTTTCATCCATTATCCTAATCATCCATCTCATCAAAGTGAGGGATGTACTTTTCTAAGCCATCGTAAGGATGCTGCAGAGTCAAGATCTTAGGACCATCTTTTGTAATTGCAAAGGTGTGTTCAAATTGAGCAGCATTAGAACCATCTGGAGTTGCGTAGTAAACCCAATCATCGTTAGGATCGTCAACAGTACGTTGGTCGATGTGCCAGTCGCCACCAGCTTCTACCATAGGTTCACAAGTAATAGTCATGCCTTCACGCAAGCGAAGACCATGACCTGCCTTGCCCCAGTGAGGAACTTCTGGATCTTCATGAATTGATGGTTGAATACCGTGGCCAATTAATTCACGTACATCACCGTAATGATTTTCATCTTCAACATAATGTTGGATAGCAGCACCGATATCACCAATTCTGTTACCTAAAACAGCTTGGTCAATTCCGAGATACATTGCTTTTTTGGTTACTTCAATTAATTTCTTATCAGCTTCGGAAATTTCGCCAACTGGATAAGTAGTACATGAATCTGATTCATAACCGTTCAAGTTGCAAGTTACATCAACCTTAACAATATCGCCTTCCTTTAAGATGCGATCTTTTCTTGGAGTTTGGTGGGCAATTTCATCGTTAACCGAAATACAAGTACCATACTTATAACCTTCAAAACCTTGTTCTGAAAGGCGGCCGCCACGACTTGATACGAAGTCTTGACAAAACTCTTCAATTTCCCAGGTAGAAATGCCTGGCTTAATCACATCACGTAAGCCTTCAAACATAGTTGCAAGAAGATGTCCTGAAGCTTGCATGCCTTTAAGTTCACGAATTGATTTAATTGTAATCAAAATAATTTCTCCTTTATAAATTTTTATTTAGTTTCAGATATTTCTATTATACCGTTTTCCAAAATACTTTTAAAAGGTCGGGTTTTTGTAGAATCAAAACAAAACTCTAGAAATACCTGAAATATTTTCCCGGATTTAAAATTGAAGTGCAACACCAAGTGTTAAACAAAAAGGCCATGAAGACCTAAACTTGAAGTGACGAAAAATCAAGAAAGGAAGATCTTCATGACCAATTCAAATTCTAGCATTTCTAAGCACTATCATCAATTAACCAGCGTACAACGTGGACAAATTCAAGCAATGCTGGATTCCGGCATAACTTCCCGTACTGTTATCGCTCAAGAAGTCGGCTGCCATAAGTCGACAATCAGTCGCGAAATCAAACGCGGAAGCGTCCTGCAAAGAGACAGCAGCTATTTATTGTATGAGCACTATTACGCTGATACTGCACAGCTTTATTATGAGAAGCGTCGCAAAAACTGCTATCAGCGCAATCCATTGAAGCATTATGCTGTCTTTTTGAGAATGCTCTCCAGACGCTTCAAAGCTAAATTTGATGCCACCAGCATCGATGAATTCGTTGGTGAATTCAAAAGGACTATGCCAGGCTACCCTTGTCCCAGCACACCAACTGTCTATCGCTATATTGATCAGGGCTTGCTGGACATAAGCAATATTGATCTGCCTATGAAGCTCAAAAGACGCAGGAACAAGCGTCATCACGGCCAGAGCGGTCATGCTTTGCACAAGAAGAATCTTGGCAATTCCATTGAACAGCGTCCTAAAGAGATTGAAGACAGAAAAACGCCGCTGCACTGGGAAGGAGATCTGGTTAAAGGCGTCAGACGCAAGAATCAGCCTGCTTTAATGACTTTGACCGAAAGAACCACACGCTTTGAAGTAGTTATCAAGATTCCTGACTATCGGGCAAGCACATGCCAAAGGCTGCTTCAAAATGAGATTGACAGACATCCTGCCTGGTTTAAATCGATCACGTTTGACAATGGCTCTGAGTTTGCGGATATGACCAAGATCAAAGGCTGCCAGATCTACTTCGCCCACCCATATTCTCCATGGGAAAGAGGCACCAATGAGAACTGCAATGGACTTCTGCGTCAATTCTTCCCTAAAGGCAAAAGCATGAAAGATAAGTCAGCTGCTTATGTTCAACAGGCAACTGATGCCATTAACCGCAAACATCGTCGAATCCTTCAATATCACACAGCAGAAGAACTCTTCAAGCAATATATTTCCTCATAGCCTAACTGTTGCACTTAATTTGACAATTCAGGCCTGAAATATTTTTAAAGTTTGCTAAAACTAAACGTTTTTGCAATAGTTTCATGTATAATAAGATGTCGTATAATGCAGTGAAAGGTATGAAAAATCATGAAAGCAAGAATTGTTTATGCCAGCATGACTGGTAACGATGAAGACATGGCTGATATTTTAGAAGAAGATCTTCAAGATTATGGCTTTGACGTTGAAACAAGTGATGTCGGCTTCACTGATGCCAATGACTACTTAGATAGTGATCTTTGCATTTTTATCACCTACACCTATGGTGAAGGCGTAATGACTGATGAATTGGCAGACTTTTATGGGGAGTTAAAAGACTTAGATCTAACAGGCAAACATTTTGCTGTGATGGGTTCTGGCGATAAGACCTACGGTGAACACTTTTGTGAAAATGTTTTTGACTATGAAAAAGCATTCAAGGATTGCGGCGCAACTGAAATTACTAAACCCGTAACAATTGAAAATGCGCCAGATGATGATGCAGTCGCTGCAATCGATCAAGCTGCAAAGGAAATGGCCGATAAGTTAAATGGCTAATAACAAAAAAGACGTCACAGCTGTTGATCAGGCACAAATACGCCGTCTAGGTCAAAAATTAATCAAGCGACACCGTAATCTTTGGGTTTACATGGTTTTCGGCTTTGTCGCTGCATTAATCAATACCTTAGTCTTCATGGTCTTACACTCATGGTGGCATAATGTGATGGTAATTTCTAACACCATCGCCTTCATCGTCTCCAACCTGGCATCTTTCTGGTTTAACCAAAAGGCTGTTTTTATCAATAATGTCGATCATGAACACAGCACGTGGCATAAACTAATCGTCTTTTTCACTTATCGCGTCATCAGTTTAATCCCTGATACATTAATTATGTTAGTCGGCTTATCCTGGCTGCATTTAAACGCATTACTAGTCAAAATTATCGACCAAATTTTAGTCGGTGTATTCAATTACTTAACTACTAGATCAGTCTTTCAAAAGCAAGAACATACTATGATTGAACGTGCAAAAATGCGCATTCAAGAACAAAAAAATAAAAGAGACAGCAAAAATTAAAACTGTCTCTTTATTTTTTTACTCAAAATCCTTTGGTTTACTTTCACTATCTTGATTAAAGTAATAATAAATATCATCCATAATTCGATCAGCTGCATGTCCATCTCCATATGGATTTTTGGCATTCGCCATCCGATCATATTCGTTTTTGTTTTCTAACAAAGCTAGCATTTCTTCACGCACCTTGTCGACTTCAGTTCCAACTAACTTCAAGGTACCGGCCTTTACGCCTTCAGGACGTTCCGTCGTATCACGTAAAACCAAAACTGGTTTACCTAAACTAGGAGCTTCTTCTTGTACGCCACCTGAATCAGTCATGATAAAGTATGAACGTTTAGCTAAGTTATGGAAATCTACTACATCAAGCGGCTCAATCAAATGAATCCTTGGATCACCACCAAGCACTTCATTAGCCACTTTTTGTACTCGTGGAGATAAGTGAACTGGATAAATAATTTCTACATCAGGATGCGAATCAATTACTTGCCGCATTACTTTAAATACTCGGCGCATTGGCTCACCTTGATTTTCTCGACGGTGCATAGTAACCAAAATCACCTTATTACCAGGAGTAATTGCGTCCATTACCTCATGATGATAATCTTGTTGTACAGTCTGTGCTAAAGCATCGATTGCCGTATTTCCAGTAACGAAAATAAAATCAGAATGGTGATTTTCCTTCAGTAAATTAGCCTTACTCAATTCGGTCGGTGCAAAATATAAATCGGCTAAATCATCAGTCATCTGCCGATTCATTTCTTCAGGATATGGTGAATACTTATTCCAAGTTCTCAGACCTGCCTCCACATGTCCCAATGTAGTTTGCTGATAAAAAGTAGCTAAAGAAGCCGCAAAACTAGTCGTCGTATCGCCGTGAACCAAGACAATATCTGGTTTCTCTTCTTTGATCACCTTAGATAAATCAATCATCACTTTAGAAGTAATTTCTTCTAGAGTTTGATTTTGGTGCATAATATTAAAGTCATAATCTGGTTTAATTTTAAAAATATCTAGCACTTGGTCCAACATTTCGCGGTGTTGTGCGCTAACGACCGTTACTTCTTCAAAACGATCATCTTTTTTTAGTTTCAAAACAAGTGGTGCCATCTTGATTGCCTCTGGACGCGTTCCAAAAACAGTCATTACCTTAATTTTCCTCATTAAAAAATTCCTCCGCTTAACTATTTTACTATACCTGATTTTAGACTATCTTGCACCCGCTTTCTGTGTTTTAATGGAAGTATTAAATTGAAAGTTGGTCGATGCATGAATTCATCATTACTATTATTAATTACAACTGGTTTAATTATTTTGATTGGAACGTTTTGCCTTGTTTTTGGTATGGACAAAAACAGACCCGCTAAAACTAGAAAATATTTACTTTATACTGCACTAATCTGTGTTTTCCTAGTTTGGGGCTTAATTACTGCAATTATGCTTCAACCCTTAGGATAATAAAGATATCTTTTGGATAACCAAAGCATGTAAAAAGCCTGCAAGACCAATACTTGCAGGCTTATTTCTATGACCCCGGTGAGATTCGAACTCACCTCTACGGTTTAGGAGACCATTGTTCTATCCAGATGAACTACGGGGTCAAACCTAAGATTAACTTTACCAAAAAAAGTGGTAATAGTTAACCTTTTTTTAGAATTGTGGATTAAAAAATGTTTTCGGATGGTTGGTATCAGCAATCTTATCAGCTGCTTTAACAAAAGGCATCCAAATTAGCAAAGTAACAATCATATTTAAAATGCTTAAAACAATTGCACGCCAATCATAATTGCAAGCCAGAAATGGGCCAATAACTGGTGGCATGATGCTAGGTACTGCCACTTGAACTGGATTAACCAATCCCATAATGCTAACCCAATAAGAAAAGGCAACATTAACTAGTGGCGCTAATACAAATGGAATTAGATACACTGGATTTAGCACTACAGGCAGGCCCAAGAGAATTGGTTCGCCAATGTTAAAAATTCCTGGAGCTAGTGAGATTTTGGCAATTGTGCGATAATCACTGCGTTTAGAAAACATTAAAATCGCCACAATTAGCATTAAGGTTCCACCAGCACCGCCAAACCAGGCAAAGACATCAAATGAGCCACGTACCCATACATATGATGGAATATTTCCATTACTAATCGCTGTGATGTTATCATTTTGAGCAGTCATCCAAATTGAATCCAAAATTGGTGATAGAACCCCTATACCATTAATTCCAAAAAACCAAAATAACTGCACTAATAAAGTAACGACAATTACCGTACCAAAGCCTTGTCCCCACTTTACTAATGGAGTTTGAATTGTGGTAAGCAACCAATTTCCAAAATATTTACCGGTAAGAATTTGGAACAAATAATTAATTCCGCCTACACCAAATATTGCAATCATTGCAGGTAATAAAGAATCAAAAGCAGCTTGTTCAGCATGGGGCAAGTTCGATGTCACATGCAAAATAATCCTTGCTTTATAGCAAGCATAATAAATAAAAAAGCCTAATGAGCCAAACAAAATAGCAGTAAAGAGGCCAGTAGTTGAGAACTGACTAATGTCAAATGCATTATGCAGTGTAACATTATCACCATGAAATTTAATCTTAGCTATATTGGCAATGCTTAGTGCAAAAGAAGATAATGCCACAATTGAAGCAGCAAGTCTATTTCCTTCAAAAGCTTTTGCTAGTTGATAGCCTAAAGCCAATGCTAAGAAAAAGGCAAATAATGAAAATGTTCCTCGCCAAACTAAATTACTGATTGCTACCAATGGCTGCATCGCAAAAGCAAAGGCATACCAACCTAAATGATCATGAGCTGCTTCAATTAAGCTCTTAATTAAAACTGCTAATGATCCTGCCATTGTAATTGGCATTAATGAGACAAATGCATCCCGTAAAGCAACTAGCCATCTTATCTGACCCCATCTACTAGCTAGCGGCAAAACATAGTCCTCTAGCCATCTAACTAAACGAATCATTTCTTTCCTTTCAAGTAATGTGGATGATATCCCTTGTTCTTATTACGTTTCTTGCGTTTTTTAGTTTTATTTTTCTTAGTCGAAGTCTTAATGGGCTGCTCTTTAGCCTGCTTCTTTTCCTTCTTGAGTTTAGGCTTTTCAGTTGTTAAATGATAGCCTGCAAAGTAGACACGCTCTATTTGTAATTGATCTGCCAATAATTTCTTCAAATCACGAAAATCGTGATCATCGCCTAAAGTAACCACATAACCTTCAGCGTTCATTCGACCTGTTCTTCCTGCCCGGTGCATGTAAGTATTAGTCTCGCTCGGAATATCAAAATTAATCACATAGGTAAGGCCTGGAATGTCCAACCCACGCGCAGCCAAATCCGTTGCCAGCAGCAATTTCGTCTTACCAGTAGCTAGGTCATTTAAGGCTTTTTCACGGCGTTCTTTACCAAATTCATTAGCTAATAATTCGAACTTAGTCTTAGTATGCCCAAAAATACCAGCAAAGCGCATCATCGTTTTATTTGAATCAAAAAACAAAATTCCCTTAAAGTGATCCAACTTAGTCATTCGCTGCAAAAATTCAATCTTGTGTTGATTGTCTACTTGCAAAAAATAATGTTTAGTCGCTGAAGCTTGTTCATTTCTGACATCTACTAACAAGAAATGACGGTTAAAAACTTGCTCCGCATCCCGTGTAATCTCAGAATCTGTTGCTCCAAATAATAAGATTTGACTGTCTGGACCCAGATTTTGCCCTAATGCTGATAACAATTCCATTTTAGTAAATTCTAAAATATCATCGGCTTCATCAATAATCAAAGTCTTGATCTGGTTTACTTTAATTCGACCACTTGAGAAGAAGTCAAAAAAACGGCCTGGTGTAGCTACGACCACTTCAGGATGCTTTTTCTTCAGATTGTCTTCTTGTCTCTTTCTATTGCCAGCACCAACCAAGCTGACGCCTTTTAATCCTAAAGCGTGGATGTAAGGATTAATTGCATGACGAATTTGTACAGCTAATTCAGTCGTTGGCGCAATAATTACCACGCTGTTAGCATTACCTGGCTGTGCTTTTTCCAAACTAGGAAGTGCATAAGCCAATGTCTTACCCGTACCTGTCTTAGCCAATCCAACCAGGCTCGCGCCATTGCGAATGGCATCATAGCTTTCTTTTTGAATTAAAGTTGGCTGGTCCTTGTGTTCTCTAATTAAAACTTGTTTGATTTTTTCTTGATACATTATTACTGTGTTAATTGCCCATACTTTTGCTTATATTGACCAACGGTCCCGTTATACGCGTACATCGTTACCTGGCTTTCTAAGCCTGAAACATTCCTTACGCGTCCGTTAGTAGTGTAGCACCAAAATGAATACTTTAATTTATTCGGTGCCTTACTGTCTGATGACATAAATAACGTTTGCGGATTAAAGTAATGTTGATATTTATGATCAACTTTCACCATGACTCTTTTGCCAGCTGCTTGCAATAAAGCCGCAAACTGCCCCATTGACCGCAAATATCTCGCTGAACGAGTAGTCACTGCCGGTACAATTAGAATTGGCAGCGAGCCCGTATTTTGTCCTACTTGCTTAAAAAAGTAGCGGTAATGCTGCATCGGAGTCGATTCATTGCTATAGGAAATCTCACTACCAAATGCCAAGTTCGTTCCTAAAATTTGGTCACGATAAGACAGATAGTTTTCATCAAAATATGATCTGCCTTGGGTTGCTTTCAAATATATAAAGGAAACGCCATTAGATTGCAATTTATGTAAATCAACATAGTCAATATCTTGATTTAACTCAATCCCAATCGCACTTGAATTAGCATCTGGCGGTAAAGTTGTTTGCCGCTTAAAATTGAAAAAGCCAATCAAAAGAAATGCAATCGCCAGAATTAATAAAGTCAAAATCGCTGGCAAAGTATACTTATGCTGAAATCTTTTCATCGGCTAAATTCCTCCCTTAATTATTTTAACCGAAAAGCCTATCAATACAAAAATTTCTAGTCGATGTGCTAAAATTTAAATAATGTAAACGAAGGGCAACAAATAAATATGAAACGACAAATCTCATTCGGCCAAGCATTGGCTACCGTAGTCGGTTCTGTCATCGGAGCTGGCGTATTTTTCAAGATCGGAACAATTACTGCACAAACTGGCAGCACTTCAATGACCCTGTTTGTATGGATTTTAGCTGGGATCATTTCAATTGCATCAGGTTTGACCATTTCAGAAATTGCCGCCAGCTTAAAAATTAATGGTGCCATTAAGTATCTTGATTATACTTACGGCCGCGTGTGGGGTTTTCTTTTTGGCTGGGCACAAATGATTGTTTATTTTCCAGCTCAAATTGGTGCCCTAAGCTCAATTTTTGGCGTTCAGTTTGTCTCCTTATTTGGAATTAAGGCGAGGTATTCTAACCTAATAGCTATCTTGCTAGTGCTTTTTCTCTTAGGAATTAATCTAATCGGAACTAAATTTTCTAGCAAAATGCAGTCGGTCATCACTATCCTAAAAATCATTCCAATTGCTTTAATTATTATTTGGGGATTATTTAATCCTACCAAAATACCTGCACCAATTATTCCGTTAACAGTCGGCACTGGACATTCATTTCCAACCGCCATTAGTCAAGGGTTACTTTCTGCGTTATTCGCCTTCGAAGGCTGGATTGTAGTGACTAATTTGGCTAACGAAGTCAAAAATCCAGAAAAAGACCTTTCACGGGCAATTATTTTAGGTCTTTCAGCAATTACATTGATTTATGTTTTAATCAATTATACTTTCATGACCGTTTTACCTATTGATCAATTAACTAATAACAATAATGCCGCGTTTCAAGCTTCAATGAAATTGTTTGGTCAATTTGGTGGAAAACTAGTCACTGTGGGAATTTTAATTTCTGTTTACGGTGCGGTTAACGCATTCATGCTGACAGGGATGCGCACGCCTTATATCTTGGCTCAAGACAATTTATTGCCATTCTCCAATAAAATTGGCAAGGCTAATATCCATACCGGTGTCCCAGTAGTTGGCGCGTTTATTGTTGATGCTATTGCAATTGTCATGATTCTACTAGGTAATTTTACTGTTTTAACTGACATGCTAGTCTTCGTTATGTGGACTTTCAACACAATGTTGTCAGTTGCCGTAATAATTTTGAGAAAGCGTGAGCCAGAATTAAAACGTCCATTTAAGGTTCCATGGTATCCGATCATTCCAATTATTTCCGTGATCGGTGGTATCTTCATCGTTGTCTCAACAATTATCAATCAATTTGTTCTTTCAATTATTGGTATTGGTTTAACATTGTTAGGACTGCCAATTTACTATTACATGCAAAAGAAAAATAATTAACGAAAAAAGCCGCCGATTTTGGGCGACTTTTTGTTTAAGTAAATATATTTATTAATGTTGTGAAGCACCGCTAGTTGCATCATTTTCTTGATGATCTTCATAGGCAGTATTGGCAGCAATTCGACCAAAAGTGAAAATATCTGCCAAGGAGTTACCACCCAAACGATTACCAGCATGAATGCCACCAGCATTTTCACCAGCAGAATATAGGCCATCAATAATTTGACCATCTTTATTCAAAACATGTGCCTTAGTATCAATTACTAAGCCGCCCATAGTGTGGTGAATAGCAGGCTTTCTCGGAGTAGCATAGAATGGTGCAACTTCACATTTGAGGCCTAATACATTCTTATGGAAGTCTGGATCCTCGCCACGATCAACGTAAGAATTATAATCCTGGATAGTTTTAACCAAAACTGCTGGATTCATTCCAATTTGTTTTGCCAAATCTTCAAGCGTATCAGCTCTAAACAAGGTTCCAGCCTTAACTTGCGCATCAAGTGACTCTTGGGTTGTATTGTAAGCAGTGTCCTTAATCTTATCGTCCGCAATTTGATAAATCAAACCACCATTTTCGATAACTGCCTTAGCCAAAACATCCCGTTCCGCAAATTCATTAACAAACCTCTTACCCTTTTTGTTAACCATAATATAGTTAGCAGGCGGAGTTACAACACCAGTGAAAAGCTCACCGGTCTTTGGATCAGCTACTGGCATTAATTGGATAAAGCCCATACCGAATAAGTCTGCACCAGCTTCAAGACCTAAGTTAATCCCATCGCCAGTAATTGCAGGTGAATTAGTTGTTGTACTATCGTCTGCAATGTTTGGCCAATAGGTATTGTATTTTTGAACCATCTTAGTATTGGCACCAAAGCCACCTGCCGTTAAAATTACTGCCTTAGCATGCACAGTCAAAGTACTACTGTCAGCGCGTGTTGCAATTACACCGCGTACTTTGCCATCTTCAATAATTAGTTTTTCAACACGAGTTTCAAGATATGGATCGACACCATGCTCTCTTATCCAATCACCCAAAACGTGAATAAAGGCATAACCTAATGGCTCTACTGGCTTATGACCTCTGCGCCACAAACCACCAACTGGTTCTGTAACTTGAGAATTATCAAACTTAACACCCAAATCTTGGAGCCATTTAACAGAATTTAAAGCATTAGTTACCAATTCATGTACCAAAGCATATTTACCATGAATTTCGTTACCTTTTAAATCCGTCCTTTTACCACCTAAATAAGTTTGAATTTCATGGAGTAAAGTCGAATCAAATAAATAATCTGTACCAGAATCAATATATTCTTTGATTTGTCTTTGTAATCTTTCAAAATCAAAGCGGTATTCTAAATCAATTTGTTCAATTGGCGTATTAGCCAAGTCTTCTAAAGTCTGTTTTTCACCAGGAAGAGCCTTAAATTTACTTTGCCATTCTGGTTCAGCCGCATTCATTGGACCACCAGCACGGCTAGTATTACCACCGATCTGTGGATACTTTTCGAGAACAGCCACCCTTTCACCATGTTGAATTGAGCGAACTGCAGCTGCTAGACCAGCGCCACCTGCACCAACTACAGCTACATCAACAGTAATTTCTTCATCTTCTACCTTTGTAGCAGCGGGCTTTTCACGGTTTTTCCATTCGGTTGAATCGCCGCCTGCTTCATCAATTGCTTCGGCTACGCCATCAATCACACCATGACTGGAAATAGTCGCGCCACTGACCGCATCAACGTTTAAAGTTTGATTTTCCACAATTGTTTTAGGCAAACGTCTAAATACTTCATCGGCTACTCCCTTAGTTTCACCTGATGAATCTACTTTGATTGAAGTAACTTTATCGCCATCAATGTCAACTTCCATTGGCATTGATTCGGAACCATGACCTTTAGCTTTTACTTGATATTTTCCTGACTTCATTGTTTACACCTCTAATAAGTTTAATTTTATCCACAAGTTAATATTAGTGCGTCATCTGTTGATGTATCAAATATCAATTTCACTATACTTTCATAACAAAATTATTATGAAATAACTATGTTTCGTTCTCCAAATAAAAAAAGCTTAATGCAAATAGTTATCCACATTAAACTTTTTAATTGCATGCTTTAATTAATAAACTGAAACTTGAAAGCTAAGATTAACGCTCCTTCCCCGCGCCTCTTGGCTTTTTCTTATCAAAAATAAAAACGCAGGATCTCTCTGCGTTATACTTTAAGTGTCGAAATAAAAAGTAAAGGAGATCCTACGCAATGAACAGTATAGAACAAATCGACACAGAAAACGATACTAAATCCTTAATTTCTTCATTTATCAAACTAATCGGTCTAGCTAAGTTAACTAAACAAGTCAACTTTAAGCGTAAATCTACCGTTTCATTAACCATGATCATCTCTTGGTTGATGTCAGTACACTTTGCTCGGCTTTCCTTATTCAGAGCTAAGAGTGACAAGCGTTTTTCCGTTAGAACTGCTCGCAATGTACTTAACGATGGAAGAATCAACTGGCAAAAACTATTATGCTTGATTGCAGCTCGGCTCATTGGCTGCTTCAAACATCCGTAAAAAGAAACATTATCTTTATTCAAGCATAGTTGAGGCTCAATATCATGGACATAGCTTTTTATTAAAGCTCGTCTTTGTCTCCAACCGTGGAAACAAGAACAAGTATTTGGTTTTAGCTACTATTCAGACAAAGCTTAGACCTGAAGAAATCGTCCAACTTTATGGCCGTAGATGGCAAATTAAAACATATTTTAAGACGTCTAAGCAATATCTTACTCTAGATAAATCTCAAGCTCAAAGCTATGACGGCCAATGTGGCTATATCGCAGTTACAGCAATAACTTATGATCTATTGGCCTGGCAGGAAAGACAAAATACAGATGATAAGACAATCGGAGATTTATTCTATCTAATGAACGAATCCTTACCTGATATTAGATTCGTAGATGCATTGGTCTACTTAATTTCAGAATTAAAAGAGCTTAAACAGAATAGTTTTGAAAAGATAGATGAAGTAATCAATGACTTTATTAACCAACTGCCACGATTCATACAAATTGCACTGAAACAGATCATATAAAAACTAATTACGTCTAGAAAAGCTCAATAGTGACAGGACTTGAGCTTGATTTTGGTGCTTTCAAGTTTCAGATATTTAAATTAAGCTTCAGAGGCGCCTGATACAGCATCTGCTTCTTGTTCATTTGAAACAGTAGAATAATTATAATTGGTATTATCCGCAGCAGTCGTACCTGCAACAAAACCAGAAGCATAGCTCCAAGAATTCATCATACTTGGCATTGAATCATGACCATTAGCACCACCAACAATTTCTCCTGCAGCATAGAAGTTACTTACGGGATTCATATCATTGTCAAGAAGCTGCATTTGATCAGTAGTTTCATATCCACCCAAAGTTGTGCAGAACAGAAGTTTTTGTTCAATTACATAATATGTATCGCCTTCGAATTCATGCATAAACTTCTTGTCTCTACCAAACTCAGGATCATAATCTGCTTTAACATCTTCAGTATAGTTATCAACAGTTTCCTTCAGCGTTTGATAATCAATACCTGCTTTTTCTGCCACGGTCTTCAAGTCGCCTTTGACCAGAACTGGACTCTTCTCGCCATTCAAATCAAAGAATGATTGAACTTCTTCTTTGGTAAAGCCATACTTAAGCATTAATTCATAGAAACGGTCCCAGGTTCTTTGATCCATGACAATGTAAGCTACCTTACCCTTTTGTTCGGCAATCGCATCCCTAAAATGCGTATAAGGTGCAGATTCGTTAACTATTCTCTTACCATCAGTATTAACAAAAATAGCCCCCATATCGGTCGCCTCTTTAGTTGAATAAGTTGTTAGCTTAGCAATACCAGGTTCAACTTCCAATCCATGTGGATATACCTTATACCAGTCTAAGTTACGAGTAACCAAATTCATATTTTTGGCAAAATCAAAATAATCACCAGTTGAAGTCATTGGACCATAATATGGAATATCAGTCTTATGAGCCTGATAATCACGTGCACCCCAACCACCAGCAGCTAAAACAAGTGACTTGAAATTGACATTAATTGTCTGGTGCTTGCCTTCAGCGGTTAAAGATACCAGTTTGCCAGCCTTATCTTTATTCAACTTTTCAACACGGGTATCTAAGATAATTTGTCCGCCTTTTTTTTCAAATGCCTCAGCCGCCTTAGTCACTAATTCATATGAGCTTTCACTAGGCATTTCAATTTGACGATTTACACTATGTTCAACTGTTTGGGTTTCCGCTTTTTGATAAGTCAAATTTGCAAATTCAGTAATAAAGTCTACGGCCCTACCAATATTGTTAGCTAATAACTTTGACAAGATTGGATAATTGGTACCGCGGCATTCACGAGTAATATCTTCAACTAGTCTATTTGGCGAATCCTTCTTTGCCGTTTCACCAAATAATTCTGCAGAAACTTTAGAGCCAGTTCCTACAACATTTGAGCCATTTAAAATAGTTGCTCCACCTAAATAGCCATTTTTTTCAAGTACAACTACTTTTTTACCCATCGAAAGAGCACGACTTGCCGCCATTAACCCGGCCATACCGGAGCCAATTACAGCCACATCAACATTTAGTTGCCTTTCTTCATGTACGACTTCTGGCTTTTTTCCGTCAAGAGCAATGTTATTTTCGGCTAATGCTTTTTTACCAGAATCTAGCATTGCTTGAGTCATCAATGATGCCCCAGAAACAGCGTCCACGTCAAAACTTTGATTATCAATAATATTTTTCTTTAATTTACCAAAAGCTTGATTAAAAATTGCAGGAGTTTCCGAATTCTTGGTTACTTTGACATCGCTAATTTTATTGTTTTCTAAGTCAATCTCAAAATCAATTTGACCATTGCGACCATCTGCTTGAGCTTTAATAGTTTGTTTGGTCATAAAAACTACTCCTTTACTTGTTCTTTTTACTAAACCGCCTACATTATAACCACAATATTAAATCTAAAAAATAAATTTAATTTGATATTTTAATAGAATTTTTTTATCAAAAGCAGTAAATAAAAGCGAGTGATCATTCTCACTCGCTTGATTCTTTATCTAATTTTCATCCTTATTTATTAGCGTAATGTTGAATAACTTCTGGCTTCAATACCCCAACATAAGGAAGGTTACGATACATATTTAAAAAGTCCAAACCATAACCCACTACGAATTCATTGCCAACCTTTGAACCATAATATTCTAATTCAACATCGGTAGTTCTTCTGGCTTCCTTATTTAGCATTGCACAACACTTAACGCTCTTAGCGCCACGTGCCATAATGTGTTCTTTCATGAATTTCAAAGTTAAACCCGTATCAACGATATCTTCGACAATTAAAACATCGCGATCCTTCACGTCAGTTACCAAATCTGATACTATCTTGACCTTACCAGTTGACTCAAAGCCATCACCATAACTAGAAACATCGAGAAAATCCAGTTGATGTGCTACGTCCATTTGTCGAGTTAAGTCAGTCAAGAAGTAAATTGCACCCTTCAAAGCCCCAACAACTACCGGCTTTTTACCAGCATAGTCCTCAGTTAATTGCTTACCTAAACGGACGCACATCTCATGAATGTCATCTTCTGTGAATAATTTGTGATCTATAATTTGGTCAATATTGTCGCCTTTTGCCATTTAATCTACCCTTCAATTCAATTTACATATATTATTCCTAATAAAAAGAATTATAACATCTTTAAACAAAAAAAGCGTCATTTTCAACGCTTCCTCTGAATAATTTCTAATTTTCATCCTTTGATTGATCGCCTTTTTGATCTTTATCCTTAATCGGTTCAACGATAAACCAGCGCATAAAGCCTTGTTCGATACTGTCTAAGGTAAACTTATATCCTTCAAGTTCAATTGATTCACCCTTTTTCAAGTTAGGATAATGTTCCATCATGTAACCACCAATGGTAATAATATCGCTATCTTGAAAGGCCTTCAGATCTGTATGGAAGAAACGCTCAAAGTCATATAAAGTCGTCTTACCTGAAACATGAACTTGACCATCCTTGTCCTTGATAATGTAATCATCTGAAACATCATCAATTTCATCCTTAACAGAACCGAAAAGCTCTTCATAAATATCCTTATCAGTAACGATCCCACTAGTACCACCATATTCGTCAACTACTAAGACAATTGGTGTGTGCTTAGAAATCATCAAGTGCAAGATATCTTGAATTGGCATTGATTCAGGTACCGTGATAATAGTTCTAATAATTCTTGTTACTGGTACGTTGCCATCAATTTGGCTTTGTTGCACAATGTCGTACGCATAAACATAACCCACAACGTCATCTTTATCATTATCACGCACAACTGGAAAACGACTGTAGCCTTCTTCCAAGTATTTTTTCAAGGCATAGGCAATTGTATCAGTTGAATCAAGTACTGACAATCTTGTTCTGTCAGTCATGATATCCTTAGCAACCTTATCGTTTAATTCGAAGGCTCTTTCCATATAAGTTAAGTCTTCTTTATCAAGCGAACCACCATGAACCGCATTACGTGACAACTTGATGATTTCAGATTGTGAATAAACTTCATTTTCTTCATCAGCTGGAGTAAAGCCCATCAATTTTAAGATTCCATTGGAGCTAGTATTTAATAGCCAAACGAATGGATAAACAATCGTATGGAAAATATGAAGTGGCGTAACGATCCCCATCATCATCGGTACTGGCTTGTCAATCGCAATATTCTTAGGCACAACTTCAGTTAAGACAACTTCCAAATAAGTTAATAAAACTACGCCTAAGATTGCACTAACTGACTTGATGAGTGATTCATTCATTGGCGTCAAATGGAAAAGATCTTCCAAGATGGTTGCGAATGTATCAGCCGAGAACCAACCCAAGACTACACCAACCAAAGTGGTACCAACCTGAGTAGTTGACAAGTACTCATTCAAGTTGTGCGTCATATGCAAAGCACGACGCAACTTTTTCTTATTTCCTTGACCCTTAGCAAGCATATCTTCGAGCTGACTTGGTCTAGTTTGAACTAACGCAAATTCCGCAGCAACAAAGAATGATGCAACGATAAATATTAATAATGTTGCAACTAAATTAGTTACTATTTGAGCTGGACTCAAAGTATTATCACCTTTTTTTACAAATATATTACTAAAACCTATTTTACCATTTCTTGCCTAAAATAGTGCAGTTTTACACAAGGGATAACGGTTTTTTGTAATTTATTCGACCACCTTGTAAATTTCATTAAACGGTACACGCTTTGGAATAAATTTAGGATCATTAATTTCAGCATTCTTGTCGATATAGCCAACTGCAATTGCCATTCCGACAGCTTCATCATCTGGAATTTGGGCATATTCTCTAACCAATTCTGGGTATGAAACCATTGAATGAGCTGGCATCACACCTAAGCCACGGTTAATGGCTAAAAGCATGATACTTTGTGCAAAAATTCCTAAGTCAAAAACGGACCAAGCTGGAGATTTCTTCGGAACCGTTAAAAAGATAATTGCTGGTGCATTGAACATTGTTTTATTCGCATCATTAAATAATTGAAGCTTATTTCTGAAAAAGAAACTTTGGGATGCACCCATCGTAGCCATATTACGACTTGGATAAGTATCCCAGTCTAGTGATAGCATTGAAGCAAAATCTTCATGTGCAGCTTCTTTATCATCAATCTTTTTAGCTGAAGCAGCCTTAAACTTGCTTAAAGCATCCCCCATCAAAACATATGCACGCCATGGCTGAGAATTAAGCAATGAAGGTGATTGCTGTGCCATTTTAACGATTCCAGCAATTGTTTTTTCTTGTAATTTTCTATTAGTAAACTTCCGCGTTACATGTTCCTTTTCATAAACATCCTTAAAATTCATTTTTCCTCAATTCCTTTTTGCTTATATAATAACAATCTATATTTTATTATAGTAAAAAAACTGTTAAAAAGCTTAATTATTGCTCTTTTCTTGCTTTTTCTTTTCTGCTGCCTGTTTTTTTAAATAAGCACTCATTGCAAGATCATTTTTTCGCATAGCAATAAACGCAGTAATGGTTAAAGTTAATCCGCCAAGACAAATCACAAGTAAGCCAATCGGAAACAAGAAGTCTGCTCCCTTAGGAATAAATGATGCCTTAATTACCCAGCATGCTATACCAATTAACATCAAAACTATACCCACAATGACTGCCTTAGTGTTCGGTCGATATCTTTTCATAAATGCCCTTCTTTCTTAATTAACATTCTAACAGAAAAAGCTTAGCTTCAACGTAGAAGCTAAGCCGAAAACTAGAGAAATAGTCGTTAAATTTTTACATGAGAGAGGGGAAAGTTGACTATTTAAGTTCGATAGTTTGTACTTTTTGGGAATGTTCAACACTGCCTTTTTCAATCGAAGTAACTGACTTAATCAGGTCCATGTTGGTGTAGACAACGATGCAGCTGTCATCGTATCCCTTGTCTGTAATCATTTGGAAATCCATTGTGGCTAAGGGTTGACCTTTCTTAACTTTATCGCCTTGACTAACATTCACTGTAAACGGAGCACCTTTTAGTTCAACAGTATCAAGACCCAAGTGAATCAAAAACTCAATACCTTGGTCATTCGTGATACCAATAGCATGTTTAGTTGGGAAAAGTGTGGAGATACTACCATCAACTGGTGCATAGATATGATTATCCTTAGGCTTGATAGCATAGCCATCACCTAACATCTTAGTTGAGAAGACATCGTCTTTTACATCAGTAATTGGCATAATGTCGCCATCAACTACCGCATCTACTTCAATACCCTTATTCTTTTTCTTAAAGAAATTAAACATAATTAATAACCTCTGGATTTCTAAAATTCAAGTAATAATATCAACATAAAGCTTGCGAGTAATAAACCAGCTGCAGTAAGTGAAATTGCGATTATTACTCGACTAACACCATCTTGCGTTTTCTTCAAAGCTTTTGCTCGATAAAAACCTAAGATAGCTAATACTACGCAAAGCAAGTTGCCAACAAAGAGCTGAGCAATCATCTGACTTCCCATCAAGAAGCGATAAGTCTGTCGATTGATTAAAAACTGCTTGTGGTTTAACAACATATAGTAGCCTAGTATGAAGTCAACGATAGCAACGATTGTACTAATCGCAATCATCGGCTGCTTCATAATCATCATCCGAATCGATTGACCAGAAGCACCGCTTCGTAGTGCAATCATCGCCCAAAACAATAGTGGAGCAATGAAAAGTACGTATGAATACCAAGTCAAAATCTTCTTAGTATCCAAGTGCATGCTTTCGGTTATTCGATCGATAAAGTTGCCAACTTTTCGTTTACTAATTGCCCACATTGATCTCTACATCCTCTCCTTGACTCTGTTGCCAAGCTACATATTCACTAATTACCAAATCAATTAAGAAGTACGCTGGGGTAAAGGCAACCTTCCCGCTCTTAAAGTCGGCATCATCAGTAAAGGCAATCGTTGGAAAATAAATGTTGTGCTGCACTAATGAAGCTAATTTATTTTGCTTCAGGTTAGTGAACGAAACATATTTGAATTTATCATTCACTAGTTCCAACTTAGTGATTTCCTCATTGATCGTTTTATTATCACCCGTAAACGAGATAATAAACAAAACATCGCCTTTTTGAGCAAAGCGTCCCGCAGCTTTTAATTCCTCTAATGCTGATGGCAAAACAGTTGCATGCTTGCCAACTACAAACAATTCATGAGCCAAATATTGTGCGATTAACTCTTGTTGCCAACCAGTAGAGTAAATGTAAATTGTCCCTGCATTATCTAAATCGCGATACAAGCTATTGAAATCACGTTGCTTGAAATATTTCAGTACATCTAAATTTACTTTACTAAGTTCCCGCGCAAAATTATTTTCAATTTTGATTGGTTTTTGCTTCGATTCGGCTAATTCGACCAAATCAAATTTAAGCTCACTGTAGCCACTTAGTCCTAGCTTTTTACATAACCGGAAAATTGCGGATTCGGATACATAAAGCTTTTTAGCTAATTTGGCTAAGCTTAACTTGCTACAGTCTCTCGGATTATTTAGAACATATTGAACTATCTGTTTTTCAGAATCATTCAACTTATGACTATTGTCATAGACCATTGATCTCAAATTTGCCATAATACCTGTGCCCTTATCAATATATAATTTATATATTAATGATAACACAAGCGCTTTCAGATTATAGCAATTGTTTCATTTGATCAACAACTTGATCGGCATCCAATCCGACAACGATGTCAACCTCGTTGTTATCTTTATGTTGTACTTCGTAAGAATCTGCGATCTTCTTGAATTCTGAATCTGGAGCGACCTTCTTAGGATCAACGACATGAGTTCTTACTCTAGTTGAGCAAGCAATGACATCTTGAATGTTGGAGTCACCACCAAGCAAGTCAACGATACCAGTAGCTCTTTCAATATAAGGATTATCTTGTTCAGTTGATACCTTAGCGTCGCCACCTTGTTGTTGCATTAAAGTGTTCATTTCATCAAGAACTTGAGGTACGTCCAAACCTACGATAACTTGGATAGCCTTACCGTGGTGTACGACATTGACAGCCTTGTTTGCTTTAAATGCGGCATCTGAAGCAACTTTATTTGGATCGGCAACAGATACACGTAATCTAGTAGCACATGAACTCAATTCTGTAATGTTTGAAGGACCACCTAATAATTCAAGGTAAGCAGTTGCTCTTTCAATGTAAGGGTCATTAGCGTCCTTACCAGCAGCTTCTGCAGCCTTCTTAGCCTTGTATTCTTTCTTTGAAAGAAGGTGAACATCTTGATCATCGGCTTCACGACCTGGAGTAATGTAGTTGAACTTCTCGATCATGATCTTGAAGACGAAGTAAGTGATAATACCGAAGATAATACCAACGATAAATTCCATGACGTAGGTCTTCCAGTGGTTTTGCCAAAGTGGAATCCAGTTCATTGAAGCGATACCGATCGCACCATCTGACATGAATCCTCTTAAACCAAAGGCCCACATAACTGTGTTCATCGTGGCTGACAATACTGAGTAAACTACCCAAAGAACTGGAGCAGCAAACAAATAAGTAAAGTCGATAGGTTCAGTAATACCAGCTAATACTGAGGTTAAAGCAGCTGGGATAAGCAAAGCTGAAGTTTGCTTCTTCTTGTTCTTCTTAGCAGTTGCGTAGAAGGCAAGACAGATAAATGGTACTAAGAATACCTTTTCGTTACCGTAAAGTTGGAATCCTTCAACTGAAGCGATTTGTGAAAGTGGTTTAGTACTTGCAGCGTATTCAGCAAGGTGTTTCAACCAGTATGGTTGCAAACCGCCGGCAACAACGGCTGGACCGAATTGGAATGGAATGTATACCAAGTGGTGAAGACCAGTAGGAATCAATACACGGTTCAAGAATTGGTAAATCCAAACACCGATAAATCCACTATCTACGATGAAGTGTTGCATGCTGGTGATACCCATTTGAACTTTTGGCCAGCCCCAGCAGGTAATGAGTGCTAAAGGAATCATTACGAAGAATGCTAAAGCGTAGACATAAGTTGAACCTTGGAAAGTACCAAGCCAGTCTGGCAACTTCTTGTCAAAGTACTTGTTGTGTAGCCATACAACAATCAAAGCAACAACCAAGGCACCTAAGATACTAGTGTCAAGAGTCTTGATACCAGCAATGTTAGTTAAACCGTGGTTAGTAGCGTTAGCAACAATTTGAATCTTGTCAAAGTTAGGAATACCAAATGCTGCACCCCAGTGGGTAAGCATTGCACCGATGAAGTAGTTGTAAGTCAAGTAAGCAATAACTGCTTCCATGGCTGCTCTACCTCTAGCCTTGTTGGCTAAACCGATTGGCAAACCTACAGTAAACAAAATACCTTCTTGGTTGAACACTGTCCAACCACCAGCTGAAATTGTGTCCCAAACTGAATTCCATGTAGTTCCCGGGTTGGCAATTGAACCAAACAGAGTCGGGTTATTGAACAAACTACCTAAAGCTACGACAATACCCGCAAACGAGAACAGCATAACTGGGACGAACATAGCGGCCCCAAACCGCTGTATTTTCTGCATCATAATCGTTTACCTCTGAAGAAAAAAATTAAATCAATAACTTATTCTTACATCTACACCTGCATCTACATCTTTATTTCATCAGATCAAGTCAACCGCAAGGTGCTCATACAATTGACTTTTGCCATTTGTGCTTCACACAAATATTTACTCCTCAAAAATGTTTTAAGATAAAACGTCCAGTTGATATCAAATTCTGAACTTAACTCTATCTTAGTAGCTAGCTTACATTTTTATTTATACCATAGTTTTAAGCTAATGTAAGCGTTTTTTAAAACTATGACTTATTGTTTCATAAAGTTAAGATGATATTTCATTTCATGAAATTTATTTCAGCCCTTCAATGATGTATATACCAATATTTATACCCCCTTTATTTTGCTTGTCGCGCCTATGTTTAATCATTTACTTTACATACAAAAATAACATGTCAATAAATATGCTATAGACATTCTCTATTTATACACATAAAATCCTCTGCAATATATTTCATTTCATGAAACGAAACAAGTGATAAAACCTTTTTCCTTTCCAAGATGAACTACTTTGCTTACTGAAATAACACAAAGTCTGGCATAATTAACGGTAAGTTAAATGCACAGGAGGAATTATTATGACAATCAAATTTATTGCACTTGATACCGATGGTACCTTGCTTAATTCAACAGGTAAGATTTTGCCCAGTACAAAAAAGGCAGTTAAAACAGCTTTAGACCAAGGAATAAAAGTTGCTTTATGTTCTGGTCGGCCAATCGCAGGATTAAAACATTTTATGGACGAATTAGGAATTATTGGACCTGATCAATATGCTATCACTCTTAATGGCGCAATTACCCGCACAGCAGATGGCAAGATAATGACTAAAGATCTAGTTTCTAATCGACTTTATCGTAAAATGTATGCTTTTGCTAACGAGCATCATTTACCTTTTAACGTTGTTTCCCCTGATTCAAAAATAATTACAGGAGATCATGATGTTGATTTAATGGTTTATACTCAAGCTTACGAAAATAGTGCGACTTTATACATTAGAGAGCCAGATGAATTGCCTAGTGATTTTGAAATTGCTAAAGGTTGTTTTGCCACTAAAGCTAAGTTGTTAGACCAATGGGAGGATAAAATTCGCCAAGAATTTGGGCAAGAGCTGTATATTGTTCGTGCCGACGATTGCTTCTTAGAGCTACTTCACCCTAATGTTAATAAAGGAACCGGATTAAAAGAATTAACTGAAAAACTTGGCATTACTCCAGAAGAGGTCATGGCAATTGGAGACGAAAGAAATGATATTACCATGTTTGACTTTGCTGGAACAGCTGTTTGCATGGGTAATGGCTCCGAAGAAGCGAAAAAGCATGCTGATTATGTTACCACTTCAAATGACGAAGATGGCATCAGCAATGCTTTTGAGAAATTTTTATAATCAACCTAAAACAAGTATCTGAGAAGTGATTAATCTTTCCTAGATACTTGTTTTATTATTTGTTCAAATATTCACGCAAAGTTGGCAAAATTTTCTCCGCCTCAACTCGTCCGCCCTCATACACTCGTCGCATCTCTTTTTTATCTGTTTCTAAAGTGCCAATTTCAAGCGGAAACGGTGGACGAATAATAAACGCCTTGCCAGCTTCTTCATCCTTTTCCATTTGGTCAAGCACTGCGTTATAATCCTCAGCTCTAGTAGCCAATTTTTTTACTACTGCAGGGTATTTCCTTAAAATTACTTTTTCCAGTGGATAGAGCTTACTCTGCTTTTTGCGATAAGACTTCGGCTGTGTAGCAATGACTACCTTTTTATCACAGTTTTGCTGCTCTAAAAAATCATACGGAATTGAATCAGATACACCGCCATCAAAGTAATAATGCCCATGAATTGCAACTGGATGAGCAAAAAATGGAATCGACGACGAGGCTCTAATCCACTCTAAGTCAACATAACCTGCATCATGTAATTGATGATAAACCGGCTCACCTGTTGCAGCATCAGTTGCAACACACCAAAAGTCCATTGGATTAGTCATAAATTTTTCTTTATCAAAAACATCCAACTTATCAGGCAAAATATGGTAACAAAAGTTAGCCGCATACAAATTGCCTGACCGCCGCCATGACTTCCAACTAGCATAATATGGTTTCCCCGCAAAGCGCATGTTGTAGCGCAATACTCTTCCCTTTTGCTCCGACTTCAAGTTTACGCCAAAGGCAGCACCGGCTGAAACGCCAATTGCTAAATCAAAGGTTATGTCATTTTCTAAAAACGCATCAATTACGCCAGCTGTAAACAGCCCACGCATTGCTCCACCTTCAAGTACTAACCCACTTTTCATATTTTCCCTCTTTATCAAAAAAAGACCTACGCTTTTCGCATAGGTCTAATTTATTCTTATTTTAATTTTACTTCAAGCCCGACCATTGCCATTCAGTTACTTCTGGCATATCCTTACCATTGTCACGAATGTATTGATGGTGCTTTTCAAGCAAGTCATCCATGTGACTTATGAAGTCCGCATTCTTGCCCTTCAAAGCTGGGATGCTTTCTACGGCATCCTTAGCTAGGTCAAAGCGATCAAGATGATTCAATACCCGCATGTCAAATGGGGTAGTAATATCACCATTTTCTTCATAGCAGTGAATATGAACATTGTAGCGCTTGCGAGCAAACCAGATGGATTCCATCATGCTCTTGTAGCCATGCCATGCAAAGATTACTGGCACATCCTTAGGGAATAATCTGTCAAATTCTTCAGTTGAAAGACCATTCTTGTTGTCCTTAGGATCCATGAGCTTCATGACGTCAACTACGTTAATGTAGCGAATCTTCAAATCTGGGAACTTCTTGTGCAAGATATCGATTGCGGCTAAAGTTTCAATAGTTGGTTCAGTTTCAGTTGAAGCAAAGACAACGTCTGGCTTAACGCCCTTATCAGTTGAAGCCCAGTCAATGTAGCTTAAGCCCTTGTCAACCAACTTTTGTGCTTCTTCAATTGAGAACCATTGTGGACGAGGCTGCTTAGAAGTTACCAAGACATTGATGCATTCTCTGTCTTGCAGTGCCTTGTTGCCCACTGCCAAAAGCGTATTAGTGTCTGATGGCAAGTATTCATGAACAAGATCTGGACGGTTCTTTTCATACAAGTGAGTCAAGATACCTGGATCTTGGTGAGTGTAACCATTGTGGTCTTGTTGGAATACAGTTGAAGTTGCGACAAAGTTAAGTGATGGATAATCATGACGCCAGTATTGTTCCTTAGCTTTTCTTAACCACTTCATGTGTTGCGTGAGCATGGAGTCAACTACTCGGCCAAAGGCTTCATAAGTAGCGAAGAAGCCATGACGACCAGTCAAAACATAGCCTTCAAGGAAGCCCTCATCTTGGTGTTCTGACAATTGTGAGTCAATCACACGGCCACTTGGAGCCAGGTTTTCATCATTTGGTTCATGAACTTCTGGTTCCCATTGGCGCTTTTGATCATCAAGTAATTGGAACAAGCGGTTTGATTTAGATTCATCTGGACCAAAGCCGCGGAAAGTAGTTGGGTTGAGCTTAGCAACTTCATCCAAGTACTTAGCCCATTCAACCATGTCTTGGGCTTCAACTGAACCTGGCTTGTCAAACTTCAAAGCAAATTTGCGGTAGTCTGGCAAGTTAAGCCGCTTAGGATCAAGACCACCGTTAGTGATTGGGTTCATGGCCATTCTATGTTCACCCTTAGCAGTGTTTTCAGTTACGATTTCCTTAGGTGAACCGTCTTCATTAAACAATTCTTCCGGCTTGTAGCTTTCCAGCCAATCAGTAAGCATATCAACGTGTTTCATATTGCCTTGAGCAACTGGAATTGGAATTTGGTGAGCCCGGAATGAATTTTCAATTGGGTTGCCATCCAAGTCCTTCTTTGGACCAGTCCAGCCCTTAGGGCATTGGAAAATAATCAGTGGCCAATGTGGCAAGGTAGCATCATTGTTTTCACGGGCATGCTTTTGAATAGCCTTGATTTCTTCAATGACTTCATCCATGGTCTTAGCCATTTCTTCGTGAACCTGCATTGGGTCCTTTTCACCGTCAAAACGGCCGCCCTTAAAGACTGAAACAAAGTGAGGATCCCAACCCATGCCGCGGAAGTATTCGGTTAATTCTTGATCGCTCATGCGAGAAACAATGGTTGGGTTAGAAATCTTAAAGCCGTTGATTTGCAAGATTGGCAGAACTGCACCATCTTTAATTGGGTTAATGAACTTGTCACTAAACCATGAAGCAGCTAAGGGACCAGTTTCAGCTTCACCATCACCAATTTCAACAGCGGCAATAACATCTGGATTATCCAAAACAGCACCAGTACCGTGTGAAAGTGAGTAGCCTAATTCCCCACCTTCATGAATTGAACCTGGAGTTTCAGGAGCAGCGTGAGAAGCAACACCACCTGGGAAACTAAAGCGTTTGAATAGCTTAGCCATCCCCTTTTCGTCCTGGGTAATCTCTGGGTAACGTTCAGTATATGAACCATCAAGATATGAGTTAGAAACCATTACCTGACCACCGTGACCTGAACCCTCAATATAAAACATGTTCAAGTCATACTTCTTAAGCACACGATTCAAGTGAGCATAGATAAAGTTTTGTGGTGCAATCGTGCCCCAGTGACCAATTGGCTTAGGCTTAACGTCTTCTGCCACCAACGGAGTCTTGAGAAGCGGATTCTTCATCAAGAACAATTGACCAACTGACAAGTAGTTGGCTGCGCGCCAATATGCATCAACGCTCTTTAAATAGTCTTTTGAGTCATAATCAACTGCCATCTTATTCTCCTTTGAGCATTTAAGAGTGCTCTTGTTCATTTGTTCTTTTGTTTACACTTATATCATACCAAATTATCTAAAAAGTTCAACTATTTTTATAATTGGATCCTACCAATTTAAAAAATAAGTATTTAATTTAAAATTGCATCCCTTTTTTGTTGCTATATCAACCTTTTAATGCTTTGATATAAGTATTTAATTGCTTAAATACTGATAAGTACAGATAAACAAATATCAAATACTGACATAATCAGTGCAAAATTATTCATTCATGTTAAATTACTAAATGGAGGGCATGAGATGACCCAAGAAGAAAGATTAATACAAATTAAACAGTTACTTGAAAAAAAGCACCAATTATCAACTAGACAGATTGCAGCTCACTTCAATGTATCATTTGATACGGCAAGACGAGATGTAATTCATCTAACTGAAACTGGTCAAGCAATTAGAGTTCATGGTGGTTTGATGGAAATTAATTGCAACAGCGTACCTGATTTTTTAGCAAGAAATCAAGTACAATCACCGGTTAAGATGAAAATGGCTAGAATGGCAAAGAGATTTGTTCATCCAGGTCAATGTGATTTCATCGGTTCATCAACTACGTTAAAGCAGCTCTGTCCAATGCTTAATGGTATTGACATGCAGATCGTCACGAATTCAATCGACAACGCATTAAGCTTATTAGCAACAGAAATCCCATCAGTCAGATTGTTGGGCGGCGTTATCAACAAAAAGCAGCGTTTCATTTATTCTGAAACAGCATTAGAAATATTGCGTCAAATCCATTTCAATACTGCATTTATTGGTGGATCTCGAATCAGAGATGACGGCGTATATACACCAAGCATGGCTGATTCCAAAATTATCGAAACCGCCGCTAGTCGCGCTAATCAAGTTGTATTAGTTGCCGAAAAATATAAATTTACTAATCAATCCTCTTCGCCATACATGTCTGTCCCCCTCAATCAGATCGATGTCCTTATTACCGACACCCCATTGCCTGAGGAATTAAAGCATCATTTTAATCCAAAAACGCAAATTATACCTGTTTTAAAGGAGTGATAGTTATGTTCAGTCTCTTTAACCAAAAGAAACAAAGCGAAAGTCGTGAAGTATACCAAGATTTGAGGCATTTTTATAATAGTTTTTTTAGCAATATCTACAATGAAATGAATATTGGTCGCTATCGGCAGATTCGCGATGCAATTGGGCTTGTTCTTAATAAGTTCGACAGTGGTGATCATCCTCTTGAATACACTAGCAAATTGGTCATGTATATTCAGGCTCGAGTTGCCATGAATCACCTGCATCTAACTCATGAACAGCAAGACCTAATGAAAAAGCTAAGTGACGCTACCAAATATGTAAATCTTTCTTATGTTTATCTGAGTCCGCTCACTTCGGTAGAACAATTTGTTAATATTTAAGTGTATCTAGAACCTGCTCTAGATGAAAAAATGAATCCAAAAAGACCGAGTAGCTGATCTGCTCGGCCTTTTTATGCAATAATATTGTTAAAAGATATAGATTTTTTCAAAGGAAATAATTATGACAAAATTACCATTCAAAGTTGTTGCTGTCGATATGGATGGCACTTTCATGCATGATG
The DNA here is from genome assembly GCF_018987235.1 of Lactobacillus crispatus. Taxonomy (NCBI): domain Bacteria; kingdom Bacillati; phylum Bacillota; class Bacilli; order Lactobacillales; family Lactobacillaceae; genus Lactobacillus; species Lactobacillus crispatus. Next base: position 1,720,848 of record NZ_CP072197.1, read on the forward strand.
ATCAAACTTTCGATCACAAGCGCTTTGACCGCATCTTAACAGAATTACACAAAAAGGGGATTCACTTTATCGTTTCAAGTGGGCGCCCTTATACCAGATTACGCAAAGATTTTGCTGGCTTTTTAAACCGAATCGACATGATTGCTGACAATGGCTCGCTTTTGCTTCAAGATAATCAAATTATTAGCACTCATTTGCTCACTTATAAAACAACCTTAGATCTAATAAGTTTTATCAAAGAGCATTATTCCAAGAGTTCAATTATTGTCACTGGGATCAACAATTCATATACAACTATTAATGCTTCTCCTAGTTTTAAGCAGACGATGAACTTCTATTACCCCGATCGAATTGAAGTTACTGATTTAGCAGCGGCTATCAATCCGCAGGATATGATTACTAAAATCACCTTAAGTTATCAATATGATTTTTCCGCGGAATTAGAAAAAGAATTCAACCAAACCCATGCCGAGAAGATTCACTGTACTTCTAGTGGTTTCGGTTTGCTTGATATTGTGCCTTACAGCGTTAATAAAGGGAGCGCTCTAAAATACTTCTTACGCTATTTTGGTGCTAAACCCAATGAATTAATTGCCTTTGGCGACGGAATGAATGATGCTGAGATGTTAAAACTAGCCGGTTACAGTTATGCGATGGCTAATGCAGAAGATCAAGTTAAGAAAATCGCCAAGTATGAGGCCCCGAATAACAATGATGATGGGGTTTTAGAGGTGCTTGATTCATATTTAGCTAAAGTAGAGAAATAATAATTACTGTAAACTAAAACCGTCTGAATGAGCAAAATAAAAAAGTAGCCAAGTTTTCTTAAACTAATTGACTTAAGAAAACACAGCTACTTTTTATTTACCCAAATTAACAAAGGTATTAAAGTTCATATAATGATAATGCACGCGCATATTTGATACTTCAAACGGCGTCCCATCATCCAAGAAGAAGATCCCTTCCATTACACCAACAGGTTCAGTCGACTTCAAATTTAGCTTCTGCTGATCTTCTTCATTCGATGGTTCAACAGTGATATTCAAGAATGACTTAGTAACGGTCTTTCCCTGTTCATCTTCCAAATAGTTAAACAAAGACTTTTGTAAAGTCTCTGGCTTTAATTCCGGCACAATTTTAATCGGCAAATATCCAGTCTCAATTAAAAATGGTTGTTCATCTAACAGTCGTAGACGCTTGAATTCATAAACAAAATCATTTTCATTTAAAAATAAGTCTTCCGCAATTTCTTTAGTTGCCTTAATCACATGAAAATCAAGCAACTTAATTTGTTGTTTTTTACCAGGGACTTTAAAAGAATCAGTGATTCCAAGATTCGATCCATCATAACGAAACATTGCCCGATTGCGCAAATATAGTGGATTAATAAAAGTTCCACTACCTCGCTTTTTAAAAACGATCCCTTGTTGAGCCAACAGCTCCAGCGCACGCTTCATTGATGATCGACTTACCTGATAGTGTTCGGCTAGACTGCGTTCATCAGGCAGTCGCATCCCCTCATACTGATTATTCAAAATATTCTGTTTAATGTCATGCATAACTGTCCGATAAACATAATCTGCCATTATTCTCGTCCTTGATCTGCCTTTTTAATACTATCAATAAACCAAGTTGCAAACTTATCCAAGTCCACATCTGTCGCAATCTCCGCATTGGCATGTTCTTGGTCCATAAAATCCATTACGCTGGCACCATAAGTATATTGCCCGCGCAATTCAATATTCACGTTTGCCTTTTTCATTGTAAACATTTCCGGATGAAGCATAATTCCAACTGCAGTCGGATCATAAATCTTAATTCGCGGATCACCGTCTGGTTCATGAATGTTAGAGAAAAGTGAATACAACATATTACCCACTTCACCACATGTCTTAACTTTATCCATTTGCTCTGGTGTTAAATGGGCCTTATTTCCAATTTCAAGTGGAGCAACCTTAACTGGTAATCCACTATGAAAAACTACCTGCGCTGCTTCCGGATCTCCCGCAATATTATATTCCGCAAATGGGCTATGATTTCCGTGACCAATATTACCACCCATAATTACAATTTCCGCAATATTTTCTTTAACTTCAGGATATTGCTTAAAAAGTAAGGCAAAGTCAGTTAATGGTCCAATGCCCATCAGAGTTATTTTTTCTGGACTACTTTTAATTTCCTTAGCCATCAACGTTGCAGCAAGACCAGGTTCAATTAAAGAATCATCAGCTTGTTCAAATTCAAAGCCGGCAATCCCTGTTTTACCATGAACCGAAGCAGCACTAATCATTGGTGCCACCAGTGGTTGATTAGCACCCACTACGACAGGAACCTTAGTATGCAAAAACTTTTCTAAATTTAAGGTATTTTGCAAGGTATATTTCAGTGCCACGTTACCCCAAGTAGGCACAATCATGCGCACATCAAGTTCTTGTGCAAAAAGACTAATCGTCATGGCAGCAATGTCATCAATGCCAGGATCAGTACTGATAATTAAAGGTCTCTTGTTCATAAAATTATCCTCTCGTATTAAGTACTTTTATAATAGCAAAAAACCAACCAATTAAGAAAGTGGTTGGTTTTATTCTAATAATTATTTTTCTTTTTTGGGTTTAATACGTTGAATGTGTTCTTCTTCATGGTCACCTAATACTAATGGCACACGCTCAACCACAGTATCGGCATACTCCAGTCCGAACCAAGATGCAGGGTTAGAAGATAAATTCTGCAGCCATACTCTTGCTTCAACCATGAACTTTTCATAGCCTGTCAATTTAGTTAATGGACTAATTACGTCGTTAACAATTACAAAGGCGAAGTCCCCTACATCACGACCCGGTGTAGTAGTGAATTGTTGTGGTTGAACTTCAATCGTTCCATCAGCGATCAAATCATGAACAATTTGCCGCAAATAAACATTTACACTGGTTTGTTTTCTAAAACCTAAATACAACTGAACGTTAATTACATTCTTAGTACCATAAGTATTGACCGCGTATTCTGCAGTATATGGCTCGTTAGTAACATTAACAGTTACAAACCAGTAAGCCTTAGCCCGTTTAGGTCTCTTATCCAAAATTGAATAAAGCATTTCGCGCTTAATGAATTTATTATACTTAACCTTAGCCATATAAACTACATTCGTAGCGTAAACTGGATAATCATCACAGTGGCTCAACTCAGTCAACATATCTGTATATTCATCTAAGCGAACATAAGCATTCTGCTCCTCACGCTTATCACGGATCTTATTGCCATAGAACCACACGTACATGATTGCCAAAATAAAACCAGCAATTAAAACAGTGACGTAACCGCCATGCAAAAACTTAGTTAAGCTTGAGAATAAGAACATCCCTTCAATAAAGGCAAAGACTACTAAGAAAATGCATCGTATTGATAGCGCGGTACCTTTTTTACCCAGATATTCAAATAATAAGATAGTTGTCATCAACATGGTAACCGTGATGGCCAGACCATATGCTGCTTCCATATGATGTGAAGTTCTAAATAAGAAAACAATTGCAACTGTAATGACACAGATCATCTTATTAATTGAAGGAATATAAATCTGTCCCTTCTCATTTGAAGGATAGATAATATTCATTCTTGGTAAAAATTTTAAACTACTTGCTTCAGCTACTAAAGTGAATGAACCCGTAATCAAAGCCTGAGAAGCAATAATAGCGGCAATCGTAGCCAAAGCAATAGCAAACAATCTTAGACTACTTGGTACTGCTTCAAAAAATGGATTGAAATCACCATTACCAGCATGATAATTAGCATTTTGTAAAATCCAGACGCCTTGCCCTAAATAGTTTAAAATCAAGCAAACAAACACATAAGGCCAAGAGCCCATAATATTACTTTTCCCGACATGTCCGACATCTGAATAAAGAGCCTCAGCACCAGTAGTTGCCAAGAAAATTGAACCTAAAATCAAAATACCCACTTTATTAGCAGGACTAAATAAAATACGCAAAGCATGAATTGGATTAATTGCATCAAGCAAACTCCAATCATGGCTTAAGTTCATAAGTCCAATAAGCCCTAAAAAAGTAAACCACAGGAGCATGATTGGACCAAAGGCCTTACCAATCACACTCGTTCCCATTCTTTGAATTGAAAATAGTAAAACCAGGATAACAATAGTAATCAAGATAACCATATCTTGCGACGAAACTGGAATTACATCACCAAAGCGCATATTTTTCAAGCCTTCAATTGAAGTTGTAACAGTCACAGCTGGAGTTAATGTCCCATCAGCTAACAATGCTGCTCCACCAATTAAAGCTGGGATAACTAGCCATTTAGCCCTCTTTCTAACCAATGCATAAAGAGAGAAGATCCCTCCTTCACCATGATTAGTCGCCTTCAAGGCAATTATCACATATTTGACCGTTGTCAATAATGTAACAGTCCAAAAAATCAACGAAATGGAGCCAACAATTAGTTCACGGTTAACATTACTAATTCCACCATTTTCAGTCACAATCGACTTCATAACATACAAAGGACTAGTACCAATATCACCATAGACAATGCCGATAGCAATTAAAAGGCCAGCAAAAGACACCTTTTGCTTACCAGATATTTTATTCATAAGTTTTTATCCTCTATTTCACTTAAAAATTAAAATTTTTACTAGTATAGAAAAAGTCTAGATTTTTTGCAATAAAAATATATCTTTTTTGAAAAAATAAAAAAGGAGATGAAATCTCCTTCAGTCACTTAATTTACTTTTTCTTATCTTCGATGGTGCCATCACTATGAGCAATAATTACTTCGTCACACATATCCAGGAACAAGCCATGTTCAACTACGCCAACAGTATGATCAAGGTAATCAGCTAAACCATGAGGTGCTGGAACAGGATCTGCAGCCAAATCAATAATATAATTTCCATAGTGAGTCACATAACGTTGATTGCCATCCATACGCCACCGAGGCTTTAATCCTTCTTGTTCAAAACGTTTAAAGTTTTGTTCACAAGAAATTGGTAAAACTTCAACTGGTAATGGGAAGCCGCTTAAACGATGCACTAATTTTGATTCATCAACGATCCAAATGATCTTCTTAGAATTGATTGCTACATTTTTTTCTAAAGTTAATGCACCACCGCCGCCTTTGATTCCATCCAAGTTATTGGCAACCCGATCAGCACCATCTACAGTTAAATCAGCTTGATCAATATCGGCCAATTCACTAACTTTAAAGCCTAAGCCCTCAAGTTGTTTTTTACTACGGTTACTAGTAGTTACGATAGCCTTCAGTTTTAAGCCGTCTTCATCTTTGCGCTTACCTAAAGCATCAATGAAAAAGGCAACGGTTGAACCTGTACCAACGCCCAATACCATACCTGATTTAACCATGGCAGCTGCTTTTTCTGCTGCTTCTTTTTTCAAACGATCTTGTTCTTGCTTGTTCATTATTCATCATCCTCCATCGCCTGTTTAACTTCCTGTTCAGTTGGAATTGAAGGCTGAGCACCTAAACGTTGTACGGCAATTGAAGATGCACGACTTGCAATTTTAGCTGCTTCTTCAAAGTTAGATAGGTCAGAATTCAAATTGCTTACCAAATATCCAATAAAGGTATCTCCTGCACCAGTAGTATCGGCTGCTTCAACTTTATAAGCTGGTATTAATTCTTCAACATCGGGAGTTGAAATATACGCACCCTTATCACCATAGGTAATAACCACGTTTTTTACACCAAGCATGTGTAGTTTTTCTGCATTAGTGGCCAGCGTTGAATTATCTTTAATTGCAATGCCAGTGATCTTGGCACTTTCAGTTTCATTCGGTGTAATGATATCAGTATATTGCAGTAATTCTTTAGGAATCTCATCAACTGCAGGAGCTGGATTTAAAATAGTGATTTTTTTGGCCTTTTTAGCAATCTTAAATGCTTCAAGCGTCACATCTAATGGGATTTCGAATTGAGCAATTACACAATCCCAACTCTTAATCAAATCACCAGCTGCACGGATATCTTCCACTGTCAGTTCATAATTTGCGCCGTGATCAATAATGATGTCATTTTGCCCAGCTTCATTCAACGTGATATAAGCATGGCCTGTCTTTGCTCCCATTGTGGTTTGCACATAAGTTGTGTCCACGCCATAACTCTTGAGCTGATGCGTGATAAAATTTCCTTCACTATCTTCACCTACACGGTTAATAAAGTAAGTTTCAGCTCCACTTTTAGCAGCTGCAATTGCCTGATTAGCACCCTTACCGCCACCAGCAGTAGTAATGTCTAGCGCATTAATTGTTTCACCAGGCTTAGGAAAGTCTTTTACATGTAATGTTGTATCAACATTACTTGAACCAATAACTACAATCTTCTTCATTATGAGCATCCTCTTCTAAAAATGGATTTATTCAACCTCAATTATAACAAAAAACGTATTCAAAATATTGAACACACATTTTTGAAATCTTACTGTAAAATACCACCATTAACGAAGCCTTTTAAGCGCTCAGCTTCCCACTTCAATGTATCTGAATCGTCAACTTGCGAGATCTTATACCCAACGAAATATGGTGAAGCATAGAATCGTGGAATAATCTTGCAACAAGTACCTTGACCATCATTAATTGGATAGAAAAATAAGTTATAAGAATCAACACCATGTGACAAGACTGAACGCACATATTGTGTGCCCTTTTGAATCAAATCGGCCCAAGTATTCAAATTAGTATTATCATGTGTCAAAATATTTACTTCTTGGTAGCCTTGAACTGGACGCGCTGATAAGTTCATTTCAACTGAACCCGAACGCCCGACTTCAAATCCTTTAAAGTTATCAGCGCCAATATCGTGATAGCCATCTTTATGATATAAGCCCACGATCTGCATATGTGGATGAGTTAAAGAACCATCAGACTTGGGACCAAAATTTTTATACCAAAGCACACTCTGATAACGGCCTGAATTATTCATTTTTTGAAAACACTTCAAGCCAAACTTCATCAACTCTTGATTATCTTCACGCGTATAAGTTGAAATATCTCCCTGGTGATCACTTGATTCAATTAAAATTGTTTGATTAGTATCCTTTAACGTAGGGTACTTATTCTTCAACCAAATCTTATCGCCATCTTTTTCATAAATATTAATTAGATGCTGCACATCACAAAAAGGACAGCCAGCATTCTGATTTCCTTGCCGATTACCATAATCATAATCATATGGCTTACGCTTACCAATTGAATATTCATACACTAAAGGATTCTTGTCCATATTTTTCACCTGCTAAACCAAAGATATCATACATTTAACATCATTTTAACAATTTTATCGGTTAATTGTGAACATTTTTATTAATAAAGCTAGGAATAGTACGTCTATCTATGATAAACTACCTTTGTAAAAGAAATACATGATATACATGAGAGGAAGAATCATGAAATTCTATAAAAAATTGGTACTTACTGGTGCCGCAGCTTTAGCTGTTCTAGGCTTGAGTGCATGTTCAAATAATAATTCTAGTTCATCTTCATCTAATAAGAAGATTCCAACTAAGATTAACAAGAAGACTACCGTTACCTTTTGGTATTCACTAACTGGTAATGCGCAAAGCAGTTTGCAAAAATTGACTAAAGATTTTGAAAAGAAAAATCCTAACATTACTATCAAGTTGCAAAGCCAAGGTGGCAACTACTCTGATTTACAATCTAAGTTGGTTTCAGGTTTGCAATCGCCAAAGGATTTACCGACAATTACTCAAGCTTATCCTGGCTGGCTTTACAATGCTGCCAAGAACAATATGCTTGTTAACCTAACCCCATACATTAACAATTCTGAAATTGGCTGGGGCTCATATGCTAAGAGTGGCATTAAGAAATCTCTTTGGAATGGTGCAAACATCAACGGTACACAATATGGTGTTCCTTTCAACAAGTCAGTTGAAGTACTTTTCTACAATAAGACCTTACTTGATAAGTATGATGTTAAAGTCCCAACTAACATGAGTGAATTGGCTTCTGCATCCGCAAAAATTTACCGTGAAAGTCACCACAAAGTACGCGGTGTTGGATTTGATGCTTTAAACAATTACTACATGATGCAAATGAAGGAAACTTACGGCAAAGACTTCAATAAGAACTTAAACTTTGCTGCCAAGGATTCCGTTAAAGCCATCAACTACTACGCTAATGGAGTAAGAGCCGGCTACTTCATGCAAGCTGGTACTGAAAAGTACATGTCAACTCCATTCAACAATGGTCGCGTTGCTATGTTCATCGGTTCAACTGCCAATGAAGCTTACCTTAAGCAAGGACTTAAGAAGGGTTACACTTATGGTGTAGCTGCTCGTCCAAGCACGATGAACGTACAACAAGGTACTGACATTTATATGTTAACCGCAATGCAAAAGTCAGCTGCGTTTAAGTACCTTAAGTTCTTAACTTCTAAGTCATCACAACTTTACTGGGCTAAACAAACAGGCTACATGCCAGTTAATACTGCTGCTATCAACGACAAGGTTTACCAATCTGCCAAGAACAGCAAGATCCCAGCAATTATTGCCAAGACCTCTAAGAACCTTTACTTCTTACCAGTAACTAAGAATGCTACTGCCGCATATGATCAAGTTAATGCTAACATGCAAACCATTTTAGCTAAGGCAAGTAAAAAGCAATCATGGAATAGCGATATCAAGACTGGTAAAGATAAGCTTGATGCTGCTTGGAAGCAATAATTTTTCAAATAAAATATATATCAAAAAAAGAAGTTCAGTATTAATTGAACTTCTTTTTTTACCTAATTATTTACTAAAAATGGATATTGAATTTGATCATTATCAGTTACATTCAACTTGTAACGAGCACGATATAAAGCCTTTTCTACCGCTAATTGCCCTGCAGTTGTGGCCATTGCAATCGAATATGACTTGTGTGGTGAATTGATCAGGATTTGACTGATAGAATGCTTAATGTATGACTGGATTAGAATGACATAATTCGATTCCTTACATGCACGTAAAACATTAGAAGCCTGTTTCATCTCGATAATTCGAGCTACTCCATTGTGTGCTTCAATCACCTTAGCCAAGTTAGAGGTTAAGCTCTTGTCTCCTATAACTCGTTTTTTATCGAGGTCAAAATCAATTCGGGAAGTATAGTCTTCATTTTGCTTTTCAGACGACTGCTTCTCCTTTTTTTCTAATTGATGCAATAAAGACTTGTGTCTACCTTTAGTCTTGTGCTTTTCCGTTTCTTTATTTTTATCCGGCTTTTCCTTCTTTTCTGGAATAGTAACTTCAGCTTCGGCATAACGCCATCTAACCCTAATGAAGGATGGATCACTGACTCGCCAAACAATACTAATCAGGTCATTTTCGTGTAAGTTAAAGTGACTTACAGTATTCATGTCTAAGTATAAAATAGCTTTTTCAGGATTTACTTGACTTAGGTTTTTGCCATTAGAGTCCTGCTTGATGTATAAACCAAAAGAATCACGGTGAACTACCGCTGGACCAAATTCGATAATTTCCTCATCTGGCGCAAAAGACTTTGCATGATGCTCAACTTTAATAATTGGACGATTGCCACTGTCATTTAAGTGATCTAGCAAAGTAACTGTATCACCGTTTTCCAGCTTTTCAATTCTAGTCAAGTGTTCATTAAAATATTGTACTGAATGACCATTCTCATCCACTGCTTCTGCACCTAGCAGCTTACGTCTAATCTCATATTGTTTTTCCTTTGGTTTAGCCACAGGAATTATTTTCTTAACCACAGGCTTAGGAATAGGAGTTATGGTCGCATATTTGTTTTTATTCTTTAAAACCGTAGGACTCAGAGCTTTAGCAGCTTCTTCTTTTTTAGCTTTTTCTTTTTCAAGCTCTTCCTTCGTTTTTTTCGGCTTTATTTTTTCTACAGTATTTTCATCATTTTCTTTTTTAGTTTCTATTTCAGTTTTATTTTCTAGCTTATTCTCAGTTTTTATTTCTGGCTCATTTTTTACAGCCTGATCAGCTTTTTCCGCAATTTTAACGACTTCATTCTTATTCTCAGGTGGATTGCCTAGTACTGCCTGGTTATATATTTTACTAATAATTTTCAACGCAATCATTGACTGCTTCAGTGATTGGGGATCGCTCCCCGTCGCCTGCATTAAATCAATAATATCTTTTCTATAATCAATCGTCATATATTTACCTTCTTATTTCTTAAATATGAATATTATACAAAAATTCGAGACTGTAAAATAGTTTGTGTAAGGATGAATGATTCCTTAAATTTATTTCTTTAAACATTAGAAAAAGGAGTTCCTTTCTCGTATGATTGGTTTGAACAAAAAAACACATACAGAAAGAAGAACTCCTTCATGAATGATTTTACCAAAGATTTTGCTCAAGCTCTATTCAATCCAGACAAAATAAATGATTTATTGCGCAAAGAGCTACAACAGGCTGTTAATAACTTGCTAGAAGCTGAGTTGACTGCCTTTCTAGGCTATGATCCCTATGCCAGAAATGGCTGGAATACTGGCAATTCTAGAAATGGTGCTTATTTCCGCAAGGTTGATACCCAGTTTGGACCAATTGAAGTGCAAGTGCCTCGAGACCGCAACGGTCAGTTTCATCAGCACACGCTGCCTGACTACAAGCAGCACTCTGATGTTTTGGAAAGCACGATTATCAAGCTATACTCCAAAGGCGTAACTACCAGAGAAATCGCTGACTTGATTGAGAAAATGTATGGCAGTCATTATAGTCCAGCTCAAGTATCAAATATTTCCAAGCAGATGCTCCCCAAGATTGAGGCTTATCACAAGCGCAAGCTAAGCGACAAGTTTTTCTGTGTCTATTTGGATGCGACATACCTTCCTTTGCGCCGAGAAACGTTTGAGCGTGAAGCAGTATATATTGCCATTGGCATTAAACCTAATGGACATAAGGAAGTCATTGACTACTGCATTGCTCCTAGTGAGAACATTGAAGTTTGGACAGAGATGCTTCAAAACATGAAGTCCAGAGGCTTGAAGCAAGTTGAGCTTTTTCTTTCTGATGGTGTTGTTGGCATGAAAACAGCCTTGGCCAGGACTTATCCTAAAGCTCATTTTCAACGCTGCCTGGTTCATGTCATGCGCAATATCTGCGCTAAAGTACGCGTCGACGATCGTGAAAAGATCATGAACGAATTCAAGCAGATACATCAACAGACAAGCAAAAAAGAAGCTGCAGCTGTCTTGCACAAATTCTATGCCAAATGGAATAAAGCTTATAGCCATGTCATCAAAGGTTTGAAGGAAATTGAGCCCGATCTGCTAGTCTTCTACAATTATCCCAAACAAATCAGAGCTTCAATTTATTCAACCAATATGATTGAATCCTTTAACAACGTCATCAAGCGTAAAGCTAAGCCTAAGGCAGAATTTCCAACTGAACAGTCGCTTGATGCATTTATTGGCATCCAGGCAATGAGCTACAATGACCGTTATTTCAATCGAATTCATAAAGGCTTTGGTCAGGTTCAGGACACCTTAGAATCCTACTTTGATTAAATAAATAATTAAAAAATCAATTTACGAGAAAGATCTATTTACACAAAAGATTTGACAGTTTCAAAAATTTTTAATGCTAATCTAATTCTTTATAGATTTTTATATTATTTTTCCTGTAAAACCATTATAATAAAAGTAGTTAAAATATCCTTTATTAAACGGAGGAAACTACTATGAAAAAGAAACTATTACTTTTCGTACCCTTTTTAGCCGGTTTATTGTTCTTGGTATCTACATCAACTTATGCTAGCAAGCTTCCTAAAGGCTATGGTATTGCTAAAACCTTTACCACACCAAAAGCAACCCGTGGCACCTGGTATTATCGCGAAAAGGGTGATAAAACAATTTCTAAGGTAAAGATCACTGCTCATAGCGTAGATGGTAAAAAGCTTTACGTACCTTCACAAAAGTTCTTCGAGAAAAATGTTTACAACGTTTCAGCTAAGAAGCGTAATCAGTTCATCAAAAAAACTGAAAATATTTATGCTGCAGCTAACTATAAAAAGGGCTTCAATGTCAACAATTGGGTTAACTTAGCTGGTGATGGTGAATACTACATCCCTGTTACTAGAACTGTTAACGGCAAAAAGGTTAAGGCATTAAGAATAGCTACTGGTGCTGGTCCTTATACTGCTGCATATGCATACAAAACTAAGGCATTGGTTAAATAATCATTGTCTAACGAAAAAGCAAATTAGCATAATTTGCTTTTTTTCTACCCAAAGTCAAGTATTATCAATGATTTAAGAAAATAAATTTACTTGTTTTAATGATGCGAATAAGGTTAAAGCAAATAAGAGTTTAAATTTAAGAAAAAGCGAAAGTACCACAAATAAGCCTATGAATACTTGTAGTTTTTCCATAGGTTGCTTATACTTAAGTTGATTATTTGATTTCAGCTAAAGTCTTTTATTTTCGGTGGCTATGTTGTAATCATATAATTGATCATGTTTGATAAGAGCAAACATTGTGCGTATCAGTTTATGGACTGATGCAATGGCGATTTTCTTATAGCCTTGGCTATTTGAAGATCGTTTTTTCTTGTCATAATAATCAGTTATATGGCAAGGCTGCGTAGCCTTTACCGTCTCCATTTGAGTAATAACTCGATAAAGTATTTTTCTGGCAATATGATTGCCATGCTTGGTAATGCCAAGAGAACTGTCTTTTTCACCAGATTGGTACCTTCCTGGATCAATGCCAACAAACGCATCAATTTGAGCTGAAGTGCTAAACCGTCTTAGATCACCGAGCTCTGCTACTAATCTCACTGCTGTAATTCTAGCAACCCCTGGGATACTCAAATAGATGGATAAAGCACGAGCGTTTACTGCTTTAGCCAGCTTTTCCATGTAGTTAATTACATAGTCGCGTTCTTGCTGGAGTGAAAATAAATTAGAAATGTTCCTTTGAATAGCTCTAACGATAATACTATCTTTGGAATCATAAGGATAAGCTTCTCTAGCAAAAGCGTATAATCTTGTGGTTAAGTACCGTGCCCTTTGTTGTCCTATTCCAGAAATAGAATTAAGCATTTGAGTTACCTGTGTCTCATTCTTTTCTAGAACATATCCAGCATGTGGGAAAAGACTAACAAGCGCCCAATAAATTCTGCCAGATGGATGAGACAGTATTTCTTCAATTTGTGGGAAAGTGGATTGGAGGTTGCGGTGCAATTGATTTTTAGTAGTAACTATACTCCTAGTAAGTTCTTCATAATAGCGACTGGCATTCTGAAGTTCATGATACTCTCTGGGCTGTGGATCACGCAGCTTTTGCGGGGCATTAAATTGAATTAAAGCCAGGCGATAAGCATCTACCTTATCAGTTTTATTATGGCGTAAATTATTGTCCATTAGCTTTTTCGCTTTAAGCGGATTAAGCTTCAAATACTTAATATGATAATCCTCTAAGAAAGCTTGCAGGCTTAGAGAATAAACACCAGTAGCTTCGAAAACAACTAAAGGAGTTATCAAATATTGGTTCAGTTGCTCATAAAGTTTTTGATAGCCAAAGGAATCATTAGAGATTCTAAAAGATTCGCCTTGTTTGATCCGGTCATTAACCACACAAACTGTGGAAGATTTACTGCTAACATCAATACCGAAAATAATTTGTGATTCCATAATATAACCTCCGCTGTGAAGATAAACCTCTTTATCAACCTATTAATTCTAATTTTCTAAACACGGCATCTAAGTGCCCACAGACTTCGAAGAGACTTAAGAATAGGTGGTAAAGCAGTCCGTTTCTTTTACGACATCAAGTGTCTAAAAAGCTGAAGACTTGATTTGCTTTATCTTCACTTTCTATTTTAGACAAAATAAAAAGTGCCAGATCGTGAATCCGTCGATTCATGATCCAACACTAGGTTAGTATGTTTCTTTTACCGATTTTTACCTTTCCGTATTTCTGCTATATAAAATGTAGAAAAGCATGGAAGAATGGTATTTTCCATACTTCAAAGGCTTATATTTTTCCTTTCCATTTTACATTCGCCACCGTTAAAACGCCGGTATTCTGATATTCCAACTAGGGAGTAATCGCATTGACCAACTATGATGGCATCGTTATCGGTCATAGCCTGACCGTGGATAATTTATATTGCTTTATTTAATTCTGGATGGCTGATTAACAGCGTCAAGTTCTTCATGGCATTTTCATCGCGATCAACTACTTTGCCATAATTTGGGCAGTCCGGATTATAACAAATATATTCATTATGCTTAGTGCCATGCTTTTGATTACCCTTTAAGGTGACTTTTTCATCACCTTTTTTGACCATACCACAAACTGCACATCTTTGTGTTGACGGATAAAGCTTATTAGCCAAGATCAGTTCTTTATCATACCAATCACACTTATAAGCCAATAGCTGTCTAAACAGTCCAAACATTGATCGATGCATACCTTTTGAAGCAACGTGACTCATAAGCATGCCTTTTACGTCTAAGTTTTCAATTACTATTTGGTCATAATCATTAACCAGTTTGGTTGTAAACTTGTGCATCAAGTCGTGCTGAATATTGGAAACACGTTCATAACAAGATTGAAGCTTGGTTTTCGTCTTCAAATACTTATTACTTTGTGTCCCCTTGATTCTGCCATTAACTGTCCGCTTCTTAGCTAAACGCTTTTGATAAAACTTGATTTTCGCATAAAGCCTCTTTAGTGACTTAGGCAAGACTAAACACTGTCCATCTTGATAATTAAAGTGACCTACATTAATATCAACTCCTGTACCTTTGCCAGTTTTAGCCTTGGGTAAAGGCTTTTCTAGCTTATAAGGTATAGAAGCATAATACTTATGGTTTACTTTAAAAATTGAAACTACACCAATTTTACCCGATAAAGGCTTATTTGAAAGCTCGATCCCTGCCCAACGATCCTTATATGGGGTATCTCTAGGCATTTCTAACCAAAGTAGTCCATCCTCTATCTTTGCTCGATCAGTTTTAAAGCCTTGGCGCGGATTTTTCTTAGAGCGGAACTTAGGCTTGCCCCAATCAGGCTGTGCTTTATTAAAGAAATTTTGCCATGCTTTGCCTAAATCCTGTACCGCTAACTGTAAAGTGCGAGCAGAGTAGGCATACTGCCAATCTTCCTTTTGTTCAATCATTAGATCTCTTACTAAACGCCAATTAGGACTAGGATTTAAGTGATAATCTTGATGAGTCATGCGCCATTTCTTAGTCTTTTTATTCTGCTTAGGAATAAAGGTAGTGGCAACTACTTTATCAAAAATAGTATGTGCCATATACAAGTCTTGCCATAAAGCCAAGGCTTGATTCCAACAGTATCGACGGTAGTTACACCAATCGTCCAAAATTTGCTTCATCGCCTCATCTGGTTTTAGACGGTAAACGCGTGTTTTTACTATCATTTATTAGTCAACTCCTTGTCTTCGCTAATCTTATGCTTGTATTTACGTAAGCCGTAAAGACGACAAGAAAAGACGTGTAAAATACTTAAGACATCTTGAACCAATTCTTCATTAGGTGACGTTTCTCGATTGTTTAAGACTACTATTTTAGTGCCATTTTGATTACATAGTTTTTCAAACCAATCATAACCAAAGCGGATAAAACGATCTTGGTAAGTAATGTAAATTGTTTTAATCTTTCCTTGCATTACTTCATCAAGAAGCTTATTCCACTTTTTGCGCTTATAATTCAGACCGCTACCAATATCGGTGATCATTTCATCAAGAATAATCCCTTTAGTGTTGACAAATTCGCGTATGAACTCTTCTTGATCTTTTAAATCATCCTTTTGATTAGCAGTTGAAACGCGTGCGTAGCCAACTACGTTGCGCTTATCCTTCTTAGGATCAGAATTATTATTAATGTACTTAAGATAATCCTGTTCAGTATAGTAGCGCTTATTTGTTGGAGTACGATGTGCTGGAAAAATTCCTTTACGATCCCACTCCTGTAAAGTGCGCACTGTCACACCCAAGCGTTCAGCCATCTCTTTAGGTTTAAGAACTGCCATAATCTTCATCTCCACATATTATCTTTAGTAAAGATTAAAGCATTTGCTTCTACTAAATTCTATAAATTTCTATTTCTTTCTATGGCTTAATTTATCATTTCTTTCTATGGCTTAATTTATCATTTCTTTCTCCTTCAAAAAGAGCGGCCAATTTTGCCAAACTCTTATGATCAGGATAGCGTTGAACTAATTGCTCAATTTTATCGGTAGCTAATTTTTTTACTTCTTCGGCTGAGCCCATTTTCTCTAAAAAATCTGCCAAATCACCTGAACGAGCAAGTAACTTACGCTCACTACGACTTTCTGCCAGAAAAGCTTGATCAACCTTACGTAACTTCAAACTACCATCTGCATTAAAGTTATATCCTCCCCACATATGCTGCTTAATTGGTTGCATCGGTTCGCTATCCACATAACACAATTTTCCTACCATATGGTGCGTCTCAGTAATTCCTAACGTAACCGGGTCATAAATATCGACATAGTTAAAAATTTTCTCCCGCATTTTAGCCACCTGACGTCGTTCAGCTGGCGTCAGTAACAGCCAAATATTGGTTCCTTCATACAGATAAGCAGCTGCAATTGCTTCTGGATGACGACAATTAGCTAAAGCAAACTGAGCATTAATTGAACCTAACGAATGACCATAAATATAAATTCTACTACCTTTAAATTGATTAATTGTCTGATTCAATAAGTGAGCAGCTGACTTTAATTGGCTAGGAATCGTCCGTTTTCGTGCAAGCAGTGCTTTTAAAATTGGTAGATTAGTTTTAATCCATTCATCACGCCAAGTTTGTGGAGTCCCCTTTTTAAAACCATATGATCCTTTAAATAAGATTGTTATTTCATTCGGACTTGAAATGACGAAGGCTCGCATCCCATCCTTAGCATAAACATTACGACAAACAGTTCCAAGATAATGTTGATCTATTTTGATAGTATCACCCAGCTGCAATTCATCATATGCCTTTTTAGTTAATTCAACTCGTTCACGATCTGTTAACTGTGCATTTACACTCATAATTTTTCCTAAAATAAAAAACTAACTCTTACTATTATGTTAGCATGAGTTAGTTTTTTGGATAATTTGAGCCTTTAATCATATTTTTTCTGCAAGTAATTTGCAATCGTTGACAAGCAGAAACAGACAATAAAGTACATGATTGCAATAATCACATACATTGGAATTAAGTAAGTCGTGTTCTGACTGTAAATAATTTGTGCGTGGTATAAAAGCTCTGGCAAAACAATGATAGTTGCCAATGAAGTATCCTTAACCAATGATACAAATTGTGATAATAATGCCGGAATCATATTGTGCAAAGCTTGTGGCATAATTACATGATACATAGCCTGACCATACGACATCCCGTTGGAACGGGCACCTTCCATTTGACCCGAATCAACTGAGCCAATTCCTGAACGAACAATTTCTGCTAGCATTGCACCTTCAAAGATGACTAACGCTGCAATTGAAGCTGTCGTTGGATTCGTTACAATACCTAATTGAGGTAAACCAAAATAGGTAAAGAAGATGATCAACAATAGCGGCAAGTTTCGAATAATATCAATAATAAAGCCTACAATTGCAGACACATACTTAATTTTCATGTAGCGAACTAATCCTAAGATTAATCCTACTACGAAGCTTAATGCAATTGAAATTAATGAAACATAAATCGTTACCCAAAGTCCTTGTAATAAGAAGCGGATATCGACCCATGAATATGCATGAATAAAAGTTTCCATTCTCTATCCCCTTCCTATTAGTTGACTAATTTTTTCTCTAAATGACGCATGTAGTAACTAAGCGGCAAAGTCAAGATCAAGTAGAACAATCCAACAATAATATAAGTATCAATTGTTTGGAATGTTGAGAACGCAATCAATTGTGCTTGATACATCAAGTCAAAACCGGCAACAAAGGCCAAAACTGAAGAGTTTTTAACCAAGTTGACAAACTGGTTGCCTAGTGGTGGAATCACTATCTTCATCGCTTGAGGTAAGATGACATAACGCATGGCTTGCACATAGGTCATACCGTTGGAGCGAGCACCTTCCATTTGACCAGTTCCAATTGAATTAATTCCCGCACGAACAGTCTCTGCAATAAACGCTGATGTATAAAGCGTTAAACCAATTGTCCCCGCTTGAAATCCTGACAATTTCACAATATAACGTGGAACGATCAAATAAAAGATCATGACAATTACCAGCAAAGGTATATTTCTAAAAATCGCAATATAGATCTTCGCGATCACTTGGCCAAATTTAGATGGTGCTACCTCAAGCAAGGCAAAAATCACGCCTAAAATCAAACTGAAAACTAGAGCAATAATACTACTTAAAATAGTATTCCAAAAACCTGTTAGGAAGCTGCCCCAGTTGTTAGTAATAATTTGCCACATTATTTCAAAACCCCCTTTAGACTAAAACCAGGAATTCCAGCAAACCACTTTTTAATCAAACGGTCATAAGTACCATTCTTTTGTAATTCATTCAAAGCTTGGTCGATATGATCAGCCATTTGTTTTTGTCCCTTATTAACAGCAATTCCGTAAGGAGCATTACTATAGACGCCGCCGACTAACTTATAACCAGGATTTTCTTGAGCGATACCGGCAAGCAAACCATTGTCAGTAGTTAATGCCACACCTTGGTTAGCCTTCAATGCAGACATTGCTTGACCATAGTCATCATATTGCAAAATCCGCGCTTTAGGGGCATACTTATGTACATCATCAACTGCGGTAGTTCCTTTAACGGCCAAAACAGTTTTGCCTTCCAGATCCTTAACATTCTTGATCTTACTATTATTAGGCACTAACAAAGATGAACCGGCTGGAAAGTATGGCTTAGAGAAGGTTACTTGCTTGGCACGTTCTGGTGTAATAGTCATTGTGGCTAAAACAGCATCAACATTTCCATTTTTTAAAAGTGGGATTCTAGTGTTGGCAGTAGTAGTAACAAAATCGGTTTTAGCATCTTTACCTAGCATTTGCTTAGTTAAAGCCTTAGCCAAATCGATTTCAAACCCTTCAATATGTCCTGTCTTAATGTTCGTTAAGCCAAACAATCTAGTATCTGCTCTAACGCCCCAAACAATTGTCTTACTTTCTTTTACCTTTTGATAAACATTATTGCTAGCATGCTTGCCACAAGCTGTTAAGGTAAACGCTAATAGAATCAGCAAAGGCAAGAAAAGAAATCTTTTTATCTTTTTCATGGCGTGTCACCTTAATCTTTAGAAATAACTTTGCTTAAAAATTGCCGAGCACGTTCAGTATCTGGATGAGCAAAGAATTCTTCTGGCTTGCGATCTTCTAAAATATGACCATTATCAAAGAAAATTAAGCGATTGCTTACTTCTCTAGCAAAACCCATCTCGTGGGTAACCACAACCATAGTAATGCCTTGTTCAGCAACATATCTCATAACTTCTAAAACATCTTCAATCATTTCTGGGTCAAGGGCACTAGTTGGTTCATCAAATAAAATCACCTTAGGGTGCATTGCTAATGATCTAGCAATCGCTACTCTTTGTTTTTGTCCACCAGATAATTGACGAGGATAAGAGTCAATTTTATCGGCCATACCTACTTTTTCAAGATATTGCATCGCTACTTTACGGTTCTCATCATCAGGACGCTTTAGCACAATCTTAGGCGCCAGCATAACGTTCTCTAACACAGTGTGATTATTGTAGAGATTAAAGTGTTGGAATACCATCCCAACATTTTTACGAATCTTATTAATATCGGTCTTTTTATCAGCCAAATCATACCCAGTTACAATTAATTGACCGCTATTAATTGGTTCCAAGCCATTCATAGTTCTAATTAAAGTACTCTTACCTGAACCAGATGGACCAATAATTGAAACCACTTGGCCTTCATCAATCTTTAAGTTAATATCTTTCAATGCATGGAGCTTTCCATAGTACTTATCAACATGCTTAAATTCAATAATTGCTGTCATGGCTTCTACCTTTCTTTCCTTTGTCTACACAATATAATTATTTTACTCTTCTTAAAGCTAAAACTAAATATTTTAGCAATTCAAAATAGTATAATAGCCTGCTAATCTTATAAATTTATTCGGTTTTAGCAAAATATATTTGTATTTAGCTAGATTAAAATAATCATATTAACGCTACTTACGAATTTATTAACTACTAACTTTTAGGATAAAGAAAAAGTCCCTCATCCCTAAACTGGGACGAAAGACTTCTTTCCGCGGTACCACCCACATTGCCTATTAGATATAGACCTACTCATGAAGCACTATCATGCTTCACCGGTGTGGTAACGTACCGGAGACGTCTCAACCTACTCTAAGAATTGTTATTTCGGTGAGCTGCTAAAAGTGTTTTTCAATAGTTCAGGGTCTATTGGCTTTTCACTAGCACCAACTCACTGTTAGAAATAAACTATCTACTTGTCTTTTTCATAGCCTTTTAATTTATTTATATGTATTTAACCTTATTTTGGGATAAAAAGCAAGCAAAATTTCTTATACTTCAAAATGAATCCGTTTTTAATACAAATAAATGCTGTTAATATTCGGAAAATAGCTTAAAATATTTAGTGATATATTGAAAAACAAAGGAGTTTGAAATGGGAAAACTTGAAAAACCCGTTATCATTGGAATTGCTGGTGGTTCTGGAAGCGGCAAAACTACCATCGCTCATGAAATTGCGGATAATATTAATGATCAAGATCGCATTATGATCATGACCCAGGATTCTTATTATAAAGATAATACTGGTGTATCAATGGAAGAAAGAATGAAAATTAATTATGATCATCCTGATGCTTTTGATATGCCGCTACTTGAGGCACAATTAAGTCAGTTAATGCACAGAAAACCGATTGAAATGCCAACTTATGATTTTACCGCTCATACTAGAAGCGATGAAACTATTCATGTTGAGCCGGCCGATATTATTATCTTAGAAGGAATTTTAGTCCTCTTCAATGAAGATATTCGCAATTTGATGGATATTAAAGTTTATGTTGATACCGATGATGATATCCGTTTTATTCGCCGACTTGAGCGCGATATGAAGGAACGTGGTCGTTCACTTGACTCTGTTATTAATCAATATTTGGGTACAGTTAAGCCAATGTACAAACCAATTTATTGAACCAACCAAGCGCTATGCCGATATCATCGTACCTGAAGGTGGGGAAAATGATGTTGCAATTGACATGTTAACTACTAAGTTACAATCTGTTTTGAAATAAGCAGCAAAAGACCTGATAATCACAAAGCGAAGATTATCAGGTCTTTTCTTTATTCTAAATTATCTTAATTTTGATTATCATCTTGTGCATTAGCTGTGTCCAAAATTCGGTTATACTTCTTGGCAAAGAAGACCAAAAGCAAGACACTAGCAATAACATAAATTACCGCTGCAATGTAATAGGCATTTGCATAACCATCTTGGGTAGTAAATAAGTAAAATTCGGTGAAGAGTCCATCAATGACACCGACAACAGCATAAGCAATCTGAACCACACCGGTAAAGGCTGGACGCAAGTCCTTATCAACAATAACCATCTGAACTTCTTGTTGAATTGGCATTGTGGCATTGGCTAATCCTGTTCTTAAGAAGAGCAAAAGACCGACAATTACAAACAAAACTGTCCCGCTACCTAAGCGACGACCGTTAGCCAGCAACAACATAACTGGCACACAGGTCAATGTACCTGCAGCAACAGAAACAATCGCCCCCATCTTCTTTTCCAAGAATGGCGCAAAGAAATATCCAATTAGCATCGCTGCTTGAACAAAGGTGTTAATGGTAGAAGTAACATCACGTGGAATGTGCAAATAACTATTCAAATAAATCGGCACATAAACAGCAACTAAACGAGCACCAAGTTGAATACCGGCAATATAGACAATCCACATCAATGTCTTCTTGCTCAAAAGCTTTTTATACATAGCCATCTTCTCTGCTCTGCTAGGCTCCTTGTCATCTGCAGTAGAACGATAATCACGTGGCACATCATGAATAAACAAAGCCAAAACAAAGGCTAACATGGTTACGGCAGCCGTAATGTAAAGCAGGATTCTGTATGAATTTGTATAATCTGCTAAAGTTTGACCAGTTAACATCTCTGACTTACCAGAAAGAACAGATGCCTCATGATAAGGAATGCCTCTAATCAAACCAAAGAACCAAACGACAGCTTTCCCACCTAAAAACGTACAGATCGTTTGTGTAATCAAATTAACAATCATTACTGTTGAGAACATCTTAGTTCTAATTTTTCCCGGAACATATGAGGTCCACATTAATGGATACATCAAATCATAAACCCCAATTGCTGTCCAAGAAATAGTATAAGCAATCATGATAACGAGCTGGTTAGTCGTGATACAAGTTAAAGCCATAAAAATCGCAGTCATTGGCGGCAAAATCAACAAAATCTTGCGATAACCCCACTTGTGAACTGTAGCGATCATTACTGACATCAAAATAGCAGTTGCCGCATTAAAAATGTTTAATCCAGAAATCAGGTGTGGCGCTACAATTTTGTAATAAGATAGAGCCGCATCATTCGTAATCCCAGTTACTGCACCCAAAATGCCGTAGATCCATAAATAAATAATAACATTATGTTTGTAACGCGGATTCCAGTTCTTAATTGCTTCTGCCTCAGCTTCCTTTTCTGCATTACTTCGTCGAGCCATATAAGTCCCCTTTTTTTGAAAACGCATACAATACATCTAACCTTATTCTATCACTCAAATGGTATTAATAAAGTGTGTGTATACGAAAAGGTATGGTTTATAGTTTCTAGGCAACTTTAGGTTTTAATGCTTTATCGAAAAGATTGGTAATCAATTTCACTAGGACACCATCAAACAGTAATGATGAAATCATACTTACAATAAACATCAAAATTTGTACATTAACCTGATAATGACTCCAACCAAACAAAAAGTAACTTGGTATAAAACCACCTAAATTGGCAAAGAAAGCACCAGTCAAAACGCTCTTCCATGAGAACTTTTCATAGCGTTCTTTTTTAGGGAAAAAGCCGATCTCGTTCATTGCTCCTTGAATTAACCCCTCAAAAATAGTCAAGGCTCCCCACTGGCCACCGATCGCCATCTCAACCGTGGCAGCCAGCAATTCACCAATAGTTCCAGCTCCCTTAGTTGGTACAAAATACATCGCTAAAGGAGCAGCCATATACCATAAGCCAGTAAAAACGTTGTCAACAACCGGTGCATAACCGGTGGGTAAAAAGCTTAATTTTACTAAGTTATACACATTGTTAAAGCCATAAGTGTAAATCACACCCATGATGATCCCGATTAAGGCAACTAAAATAACTGATTTTACATTCCATTTTGACGATCTAGTAAACATAAAAAATGCTCCTTACTAACATACTGTCAGTAGGAGCACACAAATAAAAGTTAATTCTCTTGTTAGCACTTTCCCTTGCGCAAGTATTATCTTGTTCAGGTTCGAAGGGTATTATCTCAGCATTACGCACCCCTAGTGACATTTCATTTATTTATCAATTAAGTCAAGTATAGCACATTGTTAATCAAATGCCATTTGATCTGTGTAAAGTTTGTAATAAAATCCCTTTTCTTTAAGCAGTGCCTCGTGGCTGCCTTCTTCGATCACATTACCATCTTTTAACACAACAATCTTATTAGAATTCAAGATCGTCTTTAACCGGTGAGCAATCACAAAGCTTGTTCGTCCAGCAATCACAGTATCCATTGCCTTTTGAATCTTTTCTTCTGTTACCGTATCTACGTTAGAAGTTGCTTCATCCAAGATTAGGAATGGTGGATTCGTTAAAATTGTCCGAGCAATTGACATTAATTGCTTTTGCCCAGTTGAAAAGATTGAGCTAGCATCGCTAACTTGAGTATCGTAACCATCAGGCAAAGTCTCAATAAAATCATGGATATTAGCCTGCTTAGCCGCTGAAATCACTTCATCCATTGAAGCATTCGGCTTACCATAACGAATATTGTCCGCTACAGTACCAGTAAATAAGACAGAGTCCTGCAGGACGATCCCAACATTATTTCGCAATGATGTTAGTTGAATATCACGTACATCTGTCCCGTCAAAGGTTACTTTACCTGAATTAACATCATAGAAGCGATTTAACAGGTTCATAATCGTAGTTTTACCTGAACCGGTTGGTCCGACCAGAGCCACTGATTGGCCCTTATCAACCGAAATATTTACTCCGTGCAAAATTTCTTTATCTTTATTGTAGCCAAAATGAACATTTTCTAGCTTGACACCATGATTCAAACCACTAATGACCTTACCATTTGGCACTTCGTTTTCATCTTTTTGTTCTTCAACTGTAGCTAATCTTCTTGCCCCAGTTAAAGCTAATTGAATCATGGAATAAATTGAAGTAATTTGTGTCAAAGGTTGGAAATAAACTTGTGAATATTCAACGAAAGTTACAATCAAGCCCAATCCAATAGCCTGAGAAATTTGACCGGAAATAATCATCCAAGACCCCATAGCGATGACAATTGCCAAATTAAGTAAGTTCAATCCGTTCATCAATGGGAATAGGATTCCCGAATAAAATTGCCCCTTAAACAAAGCGGTTCTTACTTTATTGTTGTAGACCTTGAAGGCATCAACCGATTCTTGACGCAAACCATTGGTAATAATCACCTTTTCACCATTGATCTGTTCGGTAATATAACCATTTAAATCGCCAATTTCATCTTGCTGCTTATCGATATAAACGCGAGCTTTTTTCATTAAAAGGACACTAATAATCAAAATGAATGGTGTTGTCGCAATCGTAGTCCAAGCCAAAGTACTATTAATCGTGAACATCACAATAATTGTTCCCACGAACATAATTCCCTGGGAAATAATTTCAAAAATCGCATTGTTCATTGCGTTGAAAATATTATCCAAATCGGAAGTAAATAGCGATAAAAGTTTACCATCCTGATGAGTATCAAAGTAGCGCACTAACATCCGTTGAAACTTGGCAAATAGATTCTCACGCATGTCATTAGTTGAATCCGCATTGAACTTGGACATTACCATCCAAGCAATAAAAATCGCTATCTGGCTCAATAAGTAAAACAAGAACATCGACCATAACGCGCTATAGAACGTGTTCATGGATGCTGTACCCTTTTTTAAATCAACCAAATAAGTAGTTAAAGCGGTAACTGAACGGCCTAAATATGTAGGTGCCATAACCTGTGCACCACTCGAAATCAAAGAAAGGATAACCACAATAGTGATTCCCTTCCAATAAGGCTTCAAATACTTAGCAAAATAGCGCAATGCCTTTTTCGTATTACTCATTTATTCATTTCCTCCTTTCTTACCTTTTTGTGTCTTGAAGATTTCTTGGTAAACCGGCGAAGTCTTAAGCAATTCTTCATGCGTACCTTGTGCCACTAATTTACCGTCATCTAACACTAAAATTGTATCGGCATTAATCACTGAAACAATCTTTTCCGCAATGATAAAAGTAGTAGTATCAGGCAGCTCATGCTCTAAAGCTTGCTGTACTTTCTTCTCACTTTCCGCATCCAGAGCAGAAGTTGAATCGTCCAAAATCAAAATTGGTGCTTTAGCAATCAAGCCACGTGCAATAGATAGACGTTGCTTTTGCCCACCGGAAAAGTTAGCAGAACGCTCCTCTACTTCATGATCGAAAGAATCGTTATAACGCTCAATAAATTCTGATGCTTGCGCCATATTGGCAGCACGCTGCAATTCATGTAATTTAGCCTGAGCATTACCTTGACGCAAATTAGATGCTATTGTACCTGAGAAAAGAACTGCTCGCTGCAGCACAAAAGAAACAGTTTTGCGTAATGCAGCTTCAGTTACATCCTTAATATTTTGACCGCCAATTTTTACTTCACCCTTAGTTGGATCATATAAACGAGCAATTAATTGGGCCAAAGTTGATTTACCAGCACCTGTTGCCCCAACGATACCAACCATTTGACCTGGCTTAATCTTAAACGAAATATCCTTTAAAGTAGGATCATCCCCATCAGGATAAGTAAAGGAAACATGATCAAACTCTACGCTACCGCTAAGAGGTGCAACCGAACCACTTTCCACAAACTTGACATCTGGTTCAGTCTCCAATACCTCACGAATACGTCCAAGAGAAATATTAGCTCTTGAAAATTGCATTAAGGTCATTCCGGCAATCATGATCGTAAATAGCAGGGTTAAAACATAGTTAACGAATGGACTGACTACCGCAATATCACTTGGATGTGCCGTAATATTTTTACCAATTAAATAAACAATTAAAGCAATTACGGTATAAGCGATCATCTGAAAAGCTGGCATAATTGCAGAGAACCAGTAACCAATCACAATGTTGTAGTCATTCAATTGGTCCGAAGTTTGATCAAACTTTTTAATTTCTTGTGGACCTTGATTAAATGACTTAACCACTCTCACACCTTGCAATGTTTCTTGTGCTTGATTAGAAATTCGGTCCATCATTTCTTGGAATTTGGTAAACAAACTATTCATTTGTCTTAAAACGTAAGCGCCAAAACCAAAAATAAGTGCAACCATGACCACTGGTGCCCACCAGAAGCGCGGAATAATCACGATACAGAAGATAAATGAACCGACAATTAAAATCGGCAACCGCAACATCTGCATAAATAGCTGCATCATCATGTTCATTACCTGGTTCATATCGTTGATCAACCGTGTAGTTAGAGAACCTGCTGAAAATTTCTTAATATTACCAAAAGAGAACGTTTGAATCTTAGCATAGGTATCTTCACGTAGATCACTAACTACTCCTTGTGCAATTTTCGCTGCAAAATAAACGTTAAAAATACCCGAAATAATTGCAATTATACCTAGGACTACTAGCCAGATTCCATCAGACAAGACTGCTTGCTTCTGATTCGCCATCAATGCCTTTTGAATATTTTCCAATAATTTAGGCTGATATAATCCAGAAAACGCTGAAACTAAGATAGCAATAATTGCACAAACAACATCTTTTTTATAACGCTTTAAGTATGGAAGAATTATTTTAAAGTTTTCCATTTTTACTCCTTTCTTCACTTAAAAAATGCCAAAAAGTAGTGCTCCATTCTTCTGAAAGCTTAGCTAACAATTTCATTTTGTCAGTTCCCATGGCTTGAGCCGTTTTTTCCTCTAACTCAAATAGAGGACGCAACCTGTCATAAGCATATTTCCGCCCTGCTTCGGTAAGCTGGCAAAATCGAACTCGCTTATCGCTAGGATCAACAGTCATCGTGATATGATCATGATCACGCAGAATCTTAATTCCTTTGTTAATCGACTGCTTGGGTAAATCACTCAGATTTACTAATTCTCTTTGCGTCAATTTTCCCCGAATCAGTAATTCATACATGATTACCACTAAATAGTCCGGCAAGTCATGATCCTGCTCCCATTGGCTATAAGCACGGCTGCCATGGATAATTGATAGATTTAATTTTTCTGTCTCACTAATTTTCATTACTTCACCACCATATTTAGTCTACATGCATACCAAATATATTAGTATGCACATGGACTATTGTCAAATCATTTTGTCAAAAATAAGACTATAATTAAAGTAAAGAAACAATTTTTGCATCTAAATTTCAAATTGGTATAATAAAAAAATCATCAAGTAAAACAAGGCAGGGATTATATGCGTAAAAAGTTTTTATTAATAATTTCAATAGTGGTCCTATTTGCTTTGCCATTAAGTGGCTGTAAGCAAAACAAAAAGCAAAACGTTTATCAAGCAGTTAAAACTAGTAAAACCATTAACTGGGGCGTCAAAGCCGACACGCCATTATTCGGCTCAATAAATATTAAAACAGGCAAACTTAATGGCTTTGAAATTGATTTAGCTAATGCATTAACCCATGAAATGCTAGGCAAAAATGCCAAAGCCAATTTCATAACAACAACGGCCAACACCAAGATTCAGCTTCTAAAAAACACGAATGTCGACGCCGTCATTGCAGCAATGACCATTACGCCTGAACGTAAAAAACAAGTCGAATTCAGTCACCCTTACTTTCCTGCTGGACAGTCAATTATGGTTGCTGACAGTAGCGCCATTAAAAATGCTAAAAATTTGAATAACAAGAAAGTGCTTGTAGTTAAAGGAACTACTGCCGCCGATGCTATCCATCAAGTTGCTGCTAAAGCGGAAATTTTACAATTCGATGATTACGGCCAAGCTTTTGCCGCATTAAAAGCTGGACAAGGAGATGCCTTTGTAACTGATAACGGAATTTTAGCTGGGATTTTGCGTGATAGTTCCGGCTATAAATTAGTTGGCGGCACCTTTACCAACCAGCCATATGGTATTGCAGTTAATAAGGGGCAAAATGACATGCTCAAGCATATCAACACTGCATTAGCAAAACTAGAAAAGAATGGCACATATAATCACCTAGTTAAAAAATGGTTTGGCAACATTCCTGGTATGAACATTAAAGAACTAGAAAAGAAGTAAGAAAAAGGCTAAGATCAAAATTTTGATCCTAGCCTTTTCGCTTATTTAGCAATGAAATCAAGTAAAGTAAACATTACATCTTTATTTTTCTCAGGCACACCATGATTAATAATCTCTGTAGGCGTTTGATGTAAATCATTATTTTCTAAAGCATATGCTCCATCATTAATAGCAATCTCACGCACATTATCAATTTGCGGTTCAAAGTGGAACTGCAACCCAATTACATTATCTCCCAGTAAAAAGCCTTGATTCTTAACTAGATCACTAGAGAATAATAACTTAGCTTCGGTTGGAATTTCACTCATTTGTTCATGCCAATGAAGAGCTGTTAACTTATCCGGAATTCCTGTAATAGTCTGATCTTGCAAATAAACTGGTGCCCAACCTACTTCCTTAGCGGGTGCATCAAGTACCTTATAGCCCAAAGTTTTAGCAATCTGCTGGCTACCAAAACAAATTCCCAAGATCGGCTTGTGTTGATCTAACATTTGTCTAATCAACACACGTTCATTTTTGACCCAATCAAGATCATCATTAGGACTGTTTGGACTGCCTAGGACTACTAATAGATCTGTTTCATCAACAGTTGGCAAAATACCAAAATTCCCTGGATGGTAAACGAACATTTCGTTATCTCTAGCATGGCACCAGGCTTGAATAGAACCAGGTCCCTCATTAGGTGCATGCTGTAATACATTAACGCGCATGAAATCCCTTTCTCACTCAACAAATATTTTTGTTTTTCATTTTATACTCAATTCTAGTGGTAAACAAGAAGAATTCAGTTAATCTTTTACTGTATCTTTAGAAACTATATGTCACCTTATATGATATAATGTTATACATATTTTTACATCTGGAGGACTTTTATGGACAATCACCTTAAACGCAGTATTGGCTTAGGTTCTGCACTTTCAATTATCGTTGGAACCATTATCGGTTCTGGAATTTTCTTTAAACAAGCTTCAGTTTTAGATAGCGCAGGCTCAACCTTTATGGCACTTTTAGCATGGATTTTAGCTGGGATTATCACATTAACCGCCGGCTTAACGATTGCGGAAATCGGTGCCCAGATGCCTTATACTGGTGGACTTTACGTCTATATTGAAAAAATTTACGGCCGCGTTTTAGGTTTTATGGCTGGTTGGATGCAGGCTATTGTGTACGGTCCTGCTATGATAGCTGCAGTTACCGGTTTTTTAAGTATTATGGTGACTAATCTCTTTGGCATCGGCACCGAATGGCGTATTCCCATTGGTTTGATCACTATCATCGCTATCGGCGGTTTAAACTTTTTAGAAAATAAAGTCGGTGCAGCCTTTGCTATAATCACTACAATTGCTAAGATGATCCCTATTTTTGCAATTATCTTCTGCGGCATCTGCTGGGGTGAGCAAAACGCTGTCGCCCAAACTGTGACTGAGCTGAATCGATCAACAGGTGGTCTTGGCGTAGCTGTTCTCGCTGCCCTTTTTGCCTATGACGGTTGGATCTTTATTGCAAATTTAGGTGGTGAAATTAAGAATCCACAAAAATTATTACCCAAAGCAATCATCATTGGAATCACTACAGTATTAGTAATTTACGCGTTAATTACTATTGGTATTTTTAGTTTCATCCCTGCCGATAAAATTCATGCATTAGGTAAAAATTCAACCACTTATTTGGCTGACGCTATTCTTGGTCCAATTGGCGGTAAAGTTCTATCTGTCGGCATTATTATCTCAATGCTAGGCACTCTTAATGGAGAAATGCTCACCTTTCCTCGTGTTATTTACGCTATGGCTAAGCGCGGGGATTTGCCTTTCTCAAGATTTTTATCATACGTTACACCTAAGGGAAAAGCACCAGTTATGGCTACTATGCTCTTAATTACCTTAACTGGAATTATGATGACTTTCTTCGATCCTGATTACCTATCAAATCTCTGCGTCTTCACAATTTATAGTTTCTATGTTTTAGCATTCTTTGGCTTATTCATTTTAAGATACAAAAATAAGGACCAACGTCCTTTCAGCGTGCCATTTTATCCCCTAATTCCTTTAGTAGCAATTGCAGGCGGGCTCTTCGTTTTAGTCAGCCAATTCTTCAATGATCCCGCTGGCGTTTTGCTTTTTACTGGAATTACCGCTGTCGGCTGGCCAATTTTCTTTTTAGTTAAAAAGATGAGCAAAGCACAGAATACGATTATCGAAGACTAAAAATCTCAAATTTTTCTTGTTCATTTTTAATAATTATGATATTCTAATTAAAATTAATTTAGGAGATTCAATTATGATTTATCAAGACACCACATTGGCATACTCATCTAGCTCAAGTTCCAACTGAACTTGAGTGATTTTGGTGTACGTAAATCAGCAGCCGGATTCACTCAATCGTTTCTAGACGATAAGGTGAATCCGGCTATTTTTGTATAAAGGAGAAAAAATGGACAACAAGCTTAAACGCAGTATTGGTTTCGGCTCAGCTTTTTCAATTGTAATCGGAACTATCATCGGCTCTGGTATCTTTTTTAAGCAGGCTTCTGTTCTTGACAGTGCAGGTTCAACTACAATGGCCTTACTAGCTTGGATTTTTGGTGGTCTAATTACCTTGGCTGCAGGTCTCACCATTGCCGAGATAGGGGCGCAAATGCCCTACACTGGTGGTCTTTATGTCTACATTGAAAATCTCTATGGCCGCATTTTAGGCTTTATGGCTGGTTGGATGCAGATCATCGTGTATGGTCCTGCAATTATTGCCGCCGTTGCTGGTTTTATGAGCATCATGATGACTAACTTTTTTGGTTTGAATCATTCATGGCGCATTCCTTTGGCTTTAATCACAGTTTTAGCAATTGGAATCATGAATTTCTTCGAAAATAAGGTAGGTGCAATCTTTTCGGTCATAACCACGATTGCCAAAATGATTCCGATTGCTGTAATCACCATTTGTGGAATCTGTTGGGGTCAACAAGATGCGATTAACCAGACTGTAGCAGAGGTTAGTCAACACACTAGTAACTTCGGTGTTGCTGTTTTAGCCACTTTATTCGGCTACGATGGCTGGATTTTAATCGCTAATTTAGGCGGCGAAATGAAAAATCCCCAAAAATTATTACCTCGAGCAATCATTGCAGGAATTACAGCTGTTTTGGCTATTTATACCCTAATTACAATTGGGATTTTCCGCTTCATCCCCGCTAATCAAATTCACCAACTAGGCGAAAACACTACTACTTATCTAGCTAACGCGGTTTTCGGTGCAATCGGAGGTAAAATTCTTTCCATTGGCATCATCATTTCAATGATGGGAACATTAAATGGGAAAATGCTGACCTTTCCTAGAATCGTTTATGCCATGGCTAAACGAGGAGATTTACCTTTTTCTAAATACTTAGCCTATGTTACTCCTAAAGGAAAATCTCCCGTTGTTGCTACTTTGTTTATCGTCCTTTTAGCCCTTTTAATGATGATTTTCTTTGATCCAGACCACTTATCAGATCTTTGCGTCTTTACAGTTTATTGCTTCTATCTTTTAGCCTTCTTTGGAATTTTTATCCTAAGAAAAAAGAATAAAGCAGAGCGTCCTTTCAGTACTCCACTTTATCCTTTTGTGCCTATAATTGCTATTTTAGGCGGTTTGTTTGTCTTAATCAGTGAATTAATTAATGATCCAGCTGGTGTTTTACTTTTTGCTGGAATTGTCATTATTGGATTACCAATTTTTTACGCCGTTAAGCGCATGAACAAACATCGTTTGCATTAAAGCGACCTTTCTACACTGTAGCTTGCTCGCCACAACTCTTCCATTTTAGCTAAACGATGCCAATCCCCTTTTTGACACATTGTATATAAAGCATGTGCAGGATCATAGGCAATTGGATTACCTTCTGTTTCCTTCAAATAAGCTCCAACAATGTTGATTAACATCATCCGAAAGCGTTCAATCTCATTTCGGCTAAAGTAAGTTTCAAAATACTTGCTGGTTAAGCAATCAACCGTTGCTTGCGAGGCCTTATGCAAAGAAGCCGGATTCTTACGATAGTTATATAAAGTATAGGTTGAAATTCCTGTTGCCTTACTTAAACTAGTAATCTTCACATTGCGATCAGTTACCAATTTTTCTGCTCTTTGTACATCGGTTAAAATTTTCGGATGCTTAATGTGAGGAGGCATCGGAATACGTTTGCTTAACTCTGCAATTACTTTTTCAGCAGCTTCCCTCATTTGCTGAGTAGCTACTGTCTCACTTACCTTGTCATCAAGCAATTCTCCTACAACGAAAGTATGATCAGTCACTTCATACCTTCTAGTAATTGCATTATAAAAATGGCCTTCAACTCCTGTGATCTTAACTGCATCAGTTCCAGCTTTCTCATAGTCAAAAAAGATGTGTTGTTGATCACCAGTTAATGGTGAAAATGGTAAATTATCTAACGTAAAAACTTGTACATTTAAAGTATAATCTGAATGAACGGAATCTTCTGCATCACTACGATACATTTTCACTTCCCGATCATGAATAAAATCTTCAAAAATAAGATTTTTTCCATATTTTTTTTTCATTTCTTAATCCCCTTTTATATAGTCCTATTATCCATTATAAGCAAAAAACTAGCTTTTAAAAGCTAGTTTTTTGTTTTTATTAGAAAATATTCGGTTTAGGGCAAATAATTACCAGCAGCTAAGTATAAATCGTACCACTCTTGTCTAGTCAATCGAATCTTGGCACCTTTAGCAGAATCCCTAATGTGTTGCGGATTCATTGATCCAACTAGCATTTGAATATTTGCAGGATGACGTAAAATCCAAGCTGCAGCGATCGCATTTTTACCTACCTCATACTTATCGGCCAGTTTTTGCAACTCTTGATTCAACTTGGGGAAGTCATCATTATCAATGAAGGTCCCTTCAAACATGCCATACTGGAATGGTGACCAAGCCTGCACAGTAACTTTGTGTAGACGGGCATAATCAAGAAATTGGCTATCACGATCAACTGATGGTTTATCTACCATATTCATATGCATCCCAAAGTCAATCATTCCTGTATGTTTCAGGCTAAATTGTAATTGATTGAACATCAAGCGCTGGCTCAAGCAACTTTGTAACAATTTAAATTGAGCCGTATCAAAATTAGATACGCCGAAAAAGCGCACCTTACCTGCTGCCTGTAGTTGATCAAAAGCCTCAGCTACTTCTTCTGGATCCATCAATGCATCTGGTCGGTGAAGTACTAATGAATCAAGATAATCTAGTTGCATTCTTTCCAAAATTTCATCAACACTATGCAAAATATGTTCTTTAGAAAAATCATAACGTTTTCCTGGAACAATTCCTGTTTTAGATTGAATAAACATCTCTTCACGCTTGATCTGCATTTGGCTAAAAGCTTGACCAAAAATCTCTTCTGATTTTCCACCGCCATAAATATCAGCAGAATCAATGAAGTTGATCCCAGCATCATAGGCGGCTTGAATTGCCACTTGAGCCTCTGGAACTGATTTTTGATTCATTCGCATAATGCCAAGTGCCATCGCTGGAATGCTTAAAGTAGTACATCCCATTTTAATTCGTTTCATAATGTAAGTCCTTTCATTCTTTATTTACCTCACATCATGAACCAAAAATAGCTAAGTTTCAACCACAAGAAATTCAATAATCTTTTATTAATATATCTTAGCTACTGCCGATTGAATTGATTCTTTATCCAAAAATTCATCATAACTCGTATCTTGGCGACTAACAATACCTTTAGGTCCAACTTCGATAATGTGGTTAGCAATAGTCTGAATAAATTCATGATCATGTGAGGTGAATAAAATTGAACCTGGATATGAAACAAGGGCATCATTTAATGCAGTGATTGACTCAAGATCTAAATGATTAGTAGGATCATCCATGATCAATACATTAGCCGGTTCAAGCATCATTCGGGACAATTGACAACGAACCTTTTCCCCACCGGAAAGTACTTTGATCTTCTTTTCAATTTCTTCCCCACTAAAGAGCATTCGACCCAAGAATCCACGTAAGAAAGTGTTATCGTCTTGTTCCTTAGTAGCATATTGACGCAGCCAGTCCAAAATTGTTAAGTCATCATTATTAAAGTTAGCGTTCAAATCGCGTGACATGTAGTTAAAGGCCGTTGTTTGACCCCATGTAACGGTACCAGTATCTGGCTTAAGCTTACCAGCAACGATATCAAGCAGCGCAGTCGTTGCTAAAGCGTTACGTGATAAAAATGCTACCTTATCACCAGGACGCACGATGAAAGACACATTATCCAGAATCTTTTCACCATCAACTGAATAAGAAACATTTTCTACCTTAACTAGGTCATTACCTAAATCACGGTGCATTTCAAACTTTACAAATGGATACTTACGACTAGATGGCTTAATATCATCTAAAGTAATCTTATCAAGTTGTTTCTTACGAGAAGTTGCCTGACGTGATTTAGATGCATTAGCAGAAAAGCGGGCAATAAATTCTTGCAATTGCTTCATCTTTTCTTCTTTTTTAGCATTTTGGTTAGCAGCTAATTCATTAGCTAGTTTGCTTGATTCATACCAAAAGTCATAGTTACCCACATAAAGCTGAATCTTACCACGATCAACGTCACACATTTCAGTACATACTTGATTTAAAAAGTGTCGGTCGTGAGAAACAACAATCACAATGTTAGGGTAATCAGCCAAAAAGTCTTCTAACCATTCAACGGTATGAACATCCAAACCGTTAGTCGGTTCGTCCAATAGCAAAATATCAGGATTACCAAACAAAGCTTGGGCCAATAAGACCTTAACTTTTTCGCTTTCAGGTAAATCCTTCATCATCATTTGATGTTCTTCTTCAGGAATCCCTAATGATTGCAGCAGCTTAGCCGCATCCGCTTCCGCATTCCAACCATCAAGTTCTGCGAACTTGCTCTCTAATTCAGCTGCCTTAACCCCATCTTCATCACCAAAGTCAGGTTTGGCATAAAGAGCATCTTTTTCTTTCATTACTTGATACAGTTCCTTGTGCCCTTGAATTACTGTGTCCATGACAGAGAAGTCTTCGAAAGCAAAGTGGTCCTGGTTCAAGCTGGACATGCGCTCATTGGGATCAATTGAAATTGAACCTGTTGTTGGTTCCAGTTTCCCCTCTAACAATTTAAGAAAAGTTGACTTACCGGCACCATTGGCACCAATTACGCCGTAGCAGTTGCCTGGAGTAAATTTTAAGTTAACGTCTTCATAGAGTGTGCGGCCACCAAATCGTAAACTAACGTCGGATACTGTAATCAATCTCTTTACCTCGCTTAAAATATAAAATTATGTTTAAGTATATCAAAAAAGATGGTCCCTTATAATAGAGAATCCATCTTTTTAAGCAATTTATTAAAACTTTTTGAAGCTATTTAGCTTTTCCTGGGTAATATCACGAATAATTGCAGTAGCTAAATCAACTGAAGCCTTAAAGTCCTTATAACTACTGAAACAATATGGTGAGTGTTCATAGCGCACCGGAATACCGATGACAATTGTTGGCGCACCATTTTCGTAGTAAATTGCAGCACCATCCTGACCGCCACCGGTTCTAACTGAACGAGTATATGGAATATTATTTTTATCAGCTAAATCACATGCATATTGTTGGAACTTAGGATTTGGTAAAAATGTCGTATCCATATCGCGCAACATTGGGCCACGTTTTAGACCAGTTTGAGAAAGCCAGTCAGGCGTAAAAGTATCATCAGCTGGACAGCTTTCGAGTACCAGACAAAGATCTGGCTTAACTTTTCTAGCCGTTACATAGGCGCCACGCAAGCCAACTTCTTCTTGACTAGAAAGTGCAGCCACCACGTCAAAGTTAGTTTCTTCACCCTTCAAATTATCAAGCACATCAACCATCGCACCAGCACCAAAACGATCATCAAAGTCTTTACCGAAGAATAAACCGGACTTTTCATGATATTCACACTTAACATCAACAAAGATAGGGCAACCTGTATCAATCTTGTAGTCCTTGATTGTCTCCTCACGGCTAGAAGAACCAACATCAATTGACATATCTGCCACATCAGGTACATTATTGCGCTCAGCTGCTGTCATGAAGTGAGGCGGCTTAGTTGCTACAACGCCAGGGATATATTCTCCATCACGATTGCGCACTTTAACGCGCAAGGCTGGAATATTATATTTTACCCAACCACCAAGTGGAACAAACTTAATTAAACCATTAGGGCGAACAGCTTGCGTAATGAAGCCTACAGCATCTGAGTGCGCATCAAGTTGAATTACCGGTCGATTTCCCTTATTTTCTTTCTTGGCGGCATAAACATTGAGCATCCCATCTACCTCAATATCTGCCGTTTTTTCCGCATAACTAGTAAACAGCTTAAC
The DNA here is from genome assembly GCF_018987235.1 of Lactobacillus crispatus. NCBI lineage: Bacteria > Bacillati > Bacillota > Bacilli > Lactobacillales > Lactobacillaceae > Lactobacillus > Lactobacillus crispatus. Next base: position 1,757,743 of record NZ_CP072197.1, read on the forward strand.
GAATTCTTCCTCAAAGCCCGAAGTTGAATTGGCATCTGAGAATTCTTTCAACATTTGGATTTCTTGTTCTTTTTGCATAATTTTTCCTTTCTATAAAAAACGCTTAATTTAATTTTACCGAGAAAAACAGTCAAAGTAGACTATAATTAAAAATAATTATTGCAAAGGAAAAATAAAATATGAAAAATAAATTTTCAATGATAATTCTTTTCCCCCTGTTTTTTAGCCTATCAGCCTGTTCCAACCGTTCTAGTCGTCCCGCTACGGTTAACGAAACAGTAAGCAGTTCTGCGACACATAAAGCATCCAAACGGGCAAATGAGTTTAAGCCTAATTTAAAAAAGAAATATCCTGGCTCTAAGTTAACCAGCATCCCCGAACAATTTCGCGGTACCTGGTATCGTAGCGATCCACTGAGCAAATCAGCTCGCAAATTAATTATCAACAAGCATACAATTGGTGACTCAGTAGTTTATCGACAAGTGGATAAGTCCATTAAACTAGATCATAATTCTGAGCAAAAGAATAAAACCTATTCTGGTGGTGATTCCATGATCGCCATCGAACAACATCAAGGGCAGACTTGGATGCGCGTTCGTGAGTTTTTAACAACTGTAGATATTATTTATATTACTGGTCAATTTAAAGGACATCCTTGTTTATATCTTGCATATTCTTCCGGAGATATCCACAACGCACTTTTCAAAAACAAAGCACTAGCAATTAAGTATAAAAACTATGACTTTTCTAAAATTAAATCATGAAAGATATTAACAATCTACTACAACAAAAAAGTAACTTACTCTTAAAAATTAGCTCGTTACCCTTAAACCTATTCCCTTATTTAGTATTCAGCTTAATTATTAAACAAAATACTGCAATCAACGTGCTGCCTTTTGCACTCTTCTATGCCTTTCGGCGCACAACATTGTTTCTATTTAAAGGCGGCAAAAATGAAGATAATGTTATTGGCTGGTTCGGTTTATTGGCAGCATTATTTGGCTATTTCTTAGGGATTTTCGGCATCTTTTTACCAGCCCTTTACTGCATTAGCGCATCCCTTGCCGGAATAGGCGCCGCATGTTTTCCTAGCGTTCAAAAACAAATCGCCATTCAAAGCGACTATCATCCAAGCAAGAATGATCTTTTTGCTTATTTTGGCGCAATTTTAATTTTACTAGGAATAGTTGTCTTTGTTGAACCACATCTGCCAACAATTTCATTTATCGCAATGCTCATTTATACGCTAATTGCTATACTCGGCTTTAAATATTCTCCATTTAGAGCACATTCACGGGAAATTGTATTGCAGTGGCAAAATGTCTGGTTAACTCTTGGTTTGCTACTGGCTATTCTCTTAATTCGAGAAGGTTGGAACTCGGGAAAAGACATCTTCTCTATTTTTGGCATTATCGTTTCAGCAGTAGTTGTTATTAGCTATCTGATCAAATTAGCTTTAAGCCAAAAACATGGTAAATTATCTCGCAAAATGCGGTATCGCCTGACAATCGCAGGCCTCTGCCAAGACTTTACCACTATCTTTTCAGCCGTTTATATTTCTGTTTTATTTGGTGCAAAAAATTACTACTGGTTATTTGTCATTATCTTAATCGCCAGCTTTATCAAACGTCCATTATTAAAAACGCTACGTGAATATTTACCATTTGATGACTTCACCATTCAAAGTTGGGGCATTGTTCTCGGTCTAGTTATTACGCTCTTTAGGCCAACATACTTTGCAGGGATTTTTTTGATTCGAATTTTCTACAGTTTACAAAATACTGACACCTTAGATCTTATCCGTGATCATGTCGATACAAATATTTATATGATCAACTATCGTTTTCGCACTGCTGGAGGCTTCTTAACTCAATTAATTCTGTGGGGTGGCTTGCTTTTATTCAATGGACCGCACATCTTTGAGCAAATCTTTAACTACCATATTAATAAAAGCGTTATGAATTCTAGTCAGCCCTTATTTTTAACTCACTTAATCTTGGTGCTATTCATAGTCAGCTTTACAATTTATACTTTAAAACTTAACAAAGGGAATAAAAATGAATGAAAAACCTATTTGGAAAAAGAATCTACTTGTCTTATCTATTGCGGTCTTTATCGCTGGTATCGCCTTCTCTGAAGTAATGCCGTTTCTGCCATTATATATTGATACGCGTGGTGCTAGTTAAATCGTTTTAGTTAATAAAAAAGTCCAATCTTGTTAGACTCGACTTGTAAATAGTAATAATAGAAAAGAGTCTGATCTGATTGAACTGCCTTAAGCTTAAGCGTTTTAGCCACCATTTACAAGTTAGTTTTAAAGATTTAGTGATAATTTGTCGGCACTGGTATCGTTTGTATGCACCGGCTGAGTTTACTCATCGGCGAAATATTGATCAAATTAAAACTACGGACAGTCTGATTTTGGCTTTACTTATCTGGCAAGCTAAGACAGGAATTGAATCACAAAGAAGATTCTGTGAATGTTTCAATTGTTTATCACACTCACGTTTTAATCGGCGTTCACGTCAGCTATTGCAATTGATTTATCAGATACGGCAAGAAATGAATAAAAAGGTTGACCTGAATGGACATTTCTTGATCATTGACAGCTTTCCGGTACCTGTTTGCCAACCAATTCGCAACTATCGTGCTAAAATTTTTCGCGGTTATGCCAACATTGGTTATAAGGCCACCAAGAAAATTTACTTCTATGGTTTCAAAGTTCATGCCATTGTTAGCGATGACGGTTACATTCTTGATTATGTCGTAACAAAAGCATCAGTTCATGATGCCAAGGAGACAGTTGAACTGATGGAAAATGCACATCCATCTAATTACTATCTTCTTGGCGACGAAGGCTATTTAGGCAAAGAACTGCATCAACAGCTAAAACAAATGGGTTATGAACTTTGGACACCATATCGTAAAAATATGACAGGAGCTAAAAAGCACAATGATCATCAATTGATGGCTATTCGCAGAACAATTGAAAGCGACTTTTCGCTTCTGACCTATTACAATGCCGAGAACAATCGAGCACGTAGTCTGATAGGCTTTCAAAGCCGGTTGGAAATTGCAATTTTAGCTTATAATTTGGCTTATTGTCTAGAACGATTTAACTAGCACCACGCGTATATTGATACACTAGGCAATTTTACCCATAAGCAGTTAAACTTTTGGTCTGGATTTATCTACTCCGGTACTTATTTTGTATCGGCGATAATTTCTCCCTGGTGGGGAAAACTAGCAGACAAAAAAGGCAGAAAGCCGATGACATTACGAGCTTCATTGGGAATGGCTATCGTCCTTGGCTGTATGGGGCTAGTTACCAACGTTTATCAATTATTTATTTTAAGAATGTTACAAGGTGTTTTTGCAGGCTTTGTTTCTAATTCCAATGCTCTAGTTGCGACTGAAACTCCGAAGGAAAAATCTGGACAAGCACTTGGCACTATGGCGTCTAGCTTTACTGCTGGCAACTTACTCGGGCCATTTATTGGTGGAGCCTTAGCGTCTATTTTCTCCTATCGCGTTACCTTCTTTATTACAGGTGGTCTATTATTAATTGCATTTCTTTTGTCATTGTTCTTTGTCCATGAAACAGACTTCAAGCCAGTAACTGAAAAGAAACTTGATAAAGCAAGCGGAGTAATTAAAGAATTACGCTCACCGCAATTAATCTTTGGCTTGCTTTTAACTACTCTAATTATTCAAGCTGCAAATAATTCGATTAACCCGATCGTTTCACTCTATGTTAAACAATTGATGGCTAACCACGGTAATGTCGTCTTTATTTCCGGGGTAATAGCTGCTTTGCCAGGAATTGCTACATTCCTTGCGGCATCGCGCTTCGGTGCACTCGGTGACCGCATTGGAACTCATAAAATTATTATTGCTGGCTTTATTGGAGCCACAATCCTCTTCTTTTTGACTGCTTTTGTACAAAATACTGTTGAACTTGGTATTTTACGCTTTTTAGTCGGCTTTACTGATGCTTGCTTGTTCCCTCAAGTGCAGACTTTGCTTACTAAAAATACGCCAGCAAAAATCACGGGGCGAATTTTTTCTTGGAATCAGTCAGCTATGTATATCGGTAATATTTTTGGACCGCTACTAGGTTCAACTATCTCTGGATTAACTAATTACAGTACCATTTTTATTGTTACTGCTGGAATTGTCGTCTTTAACTTGATTTTGTTTAGATTTAATGTGATCCCGGATTTAAAATTGAAGTGCAACACCAAGTGTTAAACAAAAAGGCCATGAAGACCTAAACTTGAAGTGACGAAAAATCAAGAAAGGAAGATCTTCATGACCAATTCAAATTCTAGCATTTCTAAGCACTATCATCAATTAACCAGCGTACAACGTGGACAAATTCAAGCAATGCTGGATTCCGGCATAACTTCCCGTACTGTTATCGCTCAAGAAGTCGGCTGCCATAAGTCGACAATCAGTCGCGAAATCAAACGCGGAAGCGTCCTGCAAAGAGACAGCAGCTATTTATTGTATGAGCACTATTACGCTGATACTGCACAGCTTTATTATGAGAAGCGTCGCAAAAACTGCTATCAGCGCAATCCATTGAAGCATTATGCTGTCTTTTTGAGAATGCTCTCCAGACGCTTCAAAGCTAAATTTGATGCCACCAGCATCGATGAATTCGTTGGTGAATTCAAAAGGACTATGCCAGGCTACCCTTGTCCCAGCACACCAACTGTCTATCGCTATATTGATCAGGGCTTGCTGGACATAAGCAATATTGATCTGCCTATGAAGCTCAAAAGACGCAGGAACAAGCGTCATCACGGCCAGAGCGGTCATGCTTTGCACAAGAAGAATCTTGGCAATTCCATTGAACAGCGTCCTAAAGAGATTGAAGACAGAAAAACGCCGCTGCACTGGGAAGGAGATCTGGTTAAAGGCGTCAGACGCAAGAATCAGCCTGCTTTAATGACTTTGACCGAAAGAACCACACGCTTTGAAGTAGTTATCAAGATTCCTGACTATCGGGCAAGCACATGCCAAAGGCTGCTTCAAAATGAGATTGACAGACATCCTGCCTGGTTTAAATCGATCACGTTTGACAATGGCTCTGAGTTTGCGGATATGACCAAGATCAAAGGCTGCCAGATCTACTTCGCCCACCCATATTCTCCATGGGAAAGAGGCACCAATGAGAACTGCAATGGACTTCTGCGTCAATTCTTCCCTAAAGGCAAAAGCATGAAAGATAAGTCAGCTGCTTATGTTCAACAGGCAACTGATGCCATTAACCGCAAACATCGTCGAATCCTTCAATATCACACAGCAGAAGAACTCTTCAAGCAATATATTTCCTCATAGCCTAACTGTTGCACTTAATTTGACAATTCAGGGATTTAATGTGATTAAAAATTTGCAGTAAAAAAAGTGTTTGAGTTTCTCTCAAACACTTTTTCTCTATTCCGCAGCTTTCTTTGCTTCATGATGATTATAAATAAAGTTTGCAACATACCCACAAATAATTAGCAACAACGATACAATCATAATTTCTCTGATTCCAGTATGAAAAATAGTTCGCATTGTTGGCATTAACGCCTTAGGCAAACTCTTCGCAGATTCTGCGTCACTCAACTTATTCATCATGGTCATCGTAATATTGTGGTGTCCAGCAATTCCACGTGCTAGGGCTAAATTCATAATCACCCCATAAACGGCAGCCATAATAGTTTGCGCTAAAATTCTAATCAAAAAACTAAGCGATGTAGCAGGTGCCATATCCTTTTCACCAGCGTCAATCTGCACTTTTATTTGAAGAATAACGAAGATTGAGCCTACACCTAAACCAGATAACGCTGCAATCGACATCAAAATCTGATATGGCGTACTAATCGGTACAATAATTAAACCGATTACTGTTATTGCAATCAATGTAAAATCGAAAATTAACAAATGATAATTATTAAAATGTCTGAGTAAATGCGGCGTACTTTGTGAACCAGCAATATCAAAGATTGAGTTAGGAATCAACGTCATCCCACCGATTAAGGCCGTTGTCCCTAAGATTGCCTGCGACCACATTGGCAAATAAGTGTTAACTGCAATATATGCACCCCAGGCAAAGGCAAAAAGAATGAAGTCACCAACTAAAGCTTTATTAGTAAAAACCGATAACGGCACGATAGGACTAGCAGCTTTTTTCTCAACTAAGATGAACCAGACAAGCATTACGATCCCGATAATCACGAAAATAGCCACTAGAAAATTACTAGCTAGTCCTAACATCTGAATTCCAATCAAAAAGCAAGTCAAACCGCCAATTAGGGTAAAAGCACCTAGTCGGTCAAAGACAGTATTGATGTTTGGCTTACGAATGCCACGATAAAAAAGAAAACTCAAGATAATTGATATCAATCTTAATGGAACATTGATATAAAAGACCCAGTGCCAGGACAAAGCATCAACAATCCAGCCACCAACTAGTGGACCAGCAATACAAGCGGCCGAAAAACTAGCTGCAATATAACTCAAGATGACCGTCCTGCGTTTGATATTCGGATAAATATAGCCAACAATCACATAAGGAAGAGAACCCATTCCACCAGCACCAACGCCCATCAGCACTCGAGAAATAAGGAAAAAGTAAATATCAGGAGCAACCCCTTCTAAAACTGAACCTAAAATAAATAAGGCTAGTGACAATTCGAAGGCAAATTTGTTACCCATTCTTTCACCAATTTTACTCCAAATTGGCACTGAGACCGACATTCCCAGTAAAAAACAGGCAACAATCCACCCCATATACTGAATTCCGTGTAGATCGGACACAATTGCTGGAATCGCCGTATTAATAATTGTCGCATCTAGCCCTGACATAATATTAGCCAGCAACAAAGACAAAGTAACCATTGATATTTGCTTCTTAGTCATTTAATCCCACCTTTTTAACTCTAAAAACTACTATTACTCATAGTATGCAAGATTTAACTAGCAAAATAAAGCACAATATTTTTCCACTAAATCTTGACAATCTGTGTTTTTCCGAGTTAAATATAAAGAAAATAATAGTGATGACCTTTAAAGTTAGTCCCGTGAGGCTAAGAAGGAAATCTGCACAAGCTAATACTTTTTGTCGTTAGCTAATACAGAAGGACCATCTTGAGCCATGCGCTCTTGGTGGTCTTTTTCTTTTGGTCATCCAGAAAGGAAAAACTATGGCAAAAGAAATAATCGATGCTTTAAGCATGAAACGCGCCTTGATGCGAATGACCTACGAAATTGTCGAACGCAATAAAGGTACTAAAGATCTTGTATTAGTCGGAATTAAAACTCGCGGCTGGTACTTGGCCGAGCGAATCGCCAAAAATTTGAAAAACTTGGAAGATGTTGAAGTCCCTGTAGGGGCAATTGACATTTCTCAATACCGCGATGATTTACCAGAGGCTGAGAAGGAAAAGATGATCCACAGCCAACAACTTGACTTCGATATCACCGATAAAAACGTTATCTTAGTTGACGACGTTCTTTTCACAGGTCGGACAATTAGAGCTGCACTTGATGCATTAATGGATCAAGGCCGTCCAGCTAAGATTAATTTAGCTGTCCTAGTTGACCGCGGTCATCGTGAATTGCCAGTTCGTCCTGACTTTATTGGAAAGAATATCCCAACGGCAATGAACGAGAAGGTCAAAGTTGCAATGACTGAAGTCGATGATAAAGATAGTATCGAAATCGTTAAATAGGAGTTTTTTGAATGAATAAAAAAGAAAAGTACAGAAATCCGGAGGCCGTTTTAGACGTCTATGAAAAGCCGGAATTCGGCCAAGGCGTACTGCTATCCTTACAGCATATGTTTGCTATGTTTGGTTCTACCGTTTTAGTGCCAATTTTAATTGGAATTAACCCAAGCATCGCTCTACTTTCATCAGGAATCGGTACCTTGGTCCACATGCTCTTGACCCACTTCAAGATTCCAGCATACCTCGGATCAAGTTTTGCCTTCGTTGCTACAATGCAAGCCTTAATGAAGGCTGATGGCTACCCGGCAGTTGCCCAGGGTGCGATCGCTTCTGGTTTAGTTTACGTAGTTGTTGCGATCATCATTAGCAAAATTGGTTCAGGCTGGGTTAACAAAGTTTTACCACCAATCGTAGTTGGACCAATCATCATCGTTATTGGTTTGTCACTAGCAACTACTGCCGCTAATGACGCTATGATGAATAATTCTAAGTATGATTTGACTTACTTCGGTGTAGCTATCTTCACTTTGGTCATGACTTTAGTTTTCCAAATGTGCTTCAAAGGCTTCACCAGTTTGGTTTCAATTATGCTAGGAATTATCTGTGGCTATATCTTATCCTGCTGCCTCGGAATTGTTGATTTCTCTGGCGTGGAAAAAGCAGCTTGGTTCACATTGCCAGCACTTGATGTGCCTGGAATCAGTTACCACTTCAAATGGTATCCTGCCGCTATTTTAGCCATGGCACCAATTGCCTTCGTTACGATGACAGAGCACATGGGCCATATTATGGTATTGAATTCATTAACTAAACGTGACTTTTTCAAGAATCCTGGCTTACACAGAACGATGATGGGTGATGGTCTTTCAACGATTATCGCTGGTTTCATTGGTGGTCCTCCTACCACTTCATACGGTGAAAATATCGGTGTGTTAGCTATGACTAAGGTTTACTCAGTTTGGGTATTAGCCGGTGCTGCTGTTTCAGCAATTATCTTCAGCTTTGTCGGTAAACTTGCCGCATTGATCGAATCAATTCCAATGCCAGTTATCGGTGGGATTTCCTTCTTACTTTTCGGAACAATTGCATCTAATGGTTTAAAGATCTTAGTTGATGATCAAATTGATTTTGGTGAAAAGCGCAATATGTTGATTGCTTCTGTCATCTTGGTTATCGGGATTGGTGGAGCTTACTTACAACTGGGCAATTTCCAACTTACCTCAGTTGCCCTTTCCACCATCATCGGAATGCTTTTAAACTGGATTTTGCCTAAGAAAGCAGCTAGTGAAAAAGCTCAAGAAGAAAAGATTAAGCAAGAAAAACAAGAAGGTAAAATTTACCAATAGATAGAATAAGCCATTCAAAAACCCGTTAGTTATCGCAATGATAGCTAGCGGGTTTATTTTTTACTCTCACTTTGCGCGCGCAATGTTGTAAGTTGCGCGAAAGTTGGCGAAAGTTCGTGTAAGTTACGAGAGCAATAGTATATAATTTATTTACACAAATAAGTTTAAGTCATGAGGTGACATTAAATGGACTTTTTAAACTTCAAAGCAATTACACAAACTGGTAATTTTAAAACACCATCTGAAAATGAAAACATCGAATACAAAGAAGCTAGTTGGAAATTACCTAAATCATTTTGGGAAACTGTTAGCTCTTTTGCTAATACTTTAGGTGGAATAATAGTATTAGGCATAGCAGAAGATAAGAGTAAACATGAATTTAGTATAACTGGTGTAGACAATGTTGAAGACATTGAAACACAAATTTTCAATGAAAATAACAATATTTCATGCCTTAATCGACCTGTAATCCAAAATAATGGAGACTGTAAAATAGTTTGTGTAAGGATGAATGATTCCTTAAATTTATTTCTTTAAACATTAGAAAAAGGAGTTCCTTTCTCGTATGATTGGTTTGAACAAAAAAACACATACAGAAAGAAGAACTCCTTCATGAATGATTTTACCAAAGATTTTGCTCAAGCTCTATTCAATCCAGACAAAATAAATGATTTATTGCGCAAAGAGCTACAACAGGCTGTTAATAACTTGCTAGAAGCTGAGTTGACTGCCTTTCTAGGCTATGATCCCTATGCCAGAAATGGCTGGAATACTGGCAATTCTAGAAATGGTGCTTATTTCCGCAAGGTTGATACCCAGTTTGGACCAATTGAAGTGCAAGTGCCTCGAGACCGCAACGGTCAGTTTCATCAGCACACGCTGCCTGACTACAAGCAGCACTCTGATGTTTTGGAAAGCACGATTATCAAGCTATACTCCAAAGGCGTAACTACCAGAGAAATCGCTGACTTGATTGAGAAAATGTATGGCAGTCATTATAGTCCAGCTCAAGTATCAAATATTTCCAAGCAGATGCTCCCCAAGATTGAGGCTTATCACAAGCGCAAGCTAAGCGACAAGTTTTTCTGTGTCTATTTGGATGCGACATACCTTCCTTTGCGCCGAGAAACGTTTGAGCGTGAAGCAGTATATATTGCCATTGGCATTAAACCTAATGGACATAAGGAAGTCATTGACTACTGCATTGCTCCTAGTGAGAACATTGAAGTTTGGACAGAGATGCTTCAAAACATGAAGTCCAGAGGCTTGAAGCAAGTTGAGCTTTTTCTTTCTGATGGTGTTGTTGGCATGAAAACAGCCTTGGCCAGGACTTATCCTAAAGCTCATTTTCAACGCTGCCTGGTTCATGTCATGCGCAATATCTGCGCTAAAGTACGCGTCGACGATCGTGAAAAGATCATGAACGAATTCAAGCAGATACATCAACAGACAAGCAAAAAAGAAGCTGCAGCTGTCTTGCACAAATTCTATGCCAAATGGAATAAAGCTTATAGCCATGTCATCAAAGGTTTGAAGGAAATTGAGCCCGATCTGCTAGTCTTCTACAATTATCCCAAACAAATCAGAGCTTCAATTTATTCAACCAATATGATTGAATCCTTTAACAACGTCATCAAGCGTAAAGCTAAGCCTAAGGCAGAATTTCCAACTGAACAGTCGCTTGATGCATTTATTGGCATCCAGGCAATGAGCTACAATGACCGTTATTTCAATCGAATTCATAAAGGCTTTGGTCAGGTTCAGGACACCTTAGAATCCTACTTTGATTAAATAAATAATTAAAAAATCAATTTACGAGAAAGATCTATTTACACAAAAGATTTGACAGTTTCAAATAATGATGTTCAGATCTCTGTTTTTCAAAATAAAACTATTATTCAAGTAATAATTCATCCAGAATCCTTTAATACCCGTCCAATAACTGCTTTCGGTAAAGCATATATCAGAACCGGTGACGGAGATCGAGTAGCTACTAAAGAGCAACTTAAATATTTTACAGTTGAAAGTCAAAGCGAGATTAATACTCACTTACTCCCTTCGACCTATACAATAGAAGATCTAGATGCAGAAAGTATCAAAGAATATCGCAAAATAATTGAAGAAAAAGGTATTATTAATACTAATTCTCAACTTAGTGATCAAGATTTTTTATATTCAATCGGTGTTTTCAGAAAAGACCGATTAAGTAATTCAAATGAATATCATCTTACAGATGGTGGTCTCCTTTTCTTCGGAAAATATATTTCGATAACAGATCGTTTTCCACGCTTTCAATTGGATTACCAGCAATATAATAGTGATAATTCCACTAACTGGAATGATAGAGTTTCTGCAGGTGACATGAATTATCCCACTTTAAATATCTTTTCTTTTTATAATTTAGTTTTAGCTAAAATAGAAACAAATATACCTGATCCATTTATTCAAGGTAATGACCTTAGTAGAACGTCCTACCATAACGATTTAATCATTGCAGCTAAAGAAGCTCTAGTTAATTGTTTAATGCACTCATATTATGATGGTATGGTAGGTGTCAAAATTGTGGACAGACCTAGTTACTTCGAATTTACAAATCCTGGTACTATGCGTGTAAGTAAAGAATCATTTTTACGTGGACAATATTCTTCTATTAGAAACACTGAAATCGCTAGTTTATTTAGACGAATTGGTGTCTCTGAAACCGCAGCTAGTGGCGGCCCTAGAATTCTTAATACTGTATTGCAAAATAATTTAAATGATCCTGAAATTAACATTGATTATGAAATCAATACTACTCGCATTCGTATTTTTAAGACTTTTGCAATTGATAATCAAGAAAAACTAACTGAACCAGAGAAATTTATTATGTCGTTTGCTAGAAGAAAATCTAATTTTTCAATAAATGATATTGTTAAGGATCCTCAGAATCACTTTGGTAAACAAACCACTATTAGAAAATATGTAAATTCATTAGTGGAGAAGCATTTACTATTCAATGAGAAAATTGGCAAAAAATATATCTACAATTTACAGAAAAACAATGATTATCTAAATCGCGTTAAGCACCTTAAACATCTTGAAGATAATTTACTCAAATAGATCATTCAAAAAGCTCAACCTACAAAATTCATGCAGATTGAGCTTTTTCATCTTATTTATCTTCAAATATTCTAGGCTTATCGTCATCAAGTGAAACATGCGGAATTTCGGTGTTATTTGTCTCAACTTGATCCTTCTCAGACAATTCTGCCTTCATTAACTCACTTTTGGCTTTACTAGAAGTATTGCCTAAAAGTAAAGTTTTCTCCTGCGGCGTATTCACCATTGCCTGTTTTTCTTTGAATTTTTTATAAACAATCGCCGCTACTGCACCAATAGCTCCAGCAACACCGATAATTGTGCCGATTAATCTCATCTTTTTCATAGGGATCACCTCGTATTTTGAAATCACTTTCTTGTTCTTAATTATATCTAATTACGAGGCTGAACACATTTTTAATGCCTACTACCGAAAACTTTCCGCAATTTCCGGATCCATCTCATCTTCTAAAACACTGTAGCCTTGATCCAAAGTCTTGATCAATGCCATATCCTCATCATCTAGTTCAAAGTCAAACACATCAAAGTTTTCCATTAATCTGTTTTTATGAATTGACTTAGGAATCACCACATAATTTCTTTGTAAAAACCATCTCAACATTACCTGAGCAGTAGTCTTATGATGCTTTTCTGCAATCTTTTGCAAGACAGGATTAGTGAAAATGTGGTTGGCTCCTTCCGCAAATGGTGCCCAGGCTTCAGGTTGCACGCCCTCTTTTTCCATATATTGCTGTGATTTCCATTCTTGATTCCAGACATTAGTCTCAATCTGGTTCACAGCCGGCTTTACATCATTAAAAGTAATCAAATCAGCTAAGCGTTCATTCCAAAAACTACTTACACCAATTGCCCGAATGCGTCCCTCTTTATATAAACGTTCTAATGCTCGCCAAGTGCCATAGTAATCGTTATATGGCTTATGAATCAGATACAAGTCGATATAATCTAACTGCAACTTTTTCATTGAATCATCAAAAGCTTGCAAGGTATGATCATAGCCATACTTATCGACCCAGATCTTGGAAGTGACGAAAATATCCTCTCGTGGGATGCTGCTATGCACAAGTGCATCTCCAACCGCCTGTTCATTTCCATAAATTTGGGCAGTATCCACAAGTCGATAGCCGACTTCTAAGCCGTTTTCCACAACTTGCTGCGTTTGAGCCAAGTCATCAATTTGATAAACACCAAAACCCAAGCGAGGCATTTTGACACCATTATTTAAAATTACATAGTCTTTCATATTTCTTCTCGTTTTCTAGTTAATTATTGCATTTTCATTTTATTTTAACATACATCATACAGTTTAGATTATATCCTATTCAAAAAACTTAGTTAGCAATCTTATGAGAATCACTAACTAAGCTTCTTTCAATTTTTATTATCATGTTTACGAAAATAATCTACTGCCATCTTGCTTACATATAGTCTAGCTTCAATAGGGGCGTGCGTATCAAAAGCAAAAATAGTACACATCTCGGTCTTAGTTTTGAAGTATTCAAAACAAGACAAAAATTCATTCCAGTTTACACACATGCTAAACTTTTTTTCTAATAAATAAATTGCAATAAAATCAGGTAGAAATTCTCTATAAACTTGTTTTAAATTCAAAAATATTTTTTTCTTATCAGTCCTTAGATTTATTTGACTATACTTTTTTCCTAAATAATAAAAGATATCTTGTATCATCTTTATTTTATAGATTTGAGGTGAATTTTGATCTAAAACAGCATGTCCTAATTCGTGAAACAGAAAGAAGTTAAATATCTCATGGTCTAATATGTTATTACTACTTTTTAATAACATAAATTTATACGGTAAAATTATCTTATTCTTGCTTACCACATAAAATGGTGTTACTGCCTCAGTATCAAAATCAATTTCGATTTTAACTTTAAAATTAAAATTAATTTCAAGAAATTCTTTTAGCCATTTTACTGCTTTTTTATTACACAAATTTTCCATTTCTTGAAGTTCACAATACGTATACTTCACATTTAAATTTTCAATTTGATTATGGATTAGTTTTACAAATAATGATATATGGTGTTCTTTGTTGTTTACTAAAACATCATTTGCATAAAAAAGTGCCCAATCATTCATCAACTTAATCCATTCTTAGTTAATTTTCGGATTTCAATACCATACTGCTTAACTAACTCGGCATCGATATTGTGTGCAACCTCTACAGTCATGATTGGTAAAGTGTAAATCAGCTTTCTGATCGCATGCGAATTTTCTTTATCTAAGCTTGAAGTAATCTCATCAAGCAAAAATAATCGTTTATGTCTCAATAATCCTCGAGCAATTGTTAGTCGTTGAGCCTGTCCACCTGACAAATTGCTCCCTTCACTCTCAATTTTAAATTGTAGTGGTTTATCTCCTAATTCATCCCAAAGATGGACCTTTTTCAAAACTTCTTCCATTTCTTCATCAGAAAAATTTTCATACAATGAAAGATTATCAGCCACGTTTCCAGCAAATAACCATGACTTTTGAGAAACCAAAATCGAATCCCCAAGAGAGATTGACCGGTTGCCAAATTCTACTTTACCTTTGGTTGGCTTTAGCTGACCTGAAATAATATTCAGTAAAGTTGACTTACCTACTCCTGAATCACCATTGATAATGACTTTATCACTGTTCTTCAATTGTAAGTTTACATTTTGAAAAATTTCTTTATCACCACGATCAAAAGCCACATCTTTTAAAGTTAAGCTATTTTCGCCAACTTCTGAAGCCTGAACGCTATTCTTATCTTCTTCAATTCCAATATCTCTAATACTCTTAGTACTACTAATTTGCGTTTGGTAACCAACGATTTCACGTACTCCACCCAAAACATGGTCAGCAGTTAAGGTTAATGTCACAATTGTCCCGATCTCAACACCACCAAAGTGGTTGACAACCATCAATAATCCAATACCCATTGGTATTACACTTGCTAGAACTGCACAAACCCATGCACAAAATTGAACTGTAAACTGAACTTTGTTTAATTGAAAATAATTTTCTTCCTCAGTATTTAACGAATTGGAGAATTTTTTGAAGAAGAGATTCTTAACATCAAATTTTCTAATCTCATTTTTCCCTTCAAAAATGTCTTTCATGATTGTGACTAAAGATGAATTAGATTGACTCCAATTGTCTGTTTTTTGATTCATCTGTTTTTTACCAAGCTGGTTAGGAATCATACTTAATGCTGAAAGCAATACATATATCATACCTAATAACAGATTGGTCTCTAATACTACAAATGTTGTAGAAATGACCGTCATAATGGCTTGAATCAAATAAAACAAAGGCTGGAAATAATGTCCTTGAATTTGATTGGAAATGTTCGTCACATTATTAATTACATCAGAAGAATTTGAATCAGCTTGATTTTCTTGATAAAAGCTAGAAGCAAAAAAAGCAAATTTTAATTTTTGATTTAAAATTTGAATTGCCTTTTGATTCGTTAGCAAAAATAAATACGCCGAAACATAGGTAATCAAATAGGCTGCTAAAACCAATAAAACAAAAGTCCCAACACCAGCGAAATTATTAAAAGCAATGTTAGTCATTTGTCCCATAACATACCCATTGATCACTCCCTCAAATGAACTAGTGATTGATAAAACTATAATCGCAATTGTAAACCTAACGGGCAAAACTGATAGAACCCATCTTAAATTAATTTGTATTTTCTTTTCATTCATCAGGTAGCCACCTCCAATTAAATATCCATAAATTTATCATAAAAACAAAAAAATAATTTAATCGTGGTCAAAAAACCACAACTAAATTATCCATTTCCTAGCTATTTCATATCCAACATCAATTAATTCTCGCTTTATTTGCTCAGCTCGCTCTTTATCCCCTCGTATCGCAGCTAAACTTAATTTGACTACACCTTTATATACGAGGAAAGAGGAATCATCAATCTCCATAATATAGTTTTCAATTTCTAGCATAGAATCATTTAAAGGAATTTTTCTTTCATAGCAAGCTCTCAAATAATTGACACTAGCAATTGCAAATCTTTTTTGATCCGAAATTGACACGTCATTTCTTTTAATAATTTTTGAAATATAAATGTGCATTAAGTAATTCAACTGCTCGTTGGTAAACACTGGCATTGTATTTGCAAACAGCTTAATCGCCTCAATATTATTGCTCAAATCATCATTCTTATCTAATTGATCAAATATTGCTTTTTTAGTTTGTTCGCTCAAATTTTCAACGTTATTTTTTAAATACGCAATTGCGACTATAGCTCTTAGCTTAAGAACAGGCTTTCCTTTAAGCTCTTGAATTTTCCTACATACTTCTTCTGCTTTCTTAAGATCGCGCTGGTTAAAAGCCACTCGCATCTGCTGATCTAAGTATTTCTCACGTACAGTAAATGCAGGCGCATAAGAATCCTCTAATTTGGAGAAAAATTCATTGATATCTATGTTATGCAAAAACAATAGTCTGACTAGTGCATCAGATCCGATATTTCGCATCCCTTTTTCCACCTTATTATATGAAGAGGGATCAATAATATCTCCTACCATTTTTCTAATTGATAATCCTCGCTTAATTCTTTCTTCTTTCAGAGCTTCTCCTATTGTCATCATATGTGCCTCCCTTCTTTGTTAAGTTCAAGAATACCGCAATAATCAAAAAAAGCCTAGCCAGCAATCTGATCTGCTAACTAGGCTTCTTTTATTTTTCAACTTTTGCTTGATAAAATCCAAAGCTCATCTGCTTCAACATTCTAGTAAAACTATCAATGTCTAGCTTTTTACCGGTAGTCAAAGCTTCAAATTCACCATCAGGATCAACCAATTTGCGGTCAGTCCTGTGAAATCCATTTCTTTCATAGAATTTTAGGCGACTAACACGCTGCTTATAATTTTTCGCTTTCTTGGTAACTGGCTCAATATCAATGACAATTTGCTTATCAGGGAATCGATCCTCTAACATCATCAAGATCTTGGAACCATAACCTTGTCCTCGCAATTTTTCATTAATGGCTAAATAGGTCAAATAGACTGTATTATCATTCTCAGCATAATAAGTAATGCCGCAAAACTGACCATCATTATAAATTGCGTGAAACTTAACATTTCGGTGTAATGACATTGCTAAAAGAGAAAACATGGAGAATCTTTCCCAAGCTGGAAAAGCCTTCATATATAACTTCTTAGCGTCACGATATGCTTTTGTGCCCCATCGGGCGGGTTTAGAGTCTAAAATAGTATCCTTCTTTTCTAATTAAAAATTGATTGTTAATAACTCTGAATAACACTATTATACACAAAAAATTTGATAGTTTCTTAAAATTATTTTATATCCGTTCAAGCTAATCTAATTCAAATTAGTTTAATTTTTACCTCAACTTTAACCTGTAATTCAAATTAATTTTAATCTCTTAAGACTTTTGAGATAAGTTTTAAGTTAACTTGAATTTGCTGAAAATTTTACTGCTAGATTTAAATAAAAAGAAAGCTTGTCATCTAACAAACTTTCTTTTTTCATATAATAATCGTTAACTACATCAACTTATATTTCTTCATCAATTCTTCGATATAAGTGCCTTTAACCTTCTTAAGCATCCCTTTAATCGCAAACTTTTCAGGCATTGGCAAATCAAGATCAGCCAACTTCTTCTGGTCATTCAGGTAATACATCGCATTCATCAACATTCTGACATCAAATGCGGAAGCGAAGACTTCTGGTACACCGCGGTCAATATTAAGCAAAGTGTAGACAGCTTCCATTGCCGTCCGAACTGAATACTCTGTCGTAAAGACAGTGTCTCTTGGAGTTTCGGCAAAGTTACCAATAAAGGCTAAGTTCTTAGAATGATCTGGAACAACCTTTGGGCGGTCGCCTAAAGCTCTTGGCATAAAGTAAGAAGTAATATATGGCATGTGAACCGGAATTGTTGTAGCTGCGGCAGCTATTTCAGGAATTCTTTCTTCCGGCACACCCATGTGATAGAGCCACTCTTCACACATTTCGAGCCCATTACAATCAGGCATCGTCTTTTCCACATAATTACCTTTGGTATCAGAGAACAAACCATATAACCAAACAATCAATTCATTTGGTTTTTGCGCCTTAAAGTGTGGCTGACGGCTGATTGAGTAACCTAATAGCTAATTAGAATCCTTAATAGTAGTTGGTCCACTAGTTACGATTGAGCCACTGTGTGGATCCTTTTTATTAACAGCTTCAATAAATGGCACAACATCATCATTCTTAAAGGTAATAGTTGCGGACATCCGCCAGTTTGCCTTTGGAATATCTTTGCAGAAGACATCAGGGTGGCCAAAGTCTTCATCTTGAGCTGCTAAGTTCTTCCACAATTGCCAGCTTGCACCCAATTCATGCTCTGCTGGAGCGGGATGCAGTTGATCTCCATAGGTAGTACTCTCAGTAATTGAACCATTAGTAACGAAGACTAAGTCATTTGGTGTTAAGTCAATGGTCTTCTTTTCGCCATCTTCGGTTAAAATAATTTGTTTAGCAACCTTTTCGCCGTCAGAGCGGTTAACAAAGATATTATCAACCACCGTATTATAGTGGAAGATTACACCACGATCCTTTAAATACTTGACCAGCGGCAAAATCAATGATTCATATTGGTTATACTTGGTAAAACGCAATGATGACAAGTTCTTTAATGTAGCTACGTGTTGAACGAACCGCATCAAGTAACGGCGCATCTCCATCGCACTTGCCCATGGTTCAAAAGCAAACATTGTTGACCAATATAACCAGAAGTTAGATTCAAAGAATTCCTTAGTGAAGACTTCATTAATTTTCTTATTTTGCAAGTCTTTTTCGGGAGTTAAACAAAGATCAACAATTTCCTTCACTGCCTTTGGTGTCAAAAGAAGTTGCCCATCAGTCGGCAAAGCTTGACCACGATTTACAATTACTCTAGTTTTAGCATAACTTGGATCTTTTCTATTTAAACGATAGAAGGAATCCAAAATAGATTCACCTTCATGGTCAGGCGAAGGGATTGATCTAAATAAATCCCACAAACATTCAAAGTGCGGCTCCATTTCACGACCGCCACGAATGATGTAACTTTCCTTTTCTTTATTAAAGATCCCATCCATTGAGCCACCAGGCAGACCTAATTCTTCAAAAATGTGAATTTTCTCGCCCTTCATTTGGCCATCACGAATTAAAAAGACAGCAGTAGCTAATGCAGCCAAGCCACTACCAACAATATAAGCAGATTTTTGATCAACATCTTTAGGTTTATCAGCCTTAACAAAGGCTTCATAATTGCCATTACTATAATGCATAATTGACACTTCTTTCAATAATCGTTACACTTGTAACTATTTACGCTTATAATATAATGTAAGCGGTATCAGTTGTCAAACATTTTACATTTGGGGATGATCTTGATGAATATGAAGAGTCTGCATACGCAGCAACAAATTGAACATGCATTATTCAAATTACTACAAAAAAAGCCTTATACGGAGATCTCTATTGCAGAAATCACCCGTAAGGCTAAGGTATCTCGTACTTCCTTTTATCGCAATTATGACCAAAAAGATGAAGTCATTGCGCAATTTTTATTTAATCAATACCATAATTTTATCGCTGATATTGATCAACATAATTTGAGAACTTTTAAGCAGCAGCTTACTGCCTACCTTGAATTCTTCAAAGATAATCCTCAACTAATGAAATTACTGCTTGATGCAGGATTTGAAGGAGAATTACTTAATTTTCAAACTAAATATTTGAAAAAGCTGATGTCAGTTTACCATTCTGATGTCCACCTACCCGACTATGCAATAGCCTATCAATCTGGTGGAATCTATATGCTGTTAGTCTGGTGGGTTAAGCAAAATTATCAGACCAGCTTGACTGATTTAATCACTTATGCCGAAAAACACATTATGCTGTAACTAAAAAAGAAGAGCTCACAAATCGAGCTTTCATTTTCAAAATTATTACAATTTCTTGCATTTTTTACCAAAGTTAAAGTAGAAATTCATTACAAAGGCGATAATTAACAAAATCAATGAAACCAACATAATTTCCTTAATACCGCCGTGGAAAATAGTTCTCATTGTTGGCACTAAGTTTTGCGGCAAACTCTTGGCACTTTGCGCATCACTCAATTTATTCATCATGGTCATCGTGATTCCCTTGTGCGTTTGAACTCCGCTGGCCAAGTTCAGATTCATAATTACGCCATAAACAGCAGCCATTACTGTTTGAGCTAAAATTCTGATCAAATATGAAGTTGAAGTGGCCGTTGCCATATTCTTTAGTCCCGCATCAAGTTGTACCTTTAATTGCAAAGCAACAAAGATAAAGCCAACCCCAATGCCAGAAAATGCACCAATAAAGGTCAACATCTGCACAGGCGTATGTATGCCAGAAATAAACAAACCAGCTGATGAGATAATCATGGCAACTATTCCAATCAAAACTAATTTAAAGGTTGTCATATGCTCCTGAATCGCTGCTACACTTTGAGATGCGATAATTTCAACAATCGAATTTGGAATTAACGTCATCCCACCAATTAAAGCTGACAAGCCTAGTAATGCCTGAGCCCACATTGGCATATAGGTGTTTACTGCTAAAAAGGCACCCCAAGTAAAGGCAAATAATAAAAAGTCGCCATCTAAATCTTTATTTTTAAATAAAGAAATTGGAATAATTGGATTGTCTGCATGACCTTCGCGAATAAAGAAAAAGACGATGAAGACTAAACTAATTATAATCAATCCAATTATGATCCAGCTAGCGGTTAAACCAACTAGTTGCACGCCCATCAAGAATAAAAGCAGTCCGATTACTAATAAAGTAGCACCAGGGATATCGAAAACCGGTGTCTTTTTTGGAGTAACCGGTTTGTAGTAAATTAAACAAATCAAAAATGCGATTAAGCCAATTGGAATATTGATATAGAAGACCCAGTGCCAAGAGAAAGCATCAATTAACCAACCACCAACAAGTGGCCCTAAGATCGCAGCCCCATTCCAGCTGGCAGTTAAATAGCCTAATACTTTGGTTCTCGTTTTAATATTTTTAAACACATAACCAGCAATGATATAAGGTAAAGAACCCATACCACCTGCACCGATTCCCATGATAAAGCGAGAGCACAGAAAGAAAATAATATTTGGCGCTATCCCTTGTAGAGCCGATCCCAAAACAAAGAGTAGCAATGAAAGCTCAAAGGCTCGTTTGTTAGTGATTTTCTCTCCGATCTTTGTCCAAATCGGAATCGAAATCGACATTCCTAATAAGAAAATTGCCACAATCCAACCCATGAATTGAATTCCGTGCAAGGCCGCGACGATGGCTGGAATAGCGGTATTAATAATAGTTCCGTCTAGCCCCGACATCACGTTGCCAAGCATCAAGGCTGCCGTCACCATTGTAATCTGTTTTTTATTCATGCTTAACTTCTTTCTATGGTATGTAAAAAGCGTTAGACAAAAATTTCTAACGCTTTTGAGTAAAAAAATATGGAGGATACAGGGCTCGAACCTGTGACCTCCTGCTTGTAAGGCAGATGCTCTCCCAGCTGAGCTAATCCTCCATTATGGGGCGGAATGTGGGAATCGAACCCACGCATGCTGGATCCACAAACCAGTGTGTTAACCCCTTCACCAATTCCGCCATCAACGGTCCATATGGGATTTGAACCCATGATCTCCTCCGTGACAGGGAGGAGAGATAAACCACTGCTCCAATGGACCAAACTAGAGGAGGATGTGGGATTTGAACCCACGCGCGGCATAACCGCCTAACGGTTTTCAAAACCGTCCCCTTAAGCCACTTGGGTAATCCTCCATAGCCGAACAGATACTAGTATACCAAAGTGAGAAGATAACGCAAGACCTTTTTTAAAAAAAAGCAAAAAAATAAAGCCTTTCGGCTTCATTAACTATGTAAATTTTTCTGGAACAGCAAATACTTATATTCTTTGCCAGCAATTTCAATAAAACGTTGGGTAGCAATATTACGCCAGCCAAAGTGCTTAAAGAATTCTTGTGCATCTTTATCTTCAGCCAGACACCACAAGTAAATCTTGCCATAACCCATCTTCTTCAGTTCATTTTCTGCGGCATTTAGCAAGGTCTTACCTACATTGTAGCCTTGAAAATCAGGTTTAACATATAATGCCATCAACTCACCGCAGCCAAGCATTCTAGTGTCACGTGGACGACCATAGCTAACGGCTGCTTGAACCTCGTTATTATCGTCTTTAAAAACTAAATTATGACGACCACTCTCATTGAGTCGTTTTACCCAAGCAGTAGCCGGAATATTATCCAAAAATACATCTGGTAGCACGCCTTTATACGTCTCTTGCCAAGTTGTTTGGAAAAGCTTACTTGTTTGTTTTGCTTCGTCTTCACTAATTAATGGTTTAATAATCATATTTACTTCTTCTTTGTCAAAACAGTCACAGCCTCTACATGTGGCGTTTGTGGGAACATATCAACAGGATCGATTCGCTTAAATTCATAACCTTGTTCTTGGAACAAAAGCAAGTCGCGAATCATTGTTGCAGGATTGCACGAAATATAAACGACCTTCTTAGGTCCAGTCTTAACTGTCGCATTAATAAATTCAGGTGTCAACCCTTTTCTCGGTGGATCAACAAAAACCACATCGGTCTTCATACCCTTTTTAGCCCAACGCGGCATTATTTCTTCAGCCTTGCCTAAGTAATACTTTGCGTTTTCAATACCATTTAGCTCGGCATTGTCCTTGGCATCCTTGATCGCATCCCGGACAACTTCGATTCCACGCACGGCCTTCACATGCTTAGCTACACTCAAACCAATCGTTCCAATTCCCGAATATGCATCAATTACTACATCATCCGAACCTAAATCTGCTTGCTTAATCGCTAAATCATACAAGCGCGGTGTTTGCAGCGAATTAATCTGGAAGAAACTTTGAGGTGAAATTCTAAACTTTAAATCACCAATTTGATCAGTAATCTGGTCATTACCGAAAACTAGGTAATCCTTTTTACCCAAAATCACATTGGTCTTCTTAGGATTATAGTTCAAGACTAAACCTGAAACCTTAGGAATCTGGCTAATCTCAGCTGCAACACCCGTCATTTGTGGGAAATCCTTAACCCGGCTGACCAAAATAACCATTATCTCGCCATTAGCCTTACTACGACGCACATCAAGATAGCGTATAATTCCCGTATTGTTTACCTCGTCATAAGGCGCAATCTTGTACTTGCGCAACACATCACGCACTGCAACCAATACACGATCAATTTCCGGATCAGTGGTAAAGAAATTTGTCAAAGGCACTAAATCATGTGAATGTCGTCTAAAAAAGCCAATCTCAAGTTGTCCATTATATTCTCGCACAGGAACTTGGGCCTTGTTGCGATACCCTGTTTGCTCAGGACTAGGCAAAGTTTGTCCTACTTCAATCTCATCTAAATGTGCCTTCTTAAGTAAGTTAACAACTTGATTACGCTTGAATTCAAGTTGCTTATCATACTTGATATGAGCTAAAGAAGCGAGTCCCGTTTGAACCCATTGATTCAACTTGATCTTAACTCGATCAGGACTTTCTTTTTTTATTTCTTCAATTTTAGCAAAAGCAAAGTTCTTCTTAACCTTTAAAATCTTTGCACTAACCACTTCGCCTGGAAGTGCATTAGTAACAAATACGGTCATTCCCTCGTAATGGGCCACACCCATTGCTTCATACGAAAGATCGGTAATTTCTAAATCTATAATTTGATTCTTTTTCATACTCACTCAACCTTAAAAAAATAGCTCTCTATTATTATAATACTTGACCAATCTTTGTGCTTCAAAAAATAATCGACTGCTTTTTAGAACCAACTATCACCCATATACGCATGCAAAATGTGGTTAGCCGCTACTTTCAACCTCAAATAATTAATATTATTAGAAAATAGCATAATCATACGCTTGGTCTTGTAATTCGCAACAAAGCAGCAATTATAACCAGGGATACTGCCATTAGCGCGAATGATGTCACCATTAAAATACACTCCACCAAAATAAGCTACCGTCTGATGCTGGGCTTGGTGGTAATACTCGTTTACCATTTTAGGATTTTTCAGCACATCGTTATATACAAACTTCCAATAATCAATTGGTGACATGAATAAGTTCCCTGCTCCAAAGTCCGACGACGTCGTCACTGTCACTTGGTGCCAGTCAACATTTTTACTCATTGGCTGAGGGATCTCGTTTTGGTTAACCTCAGAAAAATCCTTAACTTTCTGGAGCTTAAGTGGCTTAGCAAAATCGGTCTGAATATAAGCATTATAACTTAAATTAGTCTGCTTGCTAATAATAGCTGCTAGCAATTCATAATCAACATCTTGGTAATCCCAAGTATGAAGATGATCATTCTCCATGTGATTAAGCATATAAGCTATTTGCTCTTTCTGATTTTTAAGCGGAGAAGATGGTCGAGCATTGTTAACCAAGCCACTAGTATGATTCATCAGCTCATGAATTGTAATATCTTTACTACCTGAAACTTGAGGATAATAGTTAGATAAAGAGGTATTCCAACCTAATAACTTTTCTTGTTGCAGCTGATAAATTGCAGTTCCTGTCATAATTTTTTGTAGCGAAGCAATCGGAAACAATTGATTAGCGTTAACTATTTGGCTTGAATCAGTGGTCTCCTTATTTTGGACAACAATCGGTTGCCCCTTTTTATCATTAATTAACATTACACCGTTGATATGATGAAACTTCATATAATCATGCAGCTGTTCTTTCTGATTCTTAATGCCATTATCCAGCTTATCCCCTGGCTGCACAATGAATAAAAATATTGCAAAGGCACAAAGTGCCAAAAAGATGGATAAAGCTCGTTTTTTATGCATAAAGATTCCTCTTAATTACTATCCCAAGCAATGTAATAACTATATTTCCTCAATTGTAAATCTAGTATCTAGGAAGACTCAACTATTTGGTTAATTTTTGCATCTAAAAATATTTTACTTAAATCTATTGACATACTTTTTTAATCTTGCTATCATATTGCTCAACAAGAAACGAAAAGTAGCAACTTTGCTCAGCGTTCAGAGAACTGGTGGTAGCTGCAAACCAGGCAGGCAAAGCTTGACGAAATACATCGTTATAATGTTGTTCGGAAAAATTCAGAACCGTTACCATCTGATAGAGATTCAAGTTCTTATGCTTGAAAGAGTGGGTGGTACCACGGCTATTGTCGTCCCGTTGACTAATAAGTCAACGGGATTTTTTATTTGGAGGAATATAAAAATGAAGAAAAAGAAAGTTTCCTTTACTGAATCAATTATTATCTTAATTGCACTCCTCACTATTCTGGGATTGGCAGTTATCAAGCTTGCCCTTTCTCCAGAAGTGCCAGTTTTATTCATTGTCCTTTTACTTACCTTTTGGGCTAGACTGCGTGGCTTTTCCTGGCAAGATGTTCAAGATGGCATCAAAGAAGGAATTAGTGTAGCCATTATTCCGATTTTTATCTTTATTTTAATCGGCGCTTTGATCGGGATCTGGATTAAAGCGGGAATCATCCCTTCCATCATGGTCCTGGGTTTCCACTTAATCAGTGGTAGTTTCTTCGTTCCATCTGTTTTTATTGTTTGTTCAATTATTGGGATGGCAATCGGTAGTGGTTTTACCACAATCTCAACTGTTGGGATTGCGCTTTTTGGGATCGGAACTAGTATGAACCTTAATCCTGCCTTAGTTGCTGGGGCAATTATCTCTGGAGCTGTTTTTGGCGATAAGATGTCTCCTTTATCCGATTCAACCAACCTTTCTTCAGCAGTTGCCGAAAGTGAATTATTCGCCCACATTAAAAATATGATGTGGTCAACCATTCCTGCTTTTGTAGTTTCATTAATTTTATTCTGGATCTTAGGCAACAGTGGCAACATGGATCCAACTAAGATTGAACGTACTTCACATATTTTACAAACTAACTTCAGTATCAGCTGGTGGGCAATTGTCCCAATTATCTTGATGATCTTTTGTGCTTGGCGCAAAATTTCCGCAATCCCTACGCTCTTTTTAAACATTGCGATTACTGTAATCATGATTTTTATTCAAAGTCCCCACGAATCTATTCAATCGCTTAACAATTTAGTTATGAACGGCTTTGTGGCTAAAACTAGTGATGCTTCTGTTAATGCCTTATTAACCCGTGGTGGTATTTCCAACATGATGGCTACAGTAGCTTTGATCATTTCTACCTTATCTTTGGGTGGGATGCTCATGAAGTTCAACATTGTTCAAAGTGCAATGGAACCACTCGTTAAACATTTAACCAAGCCTGGTCGTTTAATTACGGTCACCATTTTATCTGGTATCTGTATCAACCTTTTTGTTGGTGAACAATACCTATCAGTTATCTTACCTGGTCGTGCATTTAAGCCGGCTTTTGATAAAATTAAGCTTTCACCATTAGCCCTTAGCCGCGTACTTGAAGACGGCGGTAGCGTAATTAACTACTTAATTCCCTGGGGTGTTGCCGGTTCATTCGCCGCTTCAACTTTAGGTGTGCCAGTTTTACATTTCTTACCATTCGTCTTCTTCAGTCTTCTTTCACCAATCTTCTCTATTTTGAGCGGAATCACCGGAATCGGCTTGAAGTGGGCTAAAGAAAAGTAGAAAATAATCATATCAGTAAAAAAGTTCCTAAGACCATCGTCTTTAGGAACTTTTTTACGCAATCTACTAGCTAACGGTTGTGTCATGTTGCAACCAATTATTACTCTTTTCTTGACATTACCATTCGATCATTCACAGCAGCTCTTTTTGGTATCACTTTATAACCTCGTCAAATTCACTTCACCAGCCTTCATTTTTGGGATTGTCTTTACCGTAATTAGGAAAAATGACCAGCAGGCAAAATTACCTTTAAAATCATATTTTTCCGACCAGTGGGATAATAACTTCTTTCCTACTTTTGCTTGGACTTTATTTTATCTCATTGCTATGCCTAATCTGCAGCAACACGGGCATTTTCACAATATTGCCACATTCATCTGGCAATTCTTCAGTGATAATGCCACACCTCATCTTTGGTACAGCGTCATGATGCTGCAATTTTTGCTTATCATGCCTGGAATCAAATCAGTCTGCAACTGGGTCCAGCATTCTTATCGACGACTACTAATCGCAGTTATTAGTTCCGGAATTATTTACTTTGCCTGGTTAATTTTTTATGATCACTTCATTTTAAATGGTCCCGAGGCTACCCATTGGTATTTATTAGATCGTATCTTTATCAGCTTTTTGATCTTTGGGCTCTACGGTGGCTTAAGCTGGAATTTTCATCATGAAATTCAAACTTTTCTGTTTACATATTGGTGGCTAATTGTGGGATTTTACCTTTTAACCTATTTTAGGACCAGAGATTTATTTTTAGCCACTTTCAAATTAACAGACCTAACCAACGACAGTTATTACCTACCTTCAATGGCAATTTATGCTTTAGCGGTTATCCTCTTGATTTACCTAATCTGTATTGCACAAAAAGTCTTTAATATGAACTACTGGCTAAAATCAATTCACTTTCTAGCTTTTTATGCTTATCGAGCATTTTTAGCCAATGTTTTTTGGGATCGTATCTTTTGGCAATATTTTAATTTTAAACAGCTAGCTTTACAAAATATTTATTTAGCTGTCTTACTACTTTGGATTTGTACATGGTGTGCTTCATATTTATCTGTTTATGTAGTTCACCACCTTTGGCTTAAAATTAATGGTTCTGTCGGTCCATCCTAATTTGCGCACGTCGATATTCCTGACTGTCACGCGTAGGTTGAGCAACTATATCTGTAATTATTATTTCATGATCATTTCGTTCAAAGACGATTGCTTGGTCTAATTCCGCATTTACTTTTTTATTGATAGTGGTATCTTGATTAAATTTTAAATCATCAAGCTCCCGATCAATAAATGTTTTTTGCGAACTCGTCAGCTGATGATATTTTTCTGCCGCTTCTGGAGTAAAGGACAAGATCGTCTCCCGTCTGAATTCACCTATTTTATCTGGATATTCACTTCTTTGACCACGGATGCCATTGTCAATATATCTTTTTTCCATCAAAATCACTTCCTTTATATCTTCACTATACAGGAGGCGATTTTCTTTAGACATCTTTCTGCCTACTTTAGTTTTTTCATAAGAAAAACTTTACTATTATTCATTTGACCACTAAATACGGTAAAATAGATAAGACAAGTAAATAAAAGGAGTGTATATTTCATGGATAACTTTTCAAATACTCCAGGACGGCGTCAAGTCCAGGATATTTCTGCAGTTAACAGCTTCTTGACTAAGATGTACAGTCTCATGATTTTGGCTGTTTTAGTTTCTGCAGCAACTGCATTCTTGACTACGACTGTGTTTGCATCTGCAATTGCTAACATGTCACAAGCCGTTTACTGGATCATCGTATTTGTTCCAATTGTTTTATGTATGACAATCAGCTTTAAGGCAGCAAAGAACCCAACATTAGGCATCGTTCTTCTGTTGATTCTTTCCGCAGTCTACGGCTTCGAATTTGCCTTTATCGCAGGAGCATTTACTTCCGCTTCAATCGCTGGTGCCTTTTTATCAGCAGCTGGCGTGTTCGCAGCAATGGCCGTCTTCGGTTCTGTAACTAAGCGCGACTTGAGCAACTGGGGTTCATACCTTGGCGCAGCTTTGATCGGGTTCTTAGTTGCATGGCTCGTTAACGCCTTCTTCATTAGAAGTGGCGCTGCAACCTTTATCTTCTCCTGCATCGGTGTGTTAATCTTCACTGGCTTAACTGCCTACGACGCACACAATGCTAAGAAGATTTTCATGACCTACGGCGGTCAAGTTTCAGATACTGGTTTAGCCGTTATGGGGGCTTTAAGCATGTATCTCGACTTCATCAACATCTTCATGTTCTTGCTACAAATCTTTGGCATGGGCGGAGATCGCGATTAATTAATTTCCATACAAACATAGCGTTGATTAGCTTTTACACTAGTCAACGCTATTTGTTTTGCTTAAATTTTATCCACCAACATAAAATTCAATATGCTGTTGCAAATTGTTAAATTCAACTGGACAATAACCACCGATCTCACCATCAAGATTAACTGGTAAGTCTTGCCCTTCACTTTTACCAATCAACTCGGCCTTCAGGCTACGCGTTTTGGTATAAATGATATTGGGATCATCAACATGTTTACCATTCAAAGCCAATGCCATCAACTTCATCATGCTAACAGGGTCAGAAGGCTTGACCACGATCAATTGGAATAATCCATCACTAAGCTGTGCATCAGGCATAACTTGCTCAAAACCACCAATTGAATTAGTCATTCCTAGTAGGAACATTGATAATTTTCCTTCATAAACGCCATCATCATAAGTCAAACGCATCTCATTCTCAGTCAAGTGTGGCAACATTTCTGCCCCCTTGATTAAGTATGCGGCATAACCCAAAGCTGACTTAACCTCAGATGGTACGCCATATGTTAACTCAGTTAAAGAACCGCTGGCAGCAATATTAACGAAATATTGAATTTGGTCACCAAAAACAGCTTTACCGATATCCATTTTACGAGTTTTATTCTTTAAGATTACTTTAGCAGCATCTGGAATATTATCACGTGGAATGGCTAATGCACGAGCATAATCATTAGTAGTCCCAGCAGGAATAATTGCCATTTTAGGCCTGTTTTCTAAAAAGGCAATCCCGTTAACTACTTCATTGATTGTACCGTCCCCACCAGCTGCTACGATTAAATCAAAGCCTTCCTTAGCAGCACGAGTAGCTTCATTGCGAGCACTATTTTCTTCAGGTGTAGTTCTAAAAGCACTAGCTTCGTAGCCTGCTTGTTCTAATACATCTAAAATATCGGCCACATTCTTTGGCATCTGTTCGTGACCTGATACAGGATTATAAATTAATCTTGCTTTTCTAGTCATAATTACTACCTAACGTTCTAAAAATTAACGACTTTGCAATTCTTGGTTAAGTAACTTGTTAACCATCTTAGGGTTAGCCTTACCACGAGTTTGCTTCATGATTTGACCAACTAAGAAGCCGATTGCACGATCCTTACCATTCTTAAAGTCTTCAACAGATTGAGGGTTATCATCAACAACCTTCTTAACCATTGGAGCTAAAACAGAAGTATCTGACAATTGAACCATACCATTATCTTCAACATACTTCTTAGGATCAGTACCATTTTCAATAGTTTCGGCAAAGACCTTCTTAGCAATCTTAGATGAAATAGTACCGTCCTTGATTAACTTGATCATTTCTGCCAAGTGTTCAGGAGTTAACTTAATATCCTTCAATTCAATACGGTGATCATTCAAGTAACCATTAACTTGAGTGTTCATCCAGTTAGCTGCAAGAGTTGGATCTGCGCCAGCTGCAACAGCTTCATCAAAGAAGTCAGAACTTTCCTTAGTTTGAAGCAAAACGTTAGCGTCATATGGCTTCAAACCATATTTATTTACATAGTCATCGTAACGAGCAAATGGCCCCTTTGGTAATTCCTTAGCAATTTCATCGATCCATTCTTGTGAAATATGATCTGGTGCAATATCTGGTTCTGGGAAGTAACGGTAATCCGATGCGCCTTCCTTAACACGTTCCAAAACAGTCTTACCAGTTGCTTCGTCAAAACGACGAGTTGAAAGTTGAATATGACCACCAGCTAATAGAACTTGTTCTTGACGCTTTTCTTCGTAGGCAAGTGAACGACGTACGTGATCGAATGAGTTCAAGTTCTTCATTTCGACCTTAGTACCAAGTTCCTTTTGACCTGCTGGACGGATGGAAATGTTAGTATCAACACGCATTGAACCTTCTTCCATCTTAACGTCTGAAGCACCAGTAAACTGAACAATCTTACGTAACTTTTCAAGGTAAGCGTAAGCTTCTTCTGGATCTTCCATATCTGGTTCAGAAACAACTTCAAGAAGTGGCACACCCTGACGGTTTAAGTCAACGTATGAATAACCGTTAGTTCCGTGAGTGTTCTTACCGGCATCTTCTTCAATGTGCATTTCGTGAATACCGATTCTCTTCTTCTTACCACGAACTTCAACTTCGATGTAACCATCACGAGCAAGTGGTTGGAAGAACTGAGTAATCTGGTAAGCCTTAGGGTTATCAGGATAGAAGTAGTTCTTACGGTCGAAGTGAGTAGTTGGCAAAATGTGAGCGTGGGTTGCGATGGCAACCATGATTCCCAAACGGTAAACGTTCTTGTTAACCATTGGCAAGGTACCAGGCATAGCCCAGTCAATTACATTAGTCTCCGTGTTTTGTTCAGCACCATATGTTACTGGTGAAGGAGAGAAAATCTTACTCTTTGTCTTTAATTCGAAGTGGACTTCAAGTCCGATAGTCGATTTAAAATTCATTCAATTAGTCCTCCATTCCAGTTGGTGTTTTTTCATAAAACTTGTTAGTGCGTTCGATAAAGTCAGCAGTCTTGAAGACATTACCTTCATCAAAACGCTTAGCCATAACTTGTAAACCGACAGGCATCCCATCAACTAAACCAGCTGGAACACTAGCTGCAGGAATACCTGCTAAGTTGGCAGAAATAGTTAAAATATCATTGTTGTACATCTTAATTGGGTCTGAAACTTCTTCGCCAATACCAAATGCTGGCTCAGTAGTAGTTGGTCCAACAATTACATCATTTTCTGCAAAGATCTTGTCAAAGTCATCACAGATCAAGGTTCTAACCTTAGCAGCTTGTCTAAAGAAACGGTCATATGAACCAGCTGAAAGGGCAAATGAACCAAGCATAATTCTACGCTTAACTTCAGCACCAAAGCCTTCAGAACGTGATTTAACGTAAACATCAAGTAAGTTCTTAGTGTCCTTAGCACGGTAGCCGTAACGAATACCATCGTATCTTTGCAAGTTTGAAGAAGCTTCACTTGAAGCAATGATGTAGTAGTCAGGAACAACGTATTTAGTATGTGGCAATGAAACCTCATTGATCACTGCACCAGCATCCTTCAAAGCATCGATTTGCTTTTGAATAACTTCACGCATCTTACCGTCAACTGCTTCCATGTATTCCTTAGGAACAGCTACACGGAGACCCTTAACATCTTGACCGATAAACTTAGTAAAGTCAGGTACTTCACGGGTTGAAACAGTTGAGTCATGCTCATCTGCACCAGCAATTACGTTTAATACTTCAGCTGAATCCTTAACGCGCTTAGTCATTACACCAATTTGATCAAGTGAAGAACCAAATGCGATAAGACCCCAACGTGATACACGACCGTAAGTTGGCTTAATACCAAAAATACCGTTAAATGCGGCTGGTTGACGAATTGAACCACCAGTATCTGAACCAAGTGCTGCTACAACTTGACCACTAGCAACTGCAGCTGCTGAACCACCAGATGAACCACCAGGAACTTTATCTAAATTCCATGGGTTGTGAGTAGCACCATAATATGAGTGTTCAGTTGATGAACCCATGGCAAATTCATCCATGTTGGTCTTACCTACAAAGGTTACGCCAGCCTTCTTAAGCTTAGAAATAACTGTTGCATCATACATTGGCATGTAGTTGTACAAAATGTGACTAGCAGCAGTTGTCTTAATCCCGTTAGTGATGATGTTATCCTTAATTGCGATTGGAATACCTGCTAACTTACTCTTGGAGTAGTCAAGGTTATCTGCAGGCTTAGCATCATCTAAAACAGTGATCCAAGCATTTAACTTCTTATCTGTATCCTTAATGTTTGCCACAGTGTCTTTAGCTAACTTATCTGCTGACAAGTCACCGCTGGCAAGCTTTTTGTTTAATGAATCAATATTTTCGTTTAAGTAATTCATTACTCGTCCTCATCCTTATTAATAATTACAGGAACCTTAATGTAGCCGTTTGCCTTTTCAGGAACGTTAGCCATCAATGTTTCTCTGTCTTGTCCTTGCCAGTGTTCAGGTTTATCTTCTCTGAAGACAGTATCACGATCAACAACTTGAACTGTTTCATCAACACCCTCAGTATCAACTTCACTAAGTTGATCAGCCATATTGATAATTGATCCCATTTGATCAGTAAATTTATCTAATTCTTCTTCATTAAACGCAAGTCGCGAAAGAGTCGCAACGTGTTTAATGGTATCTTTTGTGATTTCCACGCAAATACCTCCTATTCGCCGCCATAAACATGGACTTGATAATCACTATCGCCGGTTTCTTTTGCAACTAAAGCTTGTACATCATCTACTGAACCAATTTTGATTTCAATTGGGATATTGCCAGACAAGTACTTTTTAGCTGACGACAAAACCAAACGGGTAAAACTTTGAATTTGTTCATAGCCATAAAATTGCGTTGTTACGGAAATGTTTTCTTGTGAAAGCTTACCGTTTGTATAACGCAAAGTTGCCGTTACCCCACTAATATTAGGGAAGTAGTTTTGAATAGCCGTCTTGAAATCATTGAAGTGCGATGCATCATCACTGTTAATTGCTTTTTCACTACCAGTTGTCGGTAAAACTTGCATTTTTTCCGACATGGATTTCCATTTAGATATTTTACTACTATTAGCGGCCGCTGTCCCGTAAGCGAAGTAAGTTCCACCAACTAATGAATCTTTTCCAGTCTTGGAGAATAAACCAATCGTAATCGGAATATTCTTTAAAGCTTTCTTCTTACGCAAGCGAGCAACAATTTCATTAGCTATTTTTTCACCTTGAGCTTTTTGCTCAGCACGTGAAATAGTAGTTTGAAA
This sequence comes from Lactobacillus crispatus, assembly GCF_018987235.1. NCBI lineage: Bacteria > Bacillati > Bacillota > Bacilli > Lactobacillales > Lactobacillaceae > Lactobacillus > Lactobacillus crispatus. Next base: position 1,791,670 of record NZ_CP072197.1, read on the forward strand.
TTCTGCACCGTTACGCTTTTTCTGATAATAATCAACCGAATTCATGGCTAAGCCCAAGCTCATACCACCTAAATTATACTTGGAACCAGATCCAGTCAAATAATCTTGTTCGATAATTTCTTCCAAATAAATTGGATTACGCGTATCGGTTCCGGTCTTACCATTATTTACTGGGTTTAAACCATCAGGATTTGATTTGGATTTACGCATTAACCAATCAGTTACAGTTGAGGTATCCAAATATTGTCCTTCTTGGAAGACGTATTGATTAGGCGAAAATTGATTCTTAGAAATTTGAATCAGCCCTCGCTCTAATTCACGCGTATCAACAGAATTATCATTATCAGTAGCTGTTAATCCTGCAATCGGACTAATATTATAGCGACCATTTTTCATTAAAACGGTATAGCCATTCGTTCCCGTGTTAGTAGTTTGATAGCTTTTTTTCTTAGTGGTTGAAGTGGTTGTCGCATTATTTGCTAAACTAGAATCCTTCAACTTACCACAACCACTTAGAGTAAGCGCGATTCCAGCTAAAGCCATTACTTGCAAATATTTTTTCACAATAATTGTCCTTTATTCAATTTGTGCAATTGCTTCTTCTTCAGTCAAAAGTGGTACGCCTAAAGTCTGCGCTTTAGTATACTTAGAACCAGCATCTTTGCCATAAATCACGTAATCGGTCTTATGCGAAACTGAACCCGTAACTTTGGCACCTAAAGCTTGTAATTTTTTCGTAAACTCACTTCTAGTATAATGCTCTAATTTACCTGTTAGCACTACAGTCTTATCCTTAAATGGATTATCTTCAATTTCTGCAGGCTCATCTGCACCTAGGTAATCCATATTCAGGCCGCTCTCACGCAGCTCATCAATTACCTTCTGTGCTTCTGGTTGAGCAAAATATGTTGTCATTGATTCCGCAATCGTCATGCCTATTGTATCGATAGAAGCTATTTCTTGCACGTCTAGAGACATAATCTTTGCCAGATTTTTAAACTTTTGAGCAATTAAGCGTGCTGCTTTGGCCCCAACATGGTCAATTCCCAATCCAGTAATCAATAATTCAACTGAGTTTTGCTTTGAATTGTCTAAGGCAGTTAACAAATTATTGATCGATTTTTCCTTAAAATGATCGAGTTGTGCTAAATCATCTGCAGTTAAGTGATAAAGATCAGCCACATTATGCACTAAATCTTTAGCAATCAATTGTTTAACGATCTTTGGCCCCAAACCGGCAATGTTCATAGCTGGTCGAGAAGCAAAGTGCGTAATGCCCTCCTCAACTTGAGCTGGACAAGATGGATTGATGCAGCGCAAAGCTACTTCATCTTCTAGGTGAACTAATTTTTGCCCACAGGATGGACAAGTCGTTGGAATCTGATAAGCTACAGAATCTGCCGGTCTTTTAGCCATGACGACTTCAGAGATTTCTGGAATAATATCGCCTGCTTTATGCAGTTTAACGGTATCACCAATCCTGATGCCTTTTTCATTCAAATAATCTGGGTTGTGCAATGAAGCCCTAGCTACAGTTGTACCAGCTAGTTGCACCGGATCCATGACCGCAGTTGGAGTAACTACTCCGGTACGGCCGACAGTCCAAACGATATCCCGCACTACAGTTTCTTGTTCTTCAGGTGGAAATTTATAAGCAATTTCCCAGCGAGGCACCTTAACAGTGTTGCCGAGCTCTTGTTCAATTCCTAGATCATCAATTTTTAACACAATGCCATCAATACCATATGTTAGGCTGTTTCGTTTAGCTGTGTATTCATCGATAAAGGCAAAAACTTCATCTAATGTTTTTAACTTACGACCGGTTTCATTGGTATGAAAGCCTAAATCATGCATTTTTTGAATTGCTTGGTGCTGACTAGTAATTTCTTCAGGCGGATTAACCCAAGTATAAATAAAGGTACTAAGTTGACGCTTCTTGGTAACTTTAGGATCAAGTTGACGCAAAGAACCCGCTGCAGCATTACGTGGATTAGCAAAAACTGCTAGACCTTGCTCTTCTCTTTCTGCATTCAACTTGGCAAAGGCTTCCTTGCTCATGTAACATTCACCGCGCACTTCAGTTGTTAACGGTTCAGGCAAAGTCTGTGGAATATCACTAATATACTTAGCATTAGCTGTTACATCTTCACCAACATAACCGTTACCCCGCGTTGAGGCACGAACCAACTTACCATTTTCATATTCAAGCGATAGTGATAAGCCATCGATCTTTAATTCCACGTTATATTCAACTGGATGACCAACTAATTTTTGCATCCGTTGATCAAAATCCTTCAGTTCAGCTTTGGAAAAGACGTCCCCCATTGACAGCATTGGAATCGGGTGCTCTACCTTGGTAAAATCACTATCAATCTGTCCCCCAACTCTTTGGGTAATGGAGTCAGGTGTCACAATCTCTGGAAATTCTTTTTCTAATTCAAGCAAGCGGTTGTAGCTTTGGTCGTAAACATTGTCTTCAACCTCAGGCGCGTCCTTAGAGTAATAGGCCTCAGCCCATTCATTAAGCTGTTTTCTAAGTGAAGCCGCTTCTTTTTTAGCTTCATCAAGAGTAATTTCTGCCATTTTTCCCTCCTGATCCAAATCAATCTTTCTTTAATTATACCTTCTTAATTGGCGCAAAGGCAGCCAAAAGCCGTTTGATTCCTTTACCAGGGAAAGCAATATCCAGCTCCATATCTTCACCAGTGCCATTAACTTTAGTTACAACACCATGTCCCCAAGCTTTATGCTCGACTTGGTCGCCTACATTCCAGCCCTTCTTTTCAGCACCGACAGCGCCTGAAGCTTTCTTAGCAGTATAAACTTCGGCTTTGCGAGCAAATGGTGCCGTCTGTTTCTCAAAGCTAGATTGGATAAAGCTGCTTTGTAATTTTTCATTTTCTTCTTTGTGCAGATCCTGTTCATCAATTTCGTCCAAGAATCTTGAAGGCGGATTATTTTGCATTCTGCCATACATCATCCGTGAGTAAGCATTAGTTAAAAACAGTTCTTGCTTAGCCCGAGTAATTCCCACGTAAGCTAGGCGCCGCTCTTCTTCTAATTCATTGTCATCCATCATTGCACGTTGCAACGGGAAAAGCCCATCTTCCATGCCAATTAAGAAAACCACTGGGAATTCTAGTCCCTTAGCTGCATGTAAAGTCATTAAAGCTACTTGATTGTCATCTTCATCAAGATCATCTTGATCGCTAAGTAGAGATACTTCAGCCAAGAAGTCGCTTAATGGATTAGACTCATCTTCTTCGGGCTCATAATGATCATCAAAACGCTTAGTAACTGACAAGAATTCATCCAAGTTTTCTAAACGCGTTTCTGATTCAATTGTATTTTCAGCTCGCAAGGCATCGGTATAATCAAAATCAGTTAAGATTTTTTCAGTTAAACCAGTTACTGTACCATTTTGAGCATAAGTAATTGCATCACGTAATTTAGTACCAAAATCGCTTAATTTCTTGGCTGCTCTAGTATTAATTGAACTTTCAGCCACATGTCCCATCGCATCTAAAATGTTGTAGTGATTTTCATCCGCAAATGTTATCAACTTATCCACAGTAGCGGCACCGATTCCCCGCTTTGGAGTATTAATAATTCGGTTCATACTCATCGTATCAGCTGGATTAGCAACTAACTTCAAGTAAGCCATCACATCTTTAATTTCTTTGCGGTCATAGAATTTATGTCCACCAACGATTTGATAAGGAATATTGCTTTTAACGAAAGCTTCTTCGACTGTTCTAGACTGAGCATTAGTCCGATAAAGAATTGCGAAATCTTTATAAGCCCGTTTTTTATCTTTAACTTCTTCTTGGATCTTTGAAATGATGTAGTGAGCTTCATCATCACCGCTTTGGGCTTGATAGTAGGTTACCTTTTGCCCATCACCTTGATCAGTCCACAAGTTCTTAGCCTTCCGGTTCTGGTTATTTTTGATGACCGAGTTAGCTGCGGATAAAATGTGACCAGTAGACCGGTAATTTTGTTCTAGCTTCACAGTCTTAACATCATATTTCTTGTAATCCTGCTCAAAATTCATGATGTTTTCCATATTAGCACCGCGCCAGCCATAGATTGACTGATCGGCATCCCCAACTACACAAATATTCTTGTATTGTGCAGCCAAAGCATGACAGAGTTCATATTGAGCCTGGTTAGTATCCTGATATTCGTCAACTAAAAGATAACGGAACTTGTTTTGATAATAGTGCAAAACTTCGCTATCTTTTTTAAACAAAACTAGGGTCTGCATAATCAAATCATCAAAGTCCATAATTTGATCACGGCGCAATCTACGTTGATATTCTTCATACACCTTAGCCGCCATCTTCTCAAATGGTGACGATGCACTCTGCATAAAAGCTTCAGGATCCAGCAAGTCATTCTTGCCATTAGAAATTGCGGCTAAAATACCGCGTGGATCATACATCTTAGGATTGATATTCAAGTCTTTTTCAATATGCTTAACCAAAGTTAATTGCTCGGCCGAATCAGCAATTGAAAAATTATGACCATAACCAATCTTATCTGCATCCCGACGCAAGATCCGCACACATAAAGCGTGGAAAGTCGACATCCAAATGTCGTTAGCTGCTGGCCCCAGCAACTTTTGCTCACGCTCACGCATTTCACTAGCCGCCTTATTGGTGAAGGTAATGGCTAAAATATTCCAAGGTGCAACATGATTTTCTTCAACTAAGTAGGCAATTCGTCTCGTTAAAACAGAAGTCTTACCTGAACCCGCACCAGCAACGACTAATAAAGGTCCTTCAGTGGTTTCTACCGCTTCTTTTTGTTGCGGATTCAGACCAGCTAAGATAGATTTTTCGCTCATTATTTTCCCCTTCACTAAAAATTATTTCATTAATGCAACTTGAATATTATACCAAAAAAGCAGCGACTAATTCGCTGCTTTAGATTTACTTATCATATTTTTCAAGATCAAACTGTTCAATCAAATTAATCAGCTTATCGGCATAGTCCGGATCAGTCGCATAGCCGTCGGTAACCAAAGCTTTAGCTTGTGTCTTATAATCTTTGGATGCTAGAACATGCTTATACTGATCGTGGTTCCACGTTGTCCCATTCTGGAATAATCTAGCGTGAGCCCGAATAGAAGCCTCATATGAGTCATATATTTGGAAACGCGCCTTCACGGTAACCCACTTATTCTTTACATATTCCTTAGTTGTCATCACTGCCGAAGTGTTCGGGTTGGATCCTTTAACACCAAAAAGATTGTTGTATTTTTGCGACAAATCACTTTGTCCATAATTACTTTCTAGGCAGGCTTGAGCAATCGTGATGCTTGGCAATAAGTCATACGACTTGTCCACTTCGCGCGCAATCGGACCAATTTTTTTGATAAAGTCTTTTTTCTGTTTTAATAGTTTTGCTGCTTCCTGTTCTTTTTGCAGCTGTGCTTGTCGAATCTGCTCTGATTGAATCGCGTAACGCCTATAATATCTAAAGCCGACAAAAGTAACCATCAGAATAAATAGAATTACGAATACACGCACAACGGTTTTGACACTTTTTGGTACTCTTGATTTACGTTTTCTTGCCATAGTTTTATTCCCTTTAATTACTAATTAAAGTATAACCGATTTGTGAGTAAAAAAAAGAAGTCGCTCACTGCGACTTCTCAATCAGTGCGGGCGAGAAGACTCGAACTTCCACGATCTAAAGCGATCACAAGATCCTTAGTCTTGCGCGTCTGCCATTCCGCCACGCCCGCGGCACATCAACTATAATAGCCTAAATACAGTTGAGATGCAAGAAAAAATATAAATTATTTTAAATTTCTGATCATTTTACGCAAAAGTTTGCGCTAAACGCAGGTGTCCCCTACATTTACCACAACGATACTTTTGTGTATTAATCCTGCGCATTCTTGGATATCTCAACCCACAGTTTTTACAAAGATATAGGTAACGATATTTTTTCTTTTTACGTAAGCCAATATCAGGTGCATAACGACTGCCTCCAACTTTTTTCAGCAAGATTTTAAAATTGCGATCACGGTGTCGGTAACCCAAGCCCAATAAATGCAAATGATAGTGGGTTAATTCATGCTTAATGATTCCTACTAGATAATCATGATATTGTGGTACTAAAAAATGCGCGTTGATTTCAAGATGGTGATCATCCAAATGATAACGCCCACCTGTTGTGGTCATTCGCCGATTAATTTTTACACGGTGCTTAAAAGGGCGATCAAAATATTTTAACGAAATTTCTTCAACTAAATTTTGTAATTCATTCTCATTCATGGATAAAATTTTATTCCAAAAATAAAAATCAGCAAGAATTTAATCTCGCTGATTTTTTGCTACCTAAATATCTTGGCATACATCCCCGCCTGCTTAGGCGTACTAATGTGTCGTTTCAAGAAAGTTACTAAGTCATGTTTGAATGACTTTTTACCATCCATCCAGGTTCCAGTGAATAAGTGAATCGATTTGGAGTCCTTAGAAGGATTACACAGAACTCCATCTGAATAGACATGAATGCCATCTTTTAACACTTGCTCCTGATTACCTAGCTTTAAGCCATACTTATTTACCAGCATTTCAGTAACGGAAATACTATTTACTCCCGCCATCTGATTCTTAGTGTCATATTCAAAATCACGATCTTGATAATAATCCAAAATATCCTGCATAAATGGGTGGCCTTTTTCTGCACCAAAAATTGCAGCTGACAGATAATCATGGTTTTCAAAACCAATAAAGGCAGAATCATTCAAAAGACTATCTAACTTATCCACGACTCTAACATCAGTATCTAAATATATCCCACCTTGTTCATAAATAGCCCGTGCTCGAACATAGTCTGACACGAAGGCCCATTTTTTTGCAGCATAAGCTTGTTCAATATAACGGTTCTCATGCATATCAAAATTATCTTCATTCCACTCAATAATTTGATAATCAGGCAATTTTTTCTTCCAGGTTGCAATACATTCTTCAATTATCGGGGATTTAGGATTGTGTCCTACCCAAACATAATGAATTTTTTTAGGAATCATTTTTAACCTCGCTTCAAAAAGTTCTTAATTAGCTTCACAATATCAGCATTAAAATCAAGCTTGAACAAGAACATCAATGTCAGATAAATAATTAACATGACAATTGACTTAAAAGCCATATTGAAAAAGGCAGACGGAATTATATTAGGCATAAACATTCCAATAGCCAAGGTTAGCACCGCAATTAACAAATACTTGGGCACGTCATGGAAAACATAACTAAATTCATAGCCATCACGTACAACCCAGAGCCGCAAAATTAAAACTACTGCTTCAGTAATTAATATTGCAATCATAGCCCCAACTGCGCCATATGGCCTATCTAAGAGATAACTCAAGACAATTTCTAAAATTGCCCCAATAACTACTGGCACAGCATAATCCTTGTCTCGCTGGTTAGCCAAAGCAAATTGGTTAGCAAATACCCCGCCAGTCGGAATCATGATAATTGTTAAGGTAAACCAAAACATTAATGGAGTCATCGGAACATATTTATTCCCAAAGAAAAATGGTACAAACTGTTTGGTATTTGCCATAATAATTACGGCGAACAAGGTACCCAGCATTACAGTAGCTTCCAGTGATTTTTTCATCACTATCTTTTGTGCCTTTTTTCCTTCGCTCGCCATCTTGGGCATAATAACTAGCGAAATACTGGTAATTACACCCAGGATCATATTTGAAATTCGTTGTGAATTGTCATAAAAAGAAACCTGAGTCGAATTAGAAAACCAACCCAAAATTGGTTTATCCAGCGAAGTATAAATTTGAGTCGCAATCTGTGGAATCATCAAAGTACCAATTGCAATTGCCGTCTGTTTAAATTTGTAAAAATGAGCAACTGGTTTTCCTACATAGCGCCGAATATCAAACCAAAAGACAAAGGAACCTAGCATTGTCGACACTGACATGATCAATAAATATTTCCACAAGTCAGCGGGTGATTTTACCCATAATAAAATTAGAACCACACTAACTAACTTTACCGCCGTGTTTTTCAAAACAACACGACCAAAGTCAGCTAGTCCTTGAAAGAACCATGAAATATCAACCTGTGCTGAGATCAAGTATGGCACCATCAACAAGATATAAAACCAATATTGAACGTGAAATACAGTCGCTACAAAAACCGTGACTAAAATGGTGATAATACCGGCGATTCCTTGGAAATACCATAACCCCCAGAAAGCATTGGTTAGCTCCTGCGGTGTACCATAAGTGCGCGTCCGTGAAATTGTTCGCATCCCTACATACGACACAGACAGAATACAAAAAATCATCAAGAATTGCACCGTATTGTTCACACTGCTATAAATCCCATAAGTCTTAGGACCTAAGACACGCGATAAATACGGTACAGTAATCAGTGGCACCAATACAATAAAAATCTGATAAACCGCATTATATAAGATGTTTAAAAATGTTTTACGCATTTTAACCTCGATATTCCTGCGTCATGTACTTAAAGACGTTCTCACAATATGAATCACCATGCACCTGGTTAGTCAAATGTAGCCAGTAAAGACGGCGATTAGCAATCTGCTGGTTATCAAGTTGATCCAGATTGCGAATTAGTTCATCCTCTGAATTAACACAGATTCCGGGAGTAATCTCAGCATATGGTCCCATTAGTAATCCGCGCGTTTTTTCATATTGCTCTAAAAAGTTAGTCACAAACACAATCGGTTTGTTCAAGTGCAAGTAATCAAAGTAGATTGACGAAAAGTCTGTCATCAAGAAATCAGTATCACCGAGCAATTCGTACAAATCATAATTATGGTCAAACAAGTAATCATTGTTCATGAAAGAAATGTTAGAATAACTGCTCTTGAAATTGGCAAATAAACGCATTTCATAGGGATGCAATTTTACAATCAGATATTGATGCCGCTTCTTTAATTCTGTATTTAATTTTTCAACATCAAAATCCCGAAAGGCAAAAAAGTTTCTCTCTTTGATTTTCTCCATAATGGATTTATCTTCCAATTCATAACGAAAAGTTGGCATATAGATCCCGATCTGTGCCTGATCGTCCTCAGTTTTAAATAAGTCAGCCAACAATTGTTTCTTCGAAATTACCGGCTTAGCCAATAAATCCAAACGCGGAAAGCCCAGCTTGCGGTATTTTTTTGTCTCAATTGCCATACAAGCACTCATTAGTGATTCATATAGATCAGAGCTAGAAGCAACAATATCCGCATTCTTGTGCCACAATTTTTCGTTACGGCGATTGTCGCGTCGCTTAGTATTATTAGCCATAATTCCCATGCGCTTGAGTGGAACGCCATGCCACAACTGGACATTAATTTGATGCTTGCGCACCTTAAATGGTTGGTGCGTTGTAATTACATATCGCGCTGCTCCGATTTTCTGCCAGGTTTTCCACTTCAAGTGTGACGATGGCCACGGCTCAACTAATGTAACGTTATATTCAGGATGATTCAATTGCAGCCACTTGTAAAAAGCATAGCCGTTAGATCCAGACCTACCTGAACCATTCAGGATAACCACATTATTGTTTTCCATCGTGGTAAATCTAGCCAAAAAACTCATCCAAGCCAAATAAAGACGGAATAAAAAGCTTTTCATTAAAATACTTCCTTAAAATAGTCTAATACCTAAAGCATATAAAAAAAGCTTGAGCAAACTCAAGCTTTTTTCTTTATTTTTGTTAAACTTTATTCTTTACCCATTTTTCTCTGGCAGAATTTAACAATTTCAACAATCAAAACCATCAAAATTCCGGCAATTAAAATGACTAACCACTGTGGTCCATCAAGTTCAGTCACATCAAAGAACTTAGTCATAAATGGCAATTCTACCGCTGCCATAATTACAGCAGCAATGATAATTGCACCATTGAACCACTTGTTAGAAAAAGTATGCGGTCTAAAAATCGACTGATGTACATACTTGGAATTAATTGCATGGAACAGCTGAATCAAGCCCAAAGTCAAGAAGGCCATTGTCAATGCATCCCCATGTTGCAACGATGGATCACCCACATGTGGACCGACATGCAAACCAATTTGGTATGCACCTAAAACTAAAATTCCTTCCAAAATTCCTTGGTAAATAATTGAACTGGCAACACCACCGCTAAAGAAGTTAGACTTCTTACCACGCGGCTTGCGCTTCATAATTCCAGCTTCCACTGGTTCAACACCTAAAGCAATAGCTGGCAAAGTATCCGTTACCAAGTTGATCCACAAGAGCTGCACAGGAGCTAAGATATCCCAACCTAGCATTGTCATCATGAAAACTGTTAATACTTCACCCACGTTACAACTCATTAAATATAGAATGGCCTTTTGGATATTACTGAAGACCTTGCGTCCTTGCTTTACTGCTTCAACGATCGTGGCAAAGTTATCATCAGCCAAAACCATATCGCTGGCTCCTTTAGAAACTTCGGTCCCAGTAATTCCCATGCCAATTCCGATATCAGCTTGCTTCAAACTTGGAGCATCGTTTACCCCATCACCAGTCATTGCAACAATCTTGTCATTAGCCTGCCAAGCCTTGACAATTCTAACCTTGTGCTCTGGTGAAACACGAGCATAAACGCTGTAGTCACCAACATGCTGTTTGAAATATTCATCATCTAGTTTATCAAGTTCAGCCCCAGTTAAAACGCGGCTATCCTGACCTTTTTCAATAATACCTAGGCGTTCCGCAATTGCTTGAGCAGTTGTTTGGTGATCACCAGTAATCATTACTGTTCTAATACCAGCACTCTTTGCTTCAGCCACGGCCGCTTTAGCTTCACCACGTTCTGGATCAATCATTCCGACTAACCCAGCAAAAATTAAATCTTGTTCAACATTATCAGTTGTTGGATCGGTGTACAATTGGTCGACTTTCTTATAAGCAAGCCCTAAGACACGTAAAGCTTGTTGTGCCATCTGCTTGTTTTGCGCTAAAATATTTTGCTTCTGCTTATCTGTGATCGGCTCTACTTGACCACCATTTTCAATCCTAGTTACTCGCTGTAACAACATATCTGGTGCGCCTTTGACCGCTACAAAGTATTGCTCGCCATCTTTATTAACAGTACTCATCAATTTCCGTTCTGAATCAAAAGGCACTTCTTGAATTCGTTTGTATTTTTCAAGCAAGTCAGTTACATCAATGTTTTGATCAAAAGCAAATTGAATCAGGGCGGTCTCTGTTGGGTCACCCAATAAGTCTCCGCCATTTTCAATCTTAGTATCATTAGCCAAAGTCATTGCCAATAAAGCTGGGTTATTTTCGCTAATACTTTCACTATTATCATGTAATTTTTTATCATAGAAGACCTTTTCAACTGTCATCCGGTTCTGGGTCAACGTACCAGTCTTATCAGAACAAATAATGTCTGTAGCACCCAATGTCTCAACAGCAGGCAATTTACGGACAATCGCCTTATGTTTGGCCATCGTTTGCGTACCTAGTGCCAAAATAATCGTTACAATTGCTGGCAAGCCTTCCGGAATTGCAGCTACAGCCAAGGAAACGGCAACCAAGAACATGTTAATCATTAAAGTAGAGTTACGCTCTGCTGGATCAGCCTTGAGCACTCCTACGATAAAGACAATCACGCAGATTGCCAAAATCATGATGGTTAGGGTCTTTCCCAGTTGATTCAAGTTTCGCTTTAACGGTGTATCAGTTTCATCAGCATTGTTCAACATTGTAGCGATTTTACCAACTTCGGTGTGCATTCCCGTACTAGTTACGATTCCTTCAGCACGACCATAGGTCACATTAGTATTGGAATAAGCCATATTTACGCGGTCAGCTAAAGCAATGTCTTCACCTTCTAAAGTTTCTGCATGCTTTTCAACTGGAACTGATTCACCGGTTAACGCTGATTCCTCAATCTTCAAGCTGTGGGCTTGATTCAAGCGTAAGTCAGCAGGAACCACATCCCCAGCTTCTAGTAAAACTACATCTCCAGGAACCAATTCTGTGCTTGGAATAGTAACGATTGTATCATCACGGCGCACATGCGCATCCGGCGTAGCCATTTCCTTCAAAGCATCAATCGCAGCTTCGGAACGTGCTTCTTGAAAGACGCCTAAAATTGCGTTCAAAATGACCACAATCATAATAATTGCGGCATCAGTCCACTCATGAGCTAATACCCCAGACAAAATCGCGGCAATGATCAAAACAATAATCATAAAGTCTTTGAACTGATCAATAAAACGCATGAACATGCTTTGCTTTTTCTTGGAAGCAAGTGCATTAGGTCCATACTTTTCTAACCTAACTTTAGCATCGCTAGCACTTAACCCATCTTTGACAGACGTGTTCAGGTCTTTTTCAGTGTCGGGAATTGACTCGACATAGTATTTCTTAGCCATTTTTCCTCTCCTCAAAATAAAAAGAGACTTACATGCTTGTAGCACATAAGTCTCACAAATTAAGATAAATCCAGAAGTATCTTACTTCGGCTGTTGGATTCATCGCAAGCAATTGCTGTTACTCCCTTATGACAAGCTAATTATAAGCAAAATTTTAGCTATCTACAAGTTTTAGCGAATTGCTTTTACTTTTTATAAAAGTCATCAAAGACAGTAACCGGCAAATGACGCTTGTGTTTACTCTTATTCCATAATTTTTCAATTTGATCAGCTGCCTTATCTGATACTTCCTTACCCTCAAGGTAATCATCAATCTCTTGGTAAGTTACACCGAGGGCAACTTCATCTGGCAAATCTGGCTTTTCTTCTTCAAGGTCTGCGGTTGGAGCCTTTTCATATAAATGCTTAGGACAACCTAATTCCTTAAGCAAAGCCTTGCCTTGACGCTTGTCCAAACGGAACAATGGCGTCAAATCAGCGGCACCATCACCAAACTTAGTGTAAAAGCCACTAAAGTTTTCTGCAGCATGGTCGGTACCAACAACGGCACCCTTATTAGCACCAGCGATGGCATATTGAACTACCATTCTTTGCCGCGCCTTAATATTGCCTTTGTTAAAGTCAGTAATCTTTTGACCAGTTGCTTCTACAACCTTCACCATAGCATCAACTGGTTCCTTAATATTAACAATTAAATCCTGATCTGGCTTTTGAAAAGCGACTGCATCTGCGGCATCTTGGGCATCTGCTTGAACGCCATAAGGCAAACGAACAGCGATAAATTGATAAGAATCATCGCCAGTTTCCTCACGCATTTCTTCAATTGCCATTTGACACAATTTACCAGTCAAAGTGGAATCTTGACCACCAGAAATACCTAAGACGTATGACTTAAGAAATGGATTAGCCTTTAAATAATCTTTCAAAAAATCAATTGAACGTCTAATTTCTTTTTTAGGGTCAATTTCTGGTAAAACATGTTCATAAGCGATAATTTCTTTTTGTAATTCTCTCATCGACCAATGCTTCTTTCTCTAATTTTACGCCGAATGTCTTGAATCAAATCCATCTTGGATTCGTATAAGTTTTGTGATAAATCCACTGGATATTCCTGCGGATTCAGGCTACGCTTATATTCATCCCATAAACCATCAAGGTTGTCAGCACAGAATTTTTTAATTTCATCAAGACTAGGTTGATCATAAACTAATTTTCCATCTTTAAAAATATCATGTAAAAGTGGAATAGCAGTGTAATCAGTTACCACCTTATTAATATAGTTATATTGTGGGTGGAACATGAAGAGCGCGTCAAATTTGCGTGGATCTTCATTATACCGAGATACCCAGTCACCTTCATTTTTCTTAGCAGTGTTTGCGCTAATCCGCCATACTTGTTTTTTACCTGGGGTGGAAACTTTGATGGCATTTGAAGAAATCTTCAATGTATCCCGCATGGCGCCTAATTCATCTTCCATGGCAACCAACTTGTAAACAACACCAAGGGCTGGTTGATCATAAGCAGTGATATACTTGGTCCCAATGCCCCAGACATCAATTTTAGCGCCTTGCATCTTTAAGTTAGTAATGGTGTTTTCATCAAGGTCATTTGAAGCAAAAATCTTGGCATCTGGATAGCCAGCATCGTCTAACTCCTTACGAACTTGCTTAGAAATGTAAGCCATATCCCCAGAGTCAATTCGTACGCCCAAGAAGTTAATCTTGTCGCCCATTTCATTAGCCACCTTGATAGCATTAGGCACACCACTACGGACAGTATCGTAAGTGTCAACCAAGAAAACACAATTATTATGTGTTTCCGCATATGCCTTAAATGCGTCATATTCACTGCCAAATGCTTCAACTAAAGCATGAGCATGAGTCCCTGAAATAGGAATACCAAACAATTTACCAGCACGAACATTACTAGTTGAATCAAAGCCGCCAATATAAGCAGCTCGAGCACCCCAAATGGCCGCATCGGTTTCTTGCGCACGACGAGAGCCAAACTCCATTAGACCATCATCTTTAACAGCTAACTTGATTCTAGCAGCTTTAGTTGCCAATAAAGTTTGGAAGTTAATAATATTTAAAATAGCAGTTTCAACTAACTGACACTGGGCAAGTGGACCTTCAACTTGCAAAATTGGTTCGTTAGCAAAAACCAGCTCGCCTTCCTTCATTGAACGAATAGTGAGCTTTAATTTTAGATTGCGTAAATAATCAATAAAGTCATCATCGTAACCTTCATTTTCTTTCAAATATTGCAGGTCACTTTCGGTAAACTTTAAATTCTTTAAATAGTTAATGATGTGTTCCAAACCAGCATAAACAGCATAACCGTTGCCGAATGGTTCCCTGCGGTAAAAACTTTCAAAAACGGCATTGCGATCAGCAATCCCTTTCTTGAAATAGGTATACATCATATTAATTTCGTATAAATCAGTGTGTAAAGCCAACGAATCGTCTTTGGCTAATTCTGGATAAAACATTGCTTCTCTTTCTGTCATTAAAAATTAACAATTTCGTTTTTCATTATACAGCCATTACAGTCCATTGGCTATTCTCAAAACTATTTTTACCTCAAAGTCAGATACACTTTTTCAATTGAGTCCAGTTGATTTTTAATAGAAAAATGCTCTTCCGCATACCGCTTTTCTGTATTAGCCATCTGGCGTAACTCTTCATGGGTTTTATTAACGGCCAGATTAATCTCTTTAGCAATTGAATCAATGTCTCCCGTTTTAGCAATGAAACCATATTCGGGTCCTGGAATCATTTTATGAATATCACCTACATCTGTGGACAAAATAGGGATTAAATTGTCTGTTGCCTCTAAAAGCACAAGTGGAAAACTCTCTGAATATGAAGTTAAGACGGCTAGATCAATTCGCTTATATAATCCGCTCAATTGGTGTTGAGTCATAAAACCGTGAAAAGTTACTTGTGGTGCCATGTCCAATTGCCGCGTCAAGGCCTTCAATGCTTCAAGCTGACTACCATCACCCGCGATATGCAGACGAATATGCTGATCATCTAATTTTTTCACAGCTTTTAAGAGCAATTCTTGTCCTTTAACCTTTTCCGTACGAGCAACGTTAATAATATTAAAATAGGTATGTTCATATTTAGCTGGAATTTCACTATCACTGTGGAAAAAGATGCCATTATAGATGACATGTACCTTGTTTTTATTCACATGTGCGCGATTAATTAGTAGCTTGGCAAAACGCTGAGTTACTACGAAAATACAATCAGCTTTTCTCAACGCACGTAAATTAAGTTTAGTAAAAATATTGCCAATGATTCCCCTACCTTCAAAGTCTAGATAAGGATCTGAATGTACAGTAATACACCAAGTTGCACGAATTCGCTTGTGAATCAAAGATAAAAATAAGTTGGCACGCGCACCATGAGTATGCACAATATCATAGTGCCCCTCATTGATAAACTTAGTCAGTCTACCTAAACTGCCTAAGTCATAACGACTATTAGCTCCTAGCACATGTGTAGTAATCCCAGCCGCTCTTGCTGCTTGTGCTACTGGTCCTTCTGCCAGCGTTAATAATTCAAAATCTTTGCCTTCATTTTTGGTTTCAGTTAACAAATTAACAATATGTGATAAACCGCCGCCATTTTCTAAACCAGCATTTACATGCAAAACCTTCATCTTAGTAAAATTATTTTCCCTTCTTTTTTGACTGTTTAACTCGCACAACAAACTGTGGCAAAACTAACATCCGCTTAAATCTGCTAGGATTAGTAATCAAGCGATAAAACCACTCTAAATGCGTCTTTTGAAAAGCTTCTGGTGCTCTTTTAACGATACCTGAAAAGACATCAAAACTGCCACCCACACCCATCATCAAAGCTGGTGTTTCGTTCTTACGTAAGATTGATAGTAGTTTTTCTTGCTTAGGAAAACCTAATGCTGCAAAAACCATATCGGGTTGTGCCTTCTGAATGCGCCGTGCCACTAGTTCCAAATCTTCAGTAAAGTAGCCGTCTTCTGCACCAACTAGATTAATATTTGAGTATTCCTTAGCAATTTTGCTTTGTACTGCATGAATTACTTGTGGCTTAGCTCCAATTAAGTAAACTCGGCTACCACGATCGTTAGCAACATCCATCAGCCAAGTAAACAAATCATATCCAGTCACCCGCTCAGGTAACGGCTGCTTAAGCATTTTAGCTGCTTTTACAATGCCAATCCCGTCAGCAGTAATATAATCGGGATCATTTTTTAGAATTTTCATAAATTCAGGATTCTCGTTTGCCGCCATCACAATCTCCGGATTAGCGGTCACAACAAAGGTCGACAGGTGATTATTTAGTCGATTAATAAATTCATTTTGGAATTGGTTAAAAGTTTTATTATCAAAATCAACACCTAAAATATTAACTTTGCTCATTTTCACACCTCATGCGTTTTCTTATCTAGTTTCTATTCTACCATTCCGACACGCAAGTACGAGAAACATGTTCAAGTTTTATATTTTATTCAAACATGATAAGATTGTTTTAATAAAGGAGAAAAAATGAAAAGAGTTATTACCTATGGCACCTTTGACCTACTTCACTACGGTCACGTGCGACTGCTTAAAAGAGCTAAAGAATTGGGCGACTATTTAATAGTAGGTTTATCTACCGATGAATTTAACGAATTCAAAAAACACAAGGAAGCCTACAATACCTACCCTGAACGTAAATACATTTTGGAAGCTATCCGTTATGTCGACCAAGTCATCCCCGAAAAGGATTGGGATCAAAAAATCACCGATGTACAAAAATACCATATCGACACTTTTGTCATGGGCGATGATTGGAAAGGAAAATTCGACTTCCTTAAGCCTTATTGTGATGTGGTTTACCTGCCAAGAACGCCAGGAATTTCCACTACTAAAATTAAAGAAGATCTTAAATAAAAAAATACTCCAATTCCATTCAATTTGAATGAGATTGGAGTTTTTGTTTACTTAGAAAAAGTGAATTCAAATCGTTCTGCAACGTAACGTGCGCGGGTGTATTCGAATGGTTGCCCATCTGCTAGTTCAGTTACCTGTCGTCTAGTAATTAACGGTTCACCTTTTTTAGCTTTAAGAAGACGCGCATCTTGCTCGTTGGCAATTGATGCAGAAATATGTTCCGTCACTCGTCCAATGGCAAAACCACCGCGCTTTTCTAAGGTTTTATATAAGTGCGTTGAAACATCTTCTTTAGAAAAATTCTTTACTAAGTAGTATGGCACCGTTACGACTTCATAACAAATTGGTGTCTTATCAGCGTAGCGAATCCGCTCCATCCGCAAAACGTTCTCATTATCTTTTAGCGCAAGACGCTCTTTTTCAGATAAAGATGGATTGCCAATCTGATAAGAAATTAACTTACTTGAAGGAACTTGACCATTAGCCTTAGTAATCTCAGTAAAGGACATAATTCCTGACATTTTTTCTTGAACCTTCTGACTAGCTACATAGGTTCCGCTACCCAAGCGCCGTTCTAAAATTCCTTCATCTTCTAATGTTTTAATCGCTTGGCGTAAAGTCATTCTCGAAACGCCAAACTTAACTGCCAATTGACGTTCTGCTGGAATACGATCCCCTACTTGATAAACGTGATTCTCAATATCACGCTTAATCTGATTGTGAATCTTGATATACATCGGTTCTTCCATAGTCGCCACCCCCAAAGTTTAGTACTGCTATTATTATAATCTAAATTGGTCTAGCTTGCATTAATAACACTGCTTCAATTTTACAGACTATTTTTTCTTAGCGGTCCACTTTACTCCAAGAATATAAACATTTGGACGCTTGTTATATTCCACTTCAACTTGTTCATTATCATTAGCAACTACACTGGCACTAAATTTTGCTTCATCTTTAACAGCTAAGTTAGCCTGATTAGGATTCAGCACAATATTGTGGCCCTTCATATTAGCTTCACCGCTCAAAGCTAAAAAGTACTCATAGTTCATATTCCCAGTGAAGGTAACACGTGTAGCATCACATTTCGCCTGATCTTGAAAATCTGCATGAGCTAAAATTACGGCATTATTCATTGTAACTTTTGCTTCATCAACTACTATCATTCGATTGATGGTTGAATTTTGAATGATTGTCCGTGTCTTTTTATCAATATAAACCCCACCCAAAAAAGTAGAATTCATAATATTGCTCCAGCAGTCGTCACTTAAATAAAGGCAGGAATCGCTAGCAGACTTAACTTTTGAATTAAGCATATTCATCCAAGTTTGCCCATGCAGTAATACATAATCTACTTCCGAATTATTAAGATCCAACTCCGCATTCGTTTTGGCAAAAGTATTAATACTGCCGTGAATCTTTGAATTATTTACAATTGCTGTTCCTTCGCCTTCAATTGCCAAAGCACAATATTTGTCCGAGAAATAATCAATTTCTGAATCATTCATTTCCAAACGGAAATTGGCATGGTCATACATGGAAACTGAACCGTTAACAATTTTGGTTGAATAAAGTTCCAACGTGATCTTACCATTAACCGCGATAGCTGCTGTATCAGTTCCCGTGCCCTTAATAAAGCAATTACGCAAAGTTAAATAGCCATCAACGCCTACTGGTACAGATAGGCTATTATGTTCGGTAGTTGTATCAATGCATAAATTTTCTAAAGTTACATAACGACTATCTTCTGAAACACTAATATAGCCATAAATAGTCGTGTCTTCTGGCAAAGAGCCTGTTCCCTTAATTGTGATATCTGTTAGTGTGATGCCCTGCGGCAAATAATAATATCCGGGGCCCAGCATCAACACATCATCGGCACGCAAATCCTTTAAAGCCTCGTGCCAACTGACTGAACTGCTAGATCCCCCTACTCTAATTATCCTAGCCATCCATTATCCTTTCATCTCGTAAAAACCGATTACTATTGTACTAATTTTCTTCAATTTATGTTGTATTTTTGCTCATCAAAAAAGCTAGGTTCGATTCCTAGCTTCTTATACTATTTCATTTTAACATTCCAGTAATAAGCCACATTACCATAAGGAGAAAGTTGGAAACCTTTCACTCTCTTATTCAATAAGTATGACGTACCTTGTTGGAATAGTGGTGCCGCAAAGGCATCCTTTTGAATTAATTGTTTTTCAGCGTTAACTAAGGCATTCAATCTCTTCTGCGGATCAGTGGCATAAGTTGAACGAGCCAAGTCAATTTGCTTCCAGAAATTGGCGTTGTGATAATCTGGCGCTAAATTAAACAAACCACCAACTGTCAAGAAATCAATTGGATCTTCATAACTTGGCTGCCAAGTTCCGTAAACAAAGTCGTAATTGTGATTAGTTGTGTTAGATAGCCGTGACTTCAAAGGAATTGACCGTACCCGTAGAGTTAGACCAGGTAAATTTTTCATCAAATTGCTTTGAATAAATTCACCCACGCGCTTAGCATCGTCAATATCTGAAGTAAGCAATTCTAAGGTTAGCTTATTCTTACCCAATTGCTTCAAACCAAGTTGCCATTCCTTTTTAGCTTCCTTGGCATTATAGGTAACCAAGTCGCCAGCATCCTTGCGGTAATCGTTGCCAGTTGCCTGATCGGTAATAAAGTTTGCGGCAACAATTCCATTTGACACCTTGCCTTGATGCAAAACGGTCTTGACTAACTGTTGCTTATTAATTGCCCGGCTAATGGCCCGACGAATATGAACATTGCCTGTACTCTTACGCTTCAAGTTGAAGGAAAGATAGCCATTAGTTGGCGTAACTTTGGTATGATAGCTAGAATTATTTTGATACTGCTTAACAAAATCAGAAGTCAATGTCGTGTAATCAAGTTCACCACTTCTGAACAAGTTAACCCCAGTTGAAGGAGTTTGAACCACTTGTACGTTAACTTTATTCAAATCAACAATTTTCTTGTTCCAGTAAGTTGGATTTTTCTTGTAAGTCCACTTCAAATTTGAACCTGTCCAACCAGATACGGTAAATGGACCATTGTAAACTAGATTCTTACTGCTAGTCCCATACTTAGAGCCTAACTTTTTAACCAATTTAGAATTCTGAGGATAGAATTGTGCACCCTCTAAGATTTGTGGCAAATATGGAATTGGATTAGCTAATGTAACTTGCACCTTATACTTGCCGAGTGCTTTGATTCCCAATGAATTTACCGGTGCTTTACCTTGAGAAATTGCCTCACCGTTTTTGATAATGGCATAAGAATCGGCATCTAAAGATGAATTTTTCGGGTCAACGGTTCTGCGCCAAGCCGTTACATAATCCTGCGCAGTAACTGGATCACCGTTAGACCACTTAGCATTATTGCGTAAGGTAAAAGTATAGATCTTCTGGTCTTTAGAACGTTCAACTTTTGTCGCACCAGCTAATTCTGGCTGATTTTTCTTATTAAAACGGTAAAGACCTTCCATGGAATTCTGCAAAACTTCTGAACTAGTCGTATCTCCATACTTGCTCGAATCTAAAGTTGAAACTTCATTTGTGACAGAGGTATTCATTGTCTTAGTCGGTGCAGCATTGCTGCCATTGTTAGAGCAAGCTGCCAGCACCAATGCGGCAGCTGCTGTCATCACTCCTGAAAAAATCCATTTTTTACGTCTCAATCTTCTCACCCTTTACTTACTTTTTGTTTAATACTTACATTTTACAAGTATATCTAATACGGAAGAAATTTCAAATACTTTTTCCGTATAATAGCTATAATCAATACGTATACAAAAATGGCAAAAAAAGAAACGTCACATAGGACGTTTCTTTTTTCGGGTTGGGTGTTCTTTTAGAACTATTGGGTTAGCTGGATTCGAACCAGCGCATGATGGTACCAAAAACCATTGCCTTACCACTTGGCTATAACCCAATACCAGCTGAACTTTTTACTTGTCGTTCAACAATGGAGGAGGGTGGATTCGAACCGCCGAACTCAGAGAGAGCGGTTTTACAGACCGCCGCGTTTAGCCACTTCGCTACTCCTCCGTTAGCTGACTTAATTATAATAACGAAAATCCAAATCAAATGCAAGACTTTTTTGAAACTTTTTTCAAAAAAAGAAGAAGCCATGACGACCTCTTCTCAAAATTTAAAAATTGATTTATATCTAAACAGTTAATTTTAAGCCTAATGCCTTTTGTGCTACTTGATTTACCAGACTCCATTGCTTGTCATAAGTTGGTGAAAAGAAGAAATCTGCTTCTGCTAAATCTTCCAGTGTCAACTTATTTCTAATAGCTAAGCTCAAAACATTGGCTTGGCCACTAATGTCATATGATGAAAGTACGCTACCGCCTAAGATTTGGTGGCTGTCTTCATTATAAACAACAGCAATATAGCAAGTAGGATTATCTTTTTCAGGAATATAGTCTGGACGAAGATAACTCTTTAAGACTGTTTCTTTTGCATTAATTCCTGCTCGCTTGGCATTCTTTTCACTGAGTCCTGTTGTTACTGCATGTAAATCAAAGGCTTCAAGCAATTGTGCACCAACTAAGCCCTTAAAGACACGTTCTGGCTTGTCTTCAAATAAGTGCTCAACAACATATTGAGCCTCATGCCGTGCAGCAATGGCAGATGGCATCGGTACTCTTCTGTTAGCTGGAATGCTAAACGGGAAGATTGCATCCCCAATTGCATAGACATCCTTTACATTGGTTCTAAAGTAATTGTCTACCTTAATGTAGCCATTGTCATAAAGATCGATCGTGTTTTTCAACCAAGCAGTATTTGGCTTAATACCAACTGTAATAATGACACAATCAGCAGTAATATCACCCTTATCAGTCTGAACTGCATTGACCTTTCCATTGCCAACAAAGCCAGTAACTTTAGTGTTCATAGCCAGGTTAACACCATGATCAGTCAATTCTTTTTCAAATAAGCTAGTATAAGTATCATTCAAATAATTTTCTAGTGGTTTTTGCCCACCGTCAATTAAAGTAACATTCTTGCCTGCTTTAGCGAAAACCTCGGCAGCTGCAATTCCGTTACCAGCACCAATAACTGCAACATTTTTAATAGCTTCATCTTGAGCAGCTGCATTGATCTCTGTAGCGCAATCATAGCCTCTCATCAACATAATATTTTTCAGGTCTGCTCCAGGAAGAGGCAAACTTGCGGGGTTAACACCTGAAGAAATAATTAGCTTATCATAACTAACTTCTTTGGTTGTACCATCTTTTACGTTTTTGACAGTAACCGTCTTTTTAGCTGGATCAAGAGCTGTTACTGCTGTGTTATTAACAACTTTACCACCCCGTTCAGCTAGATCTTCAGGAGTAAAGTTTCTAACGTTGTCTTGGCCTGTAGTTTTTCCTTCAAGGAATAGCTTCATTCCGCAAGACATAAAGGAAACGAAGTCGCCTGCTTCATAAATCGTAACGTCTACATCATCATAACGATCTAAAATTTCATAAGCTGCCTCTTGGCCGCCGTGGGATGCACCTACAATAATGATTTTCTTTTTTGACATAGCCTGACCTCCTAATAATGCAGCAATAATTGTCGTTTTTAAGTAATAGCAGTTATTGTAACTGGTTACATTATTTATCTTTTAATAAGATATTTCAATTAATTTGCTTTTGATTAGTGCGAAGCAGCAATATATTTTTTATATAAAAAAGAGCACTACTGATAGTAGTACTCTAGAGGGAAATTTTCCAAAATTATCTTATTTAGCTAATTCTGCTGATAGATTTCGTTCACTAATTTAGTGATTTCATTACGATTAAGAACTTCATCATACATATCCATTGTTTCCTGGATTGTATTTTCTAAATTAGTACCATGATTTTTGGCATAGCCAATAAACTTTTTTGCATCTACTATTTTAGCTTCTTTAATCGCTTTTTCTGCAGCTCTTTTAGCAACTTCATTCATCTCATATTCTAGCTTATTCATGTCTTCGACCCATTTTCCGCTATTCACGTAGTAGTCGATATCCTTCTGCAGGCTGATATCCCTGCGTAGTACATCATCCGTTTTTCTAGATCATTTTTACGTGTTGTTTGCATCTCAATATCATACACTCGACTTTGATCATCTTGTGCCCAGATATCTAAGCGAATGTTTTTGGATTCTAGTCCAATGTTGCCGTCATACTGGGTAATGACATTAACTTTTGTCAATTTTAATTCAGGAAACATCCGACGTAGCAGTTCCAGACAATTCTTTTTATTGCTCATAACATGACCGAATACCAAGTCGTTAGTAATTCGAGGATATCGATTAATTCTTCTCCTCATATTTTACCTCTTTTCTTTTTCTTAAGTAGGAAAATTACCCTCCACTATTTATTACGCAAAAAAGTGCAAATTTTTTTCAGAAATTTAAAAATTTAGACACGAAAAAAGCCGATGCAAATGCATCGACTCTTTCAGTTAAATTATTCTACTTTTTAATAGAAGTTTACAGCCTTGATGTAACGCTTGTTGTTGTTTCTGCAGCCTTCAATTCTGTAGTACTTCTTACCGTTCTTAAATCTCATTTGACCACCGTAAGTAGTTACAGTTTGACCTCTGTACATCTTACCAGTACCTGGAGTACGACGGTATGATGACCAATAAATGTAGGCATTGTGCTTCAAAGTACGTTGGTTACCAGTAATGTTGGTTACACGAACGTATTCGTCCTTGTTAGCCACCTTGTAGTAAGTCTTACCGTTGATAGTTACAACAGTTGGAACGATTTCAATGTCGTTGTAAGCGTAGTACATGTGACCTAAGTAGTTACCGTTCTTGTCATAAGCTCTTGAATCAACCATTACTGGCAAAGTCTTGGTGTTAGTGTCACCAGCTGGCTTAACAAGTGATGAAGTCTTAACCCAAATGTTGCTTGAGTTAGCATCTGACTTAGACTTAGTTGAAACTTGTGAGTATGATACATTGTTAAGGGTTCTAGTTTGATCAGCAACGTAAACAGTGTCACCATCTTTGAAAGTAGTTGAAGCTGGTCTTACATTAATGCCATAAATGTGGTAAGTTGCGATTGAGCTTGCGCCATTAGCATATAGAGCTTGTTTGTGGCTTGAAGTAATTAAAACAGTGTATGTTGCAGTAGTCTTCTTACCAGTTAAACCAGTAGCAGTTAAAGTTACATTATAGTAACGTCCTGCTTCTGAAGTATTAACAGGATTTGAAGTTGCTTCTAGTGAAGCAGCTGTATTATTATTGCTGTTTTGTACAGCTGAAATAATAACTGGCTCACCATTACTATTTACAAAATTAGTTGGATTAAATTGTGAACCAACAGCTACTTGGAATATTTGACCATTAACACTCCCCTTGCTTTGACCATTCAATGACCAATTGATCACTGGATTTTGAGTAGTATCTGTAGTTGAACTTGAACCTGAAACTACAACTGGGATTTGAACAGTAGCTGTTTGCGTAGAAGTAGAACCTGTACCAGTTAAAGTAAGATTGAAATCACTAGTTGGTACCGCAGTAATATTCTTGTTATCTTTATCAAGAGTTACACCTGCATTCTTAAGAATAGCAGCAACTTCACTATCTTTAAGGTTAACTTTTTCTCCACTGGCATTATTCGTACTAAAGAAAACTAATCCTAAATCATTAATTGCCTTAGTAACACTAGCTACAGTATCTTTAGCCTTAATAGAAATAGTAGTTGGTACAACATTAGCTGTTTTATCGGTAGTACTTGCAGCATCAATTACTTGATTGCCATATGTAAAGTATGATCTATCTGTTGGCTTTGCTGTTGTTGCTGTAGTAGTACTTGTAGTACCAGTAGTGTTAGTTACTGTACCTAAACTAATAGCAGCGTTAACTGGAACAGCTGAAGCTGCTACAGGAGCAACTGCCAACAAAGCGGCAGCAGCCATACTTACAATTCTTGTATTCTTTCTCATAATTATGTGGCCTTTCCTTTCTGAAACAGAAATTCATCCTAAGCAGTA
Organism: Lactobacillus crispatus; assembly: GCF_018987235.1. NCBI lineage: Bacteria > Bacillati > Bacillota > Bacilli > Lactobacillales > Lactobacillaceae > Lactobacillus > Lactobacillus crispatus. The sequence goes on from NZ_CP072197.1 coordinate 1,816,973, forward strand.
AGTTATATCTTCTTCTGCTTGTGAAATAATTATAGCATGTTACGAACCCGATTACTAAAAACAGGATCGACTCGTGTGTGTGATTTTAAGAATACCTCCTAAAATCACCAGTAATACCCTACCCTTTATTTGTTAAACTGTAGTTACCGGACTTTTACAATTAAGATTCAAAACATTACATTTTTGTGAAGTTTTAAACAAGTTATTGATTTATGACAGAACTTATGTGTGTTAAGAAAAGGTAATTTTAACACTTGTTCGCTTAAAAAAATTAAAGCTCTTAGATTTTTTGATTAGAAATAATTGCTTCATGTTCTTTAATATGCTCAACTCGCCCTGCATCCCCCGCAATAAGTAACAAATATAATGCCTCAATCATTGTCATACTTGCCACGCGTGAGAAATAATACTGCGATTGCATCACCGTCTGCCGCACTGCTGTCTTTAAATGCACATCAGCTAATAGCGCAATCGGTGAATCATCGCGATTGGTGATCGCAATCACCGGCATCCCTTTTTGTTTGGCTACCTTAATTTGCTTAATGATTCCCGCTGCTTCACCTGAATTCGAAATCACCAACAAGCAATCCTTTTTACTCAGGTTCATTGTCTGCGCAATTGCCGTTTCAATCGTGCCACCCGAATCAATTGCCAACAAGCCAATCTGATTAAACTTATACACTGCATCAGCGGCCACCGGATAAGTATCGCCCTCCGCACTAACCTGCACAATTCTGCTTTCAGTCAAAAAATGCAGCACCTGATCTAATTTGGCTTCAGTCACATTCTCCAAAGTCGCCTTAATCTCGGCGACTTTATTTTTCTCAATTAATTCCAAATTAGCACTAGCATCATCACGTGACATATTTTGAAGTGACACACTTTCAGTTGCATTCTGAGCTAGTTGAATTTTTAAATCATGAAAACCTGTCAAATCTAAATTATGACAAAAGCGCGTCACCGAAGCATCACTCACCTCAGCTTCAGTTGCTAATTTTGAAATTGTATAATTTACCACCTGTTCGGGCTGTTTTAAGATCACTTGAGCAATCTTCTGATCACTGGCTGACATTGTCGCTAATTTGCTATAGATTGTATCGATAATTTTAGTCATCATTCTCACCTTTTCTGTGCCAAAATTATATCATCAATGTAATTAATTTTCACAATTTTATTTTTAAAGAAAATAAATTTATATTTTGATTGACGAAAATCATTTACCAAGGTAGTATGTATTTGTAAATAATTTTCACAGGAGAAAATAAAATGAAAATTAATTCGATAAGTGACCTCGCTTTAAGTAAAATCAAGCCGAAAATGACTATTTCTCTTGGCGGCGGAAGCAATGTATTTAAGTTAGCTCAAGCGATTGCACAGCATAACTTAGACATCACATTATATTCTCCATCCGAACTTACTCGCTTTAGGTGCCAAGAACTCGGATTAGAGCTTCTTCCTTCTACTGCAGCGACTAAGATCGATATTGCTTTTGATGGTTGTGATAGTATTGATAAGAATTTTAATGTTCTAAAAAGTTTGGGTGGAATTCATCTTTTTGAAAAACAGGCAGCACAAATTGCCAAACAGTTTATCCTACTCTTACCCAGTGAAAGGATACAACCGATTCTGAATCCTAAAATTCCACTTTGTCTTGAAGTGGCACCGCCTTGTGTTAATCAAGTACAGAAGTATTTAAGCAGTTTACATTTAACTAGTAAGATTCGACAAGATAGTTCAGTAGCTGCATTTGCCCGTACGCCTTTGGGCAACTACTTAATCGATGTTTTTAACGAAGATTGGCACAATATCACTGAACTTAATCGTCAACTTTGTTTACAAAATGGCGTAGTCAGCTCTTCACTATTTGAAAACTTAGCTACTTCATTAATTACCGAAAAAGATGGAAAAATTATTGAACTTAAGAGAGGTAATGATCATGAAAAAATTTAATTGGGGAATTATTGGTACTGGCTGGATTGCACATGATATGGCTGATGCTTTGAACAAAGTCAACGGCGAAATTTATGCTGCCGCCAATCCCAATGAAGAAGCACTGCATGTCTTTGTCCAAGAAAAACACGTGCAACATGCTTTCACTAATCCTGATGAAATGATCAACGATCCTAACATTGATATCATCTACATCGCTACCCCGCACACTTTCCACTACGATTACATTAAGAAGGCCCTCAATGCGGGCAAGCACGTCTTTTGTGAAAAAGCAATTACCATCAATGCGCGCCAATTTGATGAGGTAGCTCAATTAGCTAAAGAGAAGCAACTAATCTTAATGGAAGGTTTTACCCTTTATCACATGCCAATCTACCCAAAGATGCAAGCCCTGATTAAGGCGGGCAAATTTGGCGAAATTAAAATGATCCAAATTAATTTTGGCTCACTCAAGGACTACGATCCGCAGAATCGCTTCTTTAATAAAGACCTTGCTGGTGGTGCATTGCTGGATATTGGTGGCTATGCAACAGCTTTTGCTATTAGTTTCATGGATGAATATCCTGAAAGTATCAATACCACGGTAAAATTCTTTGAAACTGGCGTTGACGAAGAAAGCGGCATCATTTTGAAGAATTCAAAAGGTCAAATGGCAGTGATGTCCCTCTCAATGCGGGCTAAGCAGCCTAAGCGTGGTTTAGTTTCGGGTACCAAAGGTTATTTTGAAATCAATCAATACCCACGCGGCACTGAAGCGGACATTACTTACACCCAGAGTGCCCATGAAGAAAGCTATGATAAAGTGACTGCTGGAGAGGCTGACCAAGCACTTGAATATGAAGTCACTGATTTTCAAAAGTATATTGAACAAGGTCATGACGAAGGCGAATTAGAAAAATCTCGCATGATCGCCCATATTTTAACCAGTATTAGAACTGCCTGGGGCATGACTTATCCATTTGATAACGAGGAATAATTAGTTGGATTTCAAACGGGATCGATACATAACATCGGTCCCTTTTATTTGCACTTATTGCTTATTTTCTGCGACATATTTTTCTAGTCGTTTCAAGCCTTCTTTGATCTGATCCATCGACGTTGCGTAAGACAAACGAATATATCCTGCTCCACCTTTAGCAAAAAATGAGCCCGCAATTACAGCAACATGCCCCTTTTCAGCCAGGTCATAAATAAACTTGGTATCATCTTGTTCCAAGCCTGCTGGAATTTTGGCAAAAATGTAGAAGGCACCTTTAGGCTTAACGCATTCAAAGCCTAACTTGGTTAATCCTTCATAAAGCACATCACGCCGCTTTTGGAATTCTTTCTTCATCGGCTGTGCATCGTTCATTCCATTGCCTAGTGCTTCTTCAGCTGCATCCTGCATTGGCGTTGGTTCCGTCGTTGTGATTGCTTGGTGAATCTTAGCCAGTTGATCCAAAATCGGCTTAGGCGCAGCTACCACACCGATTCTATAGCCAGTCATTGCCCAAGCTTTTGACACGCCATTCATTAAAACAACTTGATCATGTAAAGTCTTTTCCATCGAAGCATGTGGCTGATCATAATTCAATTCGCTATAAATTTCATCGGCAAGAACAAAGATTGGTTTGTCGCGCACCACATCAGCTAGCGCATCGAGCTCAGCCTGCGAGTACATAACGCCTGTTGGGTTAGTCGGATAGTTCATCACCAATGCCTTAACTCGATCGCCATATTTATCCAAAGCTGCTTGCAACTTAGCCGGCGTTAACTTGAAGCCATCATCAGACGTGTCGATTTGTTCAACCGTTGCGCCCATTGATAGTGCATCCCCGATATAAAGCGGAAAAATCGGTGTCGGCATCAAAACAGCGTCGCCCGGATTAAGCACCGCGGTCAAAAAGTCATAGATCGATTCCGTTACCCCATTGGTGATCAGAATTTCGCTTGGATCATACTTTTGCCCATATTTTTCAGCTAAAAAGTCGGCTGCTGCCTTACGCAAACCTGGAGTCCCGTTAGATGGCGCATAGTGTGAATGGCTATTAGCAATGCTGGCTTCAGCCGCTTTTTTAATATGCTCTAGCGTGTTAAAGTCAGGCTCACCAATCGTGAATTTGACGATGTCCGAAATTTTGTTGATGTAAGCTGCAAAGGCCAAAATCTGCCCTGGCTTTTGTTCAGCCAAGCCTTTTTTCATATGTTTTGTTAAGTCGACCATGATTTTTCCTCCTTATATCTGAACTAAATTAATTCAAATATAGGAGTCTTTTTAATCTTTGTCAAAGGAAATATTAATTTTGATATCTAAAGTGCACATTAAATCCAATAATTAACAAAGCATAAATACTATAAATAACCGTAACAGGCGGATACATTGCCTGACACTTTATCAGCAAAAGAATAATTAAAACTATCACCCAAACAATCGTTAATATTCTAAAACGTTGAAAATATGACAAATCGGTAAAGCCACTGTCAAAGCTATATCAGCTATTAAGATAGTAAAATCCACTGGATATGATTTGATATAAAAAGCTTGAAATATCGGCAATGCCTCTGACAGTAAAAAGATAGAACTAATAATCCCACATATTAAAAGCAACTAATTAAGTATCTTTTTATAGTCTTTCATTAAATCAAGAACTTCTCTTTCTTCATGTACCAGTGCTTAATCACCGTAGTCAATGCAATGTACAAAGTCAAAAGTACAAGAACTACCAGAACATAATATTCTGGGATCGGACCGAATTTCATTACCTTAGCCAAGCTTGGGATGTAAGGCATTGCAGTACCGATCAATCCTGCACCGATCGTAGCGAGCATGACAACTGGTGAAGAATGTTGTTGGATAAATGGAACGGCTGGATCACGCAATGCTTGAATAACCATTTCTTGTGTCCAGAGTGATTCGATGAACCAGCCACTCCAGAAGATGGCCATAAAGACAGCCTTTTGCCCTGGAGTAGCAGCCACATAACTTGTGCCCACAGTACTTGGACAAATCCAGAAGTAAAGCAAGGCAAACGTAATGACATCAAAGATTGAAGATGTCGGACCAAAGAAGAACATGAACTTAGGCAACTTCTTTGTCTCCCACTTACGTGGTACTTCCAAGTATTTTTCACCAACTCTATCAAATGGAAGTGACAAACAAGATGTCCCATAGATCAAGTCTAGAATCAACAATTGCATTGGAAGCATTGGCAAAAATGGTAGGAATGATGAAGCAACCAAGATCGATAAAATATTACCAAAGTTAGATGACAACGTAATCTTGATGTATTTCATCGTGTTGGCAAAGATCTGACGGCCGATTCTGACACCGTGCTCCAAGATGAGGAGACTCTTGTGCAGCAAAATAATGTCCGCACTCTTTTTTGCAATATCAACAGCCGTATCAACTGAGATTGCTACATCGGCCTTCTTCATAGCTGGCGTATCGTTGATACCGTCTCCCATGTAAGCAACCGTGTGACCATTTTCCTTCAAAATCTGAATAATTCTAGCCTTTGACTCTGGTGAAAGCTTTACAAAGAGGCTACATTCTTCAACCATCTTTTTAACTTCATCGTCGCTCTTACCAGCAAAGTCTTTTTCACTATAAATATACTTGGTGTTCAAGCCTACTCTTGAAGCAACACTCTTAGTTACAGCAGCGTTATCACCAGTCAAAATCTTCACGGTAATACCGTCTTGCTTTAACTTCTTAAGCACGTCCTTAACGTCATCCTTAGGTGGATCAAGGAAGGCCAAGAATCCGGTTAGGATCAAATCTTTTTCATCGCTAACATTGAATTCACCGGCTTGAGCAGGATTGTTCTTGTAAGCTAACAAAACAACTCTCAAACCATCTTTGTTCAAATCTTCAATGTGCTTTAAAACTTTTTCTTTGTAATCATCAGTTAAATCGTTGATGTGACTGCCAACTTGCACACGATTGCAGCAAGCAAGCATTTCTTCGGCAGCACCCTTAGTTACCAGGATACGACCATCGCCGTGGCGCTTGACCACGACACTCATGCGACGGCGCTTGAAGTCGAATGGAATTTCATCAACCTTAGTGTAGTCGTGTTTAATTTCATTAACATCTAGCTCATCGCTAGCGGCATCGATGATGGCTTGGTCCATCAAATCGTGCATCCCCGTTTGGAAGTACGAGTTCAAGTAAGCCAAGCGCAAAACCTGTGGATTTTCCTTCATATCCAAGTTGTAGTGCCGTTCCAATACAACCTTGTTTTGGGTTAAAGTACCGGTTTTATCAGTACAAAGCACGTCGGCGGCACCGAAGTTTTGGATGGAGTTCATCTTTTTAACGATGGTGCCGTGCTTGGACATTTCTAGCGAACCCTTAACCAAATTACTAGTAACAATAACTGGCAACATTTCTGGAGTAAGTCCAACGGCTGTGGCAATCGAAAACAGCAAAGCGTTGAGCCAGTTACCTTTAGTTAAACCGTTGATGACCAAAACTAAAGGTGCAATGATCGCGGTCATTGTTAACAATAATTTAGAAATATTCTTGATACCAACATCGAAGTTAGTTTCCTTAACGTCGTTGTTTGAAATATCCTTAGCCAAACGACCAAAGACAGTTTGTTCACCGGTGGCCAAAACAACGCCAACACCTGAACCTGACACAATAGTTGTTCCTTGATAGATTACATCAGGATAGTCCAAATATTGATCCATGTCTTTTTGATCGGGCTTCTTAGTCGCAATCTTTTCCACAGGCGTTGATTCACCGTTCAAAGAACTTGATGAACAGAACAAGTCTTTAGTTTTGAGCAATCTAATATCTGCTGGCACCATGTCCCCAGCGTGGATATTAATAATATCGCCGACAACTACTTGCTTGGTAGAAATTTCTTCGTCCTTTTGATTGCGACGAATATTGGTAGTTACAGACACCATGTTTAAGAGGTCTTCAACTGCGTCATTAGTTTTCACATTCTGGATAAAGGATGTTAATCCAGAAATGATGATCATCGTAATCATAATGATCACAGTACTCAGGTCCTTTTGATCTGCCGGCACGAAGACGTAGTCGGTAAACAGCGACACCGTTGCTAGCAGCAACAGGACCATTGTGAAAGGAGTGAAGAATGATTCAATGAAGAAATGCAATTTCGTGTTGTGCTTCTTGGTCGCAACTTCGTTAAGACCATTCTTCTCTAAACGCTCTTTAGCTTCCGCCGAAGACAGACCGTCTAGCGAACTATGTAGCGTCTTTAACGCTTCTTCGGGAGTTTGCCTAGCGATCTGCTTAACAAACTCTGTATCGGCTGTCTTCTTATTCATCAACAACTTGTTTTTTGCCATGTTAATCCCACTTTCTGATTAAACATGCAAACAAACTAAAAAGGAGCTAATACCAATTAGTATTAACTCCTTATCTAAGCGATGTTTCCTCGTCGTTCAGTTTTGACACTACGTGACGTAAGCACAGGCTAGCTATCTGGATCTCGCCTTATCTCGACAAGAACTATTTTACTCGTTGGCATCTCTGGATGTTTCCGGGCGATAGCTTGTGTTCACGTAGGAGCCTCACCTAACAGTTTATTTGCTTTTTCAATTTTCATGTTTATTATATGCATATTATTTGACAATGCAATTATCTTTACTAAATCGTTAGAATTTGTAAAAGACTTTAAGAAAGATAAAAAACTCGCGTTTGCAATGAACACGTGTTTTTTATAATTTAATTTTGATATACTATTTTATAGACATGGATATGTTGCAACTATTTGTGTTTAGTAGTTTTAGCATAACTAACCACCCCTCACACATTTTGAAATTACGGAGGTGAGAGTTATGCATAACCGGATAGTTTGGAGGTTTAGTGCTCCGTGGTAGCTTGGGCTATTGCAATCAGCATCGTTCTAGGTGCTTTAGGCAAATTAGCTATCAATTTGGCTATAGCCTATGCGATAACAAAAAAGCTAATCGCAAGGATTAGCTAAACCAACAGTTATCTGAAACTACGATCGAAGTCAACGGATTGCGACCGTTGGCTTCTTTTCATATACAGATTATAACATGAATTATCCGAAACGAATAAAAAAGATCAGGCTCACTGCCTGACCTTGCTATTGGGTTAGCTGGATTCGAACCAGCGCATGATGGTACCAAAAACCATTGCCTTACCACTTGGCTATAACCCAATCTTCAAACCTTTTACTTGATTGGTTCTATTTGAATGACCTCTCGATCACTCAACAGATAATATTATAGGGGAATGAAGAAAAAATAGCAAGAAAAAATTCAAAAAAGTTTTGTTTTTTTAAAAATACCTACATTTGCTCGAAGGATACTGAATCTTTCTTTTATGAATTATAAAATTAATTTGTTTTTTTACGATTATAACTTTTGTGACTTCTTAACCTTATTCATTAATTCAAAGTCGTTGGTAAAAATTCCAGCTACACCAAGTTTAAAGTACCTTTTTGCTATGCTTACTTTATCTACTGTCCAAATTCTTTGCGTAACTTTGCTAGGTAAATACCAATGCGGATGGATCGCTGCAAAATGATTCTTAGCCGCAAACTGTTCAGGAAACGGCACCGGCCATTTGGTTAAAAAGCAATATTGTTGGTGGGGATCAATTCGCTGGCAATTTTTTAAGGTTTGATAATTGAAGGAAGAGAAAATAATGGGATGCACAAAATGGTATTCTTGTGCTAACGCTAAAACGATGGCTTCAATCCCCTCATCATGAATCTTGTTAGTCTTAAATTCCAAGTTAACATACAAATCCTGTCCCTGAAGAATTTCAAATAATTCACTTAACATCGGTACCGGTTCACCGTTAGCTAAACGAAATCGCCTGATTTCACTTAAGGTATAGTCCTTAATGTAACCCGTGCCATTAGTTGTGCGGTCAATTTTTTCATCATGCATTACTACTGGCACCTTGTCTTTAGTTAAATGCACATCAAATTCCACGCCTTCTGCGCCATGCTCTACCGCATATTTAAATCCTTGCAAAGAATTCTCCGCAAATTTCACCGGCAGTCCTCTATGAGCAAATACAATTGTCTGACCCATTTTTCACCTATAAAAAAATACCGCTCTCGCGGTATCCCTTCTATAACTTAATCTAATACGATTGCACCTTGAGTTGCTAAAGTATCACGTACAAGATCCTTAACATCTCTTCTAGCCACCATTCCATCAGTATTTTCAATGTATTCAACATATTGTGGTGACTTGATATGAGCGTCATAAGCCTTGTCATCAAAGTAAACTTCAACGAAGTACCATTCGTTTTCGTTCTTCTTATTGACTCCAGACATCATAATTTCCATGCCTGGTTCAGCAGCCATGCTGGTGGTCATTTCTTTCTTAACTTCATGTGCAAACTTTTCTGCGTCTTCAGGCTTAACTTCAACCTTAACCAAGCGCATAACAAAGTTGTCGGCATGGTCATTCAAAGCATCATGAGCCTTGGTAGTAATTACCTCAGGCTTCAATTCAATAATTTCCTTGTCAGTGGAAATCTTGTTAATAGTTTCCGCAAAATTGTCGGCATGTGCTGCTGCAATGTGCAAATCTTCTGCCAAGCTATTCCGGAACAATTCGATTTCGTAATTGTCTTCACCATGAGCATCGTCATGTGCGCTTCCAATTAACAAAGTTCCTTCTTCAGCTGGAATTGAGTTGTGCATGTTATTTTCAACTTCACGGATATATTCACCGCGATCGTTTTCCTTGATATTTAATTTAGTAATTCTAAAAATTGGTGTTTCATCCATTTTTCTTGCCTCGTACTATAATCTTTCCACACCTATCATTATAAACTAATGCAGAAAAATAAAAGCCCCTATTCACCAGTTATTTGATCAATTTTAACCGCTTTAGCTGGCCATTCAGTCCGTACATATTCCAATGTACTGCCTTCATTGCTAGTTAACTGCACAAAAGAACAATTGGGCAGACCTAAAAATTCACGATGGTTAGTTTTTTCATTAATGTATTGCGACAAACTATCGCCATGACCAACAACTAAAATATTATCGCCATCTTGTGCATCCCGCATGATCAAGTTAATCCCGCGCTCCATTCGTTCAACTACCTCATGATTATCTTCCACGCGAAATTTGCCCAAACGATGCAGCGGCCAAAGTAGCACATTGCGTGCCTCAAAAGCGCCATAGCTTTTCTCTTTTAATTCCTTTAATCGAACATACTCCATCTCAGGCCCAGCAATAATCTCTAAAGTATCACTTGCCCTTTCTTGGGGTGAGCAATATGCTCTAGCAAAATTAATTCCCTGATCTTGAAAATAATCCCGCACGGCTTCCGCCTGCTTAATGCCTAATGGTGTTAGCGCTGAATCACAGCTCCCCTGCATGCGGTGTCCTTTATTAAACCAAGTTTGACCATGCCTAACTAAATATAAATTAATTGCCATTTCGTCTTACTTTAAACCCTCTGCTGGCCACACGTATGAATCAAAATGGATCTTTTTACCATCAACTGTTAGCTTCACGATTGAAGCATTGCCAAAACCGCCAAAGTTCTTATTCTCGGTAGCATCGCGCACAAACTTAGCTAAAATATCACCATGTCCTACAACTAAAGCAGTTTGACCATCCTCTAAGCCGCTTAAAATCTCGACTACTGCACGGTGCATTCTAGCAACAACGTCTTCGTCTTTTTCCATAGTTGGGTCTACGTTAGGATTATTATAATTCCAAGGCAATAAGAACTCATCACGACCTTCAAAAATGCCATAACATTTTTCTCGTAGGTCTTTTAAACGCGTATAAGGCATTTGATGATCAGTAATAATTTCCAAAGTATCGCAAGCACGCTCTTGGGTTGATGAAAAAGCTTTGTCAAAATGAATACCCTGCTTTTTAAAATAATCGCGGGCCATTTCAACCTGGCGGATGCCTCTTTCATTCAATGGTGAATCACAACGTCCCTGAACTTTATGGTAATAGTTAAAATAAGTTTGTCCATGGCGGACTAAATATAAAGTTTTTGTCATATTTTCCTCGCTAAATCGTTTTTTCCTTTATCTTATCAAAAAAGCACGCGTCGTGCGTGCTTTCATATTTTTTTCGTTAAATTTTGAAGTTCTTGTTGTATTCACTCGAATTTACAACAAAACTTGGCACACTAATGAAGTGCATTGAGTAAATATTGCCAGTCTTGGAAATGCTAAAGCCATAATAATTGTAGTCCCCATCATGACGTGAGCCCTGTGTATTAAATAAATCACCGGCATGCTCCCATTCGCGGTAAAGGCTCTTATCATTACGCTGATTTTCCCCAGCTCCTGCAAAGCCAAAGATCATTTGCTTCAAGCCAAAGTAAATATTCCGCTTCATTTCAGCCATAGACATAATCTTCTTATTAGTAGAAAAACCAGCCATATCTTCGACATAATTATCGTTTAATTCTAAGCCATGTTTTTTGCAAGCCCGTACAATTCCGGCAACATAGTGATCGCCATCTTTGATACTCTTGCCATTTTGCTCGTATTCTTGCGCAATTGAATTAGCTAAGGACTCTACTCCAGAACTATAAACCCACGGCTTCAAACCTAATTGACTACGAGCGCTATTAATTAGGCGCAAAGAGAATTCTGCCAGTTCTTTTTGCTCACTAGCGGAAAGATCAGCAGGATTAATCATCTTTTGATCGGCTTTGCTTTCACCTGAGCTAACACGTGAAAAGTCGTTTTGTTCCATTCCTTTCATGCAAGCCTGAATAAAACTAGCACTTGGCTTCCCCTTATATGCTTGCAATAAACTAGCTTTTGTATAGCCGCTCGGCATCTTCATTGTAGCTGTTACATAATTCTGTGTTGCAGCAGTCTTTTTAACGAATTTGGCATTTTTAGCTAATAGCCATTGAGAGTTATTTCCAATCTTATAAGCCAAATATTTTTTCTTTCCCAGCTTCAAATACTTTTTAGCAGAATAAGAATACTCTCTTTTAGCTACAGCATAATACTTAGACTTCTTGCCCTTATTTGTATAAAGTCTAACTTTCTTAGTTCCTTTAACCTGAACTTTTCCCTTAACTGCTGCTTGAACCGTTTGTGGTGTCGTTTCGTGTATTACACTAGCCGTCCCCATCAGGCAAACACTAGTCAACAAAGTCACAATTAATTTTTGCTTCATAGCTGTTCCACTTTCTGTATGTTTTGATTATTAATATTTGTTATTTAAATTATATCGTAATTATTTAATTAAAAAAATCAAAAAGAGACACACTATCATTTTGACAGCATGCCTCCTTTAAGTTAGTTTGATTTTATTTAGTTTTGAAAAGAGGTTTATTTTTAGTACCAGCCGTTTGCTTGCCAGAATGCCTTAGCAGCAGTCCATGAGCCATAACGACCTTTGACATAGTTATCAGCTACTCGCTCTTGGTTAGCTGCTGAATAGTCACCATTCAAGTATGAAGCTGAAAGTTGGTATTTACCAACGTATTGACCATTTGAAGCACCGTATGAGCCACCAGATTCTCTACCGGCAATCCATTCCTTAGCACTAGCTTCTGAACCACTTACAGTTGAAGTAGTAGTTTGAGTGTTGGTGTTATTTGCTGCAGTAGTAGTTGCTGCAGAATTAGTATTTTCAGTTTGAGTTTGGTGTTGTACTGGAGCTTGGGTCACAGCAGCTTGAGTGTGGTAGCCGCGAGTTACATACTTAGCACGAACCCATTGGTTCTTGCCTAAGTCATACCACTTGTGACCTTTGGCATCGTAAGCAGTCTTAATTACTTTCCATGAGGTGTTGCTTGCCAAAGTTTGGCCAGTAGCCTCTGGCTTCTTGTAGCTGTTGTAAACAGTGATTGCGTTGTCTGAAATGTTCTTAACTGTTACAACATCTGTATCGTTTTCTACAATAGCAGCTTGAGCAGTATTAGTGTTGTTATTAGCTGCTACTAAACCTGTAACTGATAAAGCAGTTACTGCAATTGACTTAACTAAGATAGATTTAATTTTCAAAAAAATTCTCTCCTTAAAATTTTAAAAGTCATAAGTAACGAATTTTCACCTTATTCGTCCGTCCCATTCAATTGACACAGCATATACTACCTTGCTTAAATTGCAGAACTATAACAGGAATATCACCTGCAGATTAAGAAACTATTGCAAAGTATGACAAAATTGTAACAATTGTAATATTTATGTAAATTTATTCAGATGATACAAAACCGCATCAGATCGCCATTTAACGCGATTTTTAATTTTTATTTGCTATGTGCAAAAGCTTGTTCGCATTTAATATATTGAAACACTTTTGCAAAACGAAAAAAGAAAGAGTTTCCTCTTTCTTTTTTAATTCTCACAAATTTTTTATTAATTTATTCCATTATTCTGCCTTATCCTCTTCTATAAGTTGACGTTTATTAAGTGCCACAATAAATGGCAGGTAAATCAAAATGTCTAAGATAATATTGATTACTTGCAACATTGAGCCCGCAATACTGCCTGTTGCCAAAAAACCTGAAATAATTGGCGGCATTGTCCAAGGAATTACAGTCCCATTACATAATGGAACTAAGCCTAGGTTCATTGCACAATAAGTGGTAATCGCATTTACCATTGGCGCAATCATAAGCTGAAAAACTCTTAGCTACAGCAGGTGGCACAGTAGCTGGCATTTTAATTTGGATATTATGATTAATAAACCATTGGAAAATCCATGCACTTAGGAGACCAAAGATAATAGCTACAAATAATCCTCTACTACCTAAGTAAGTGTAAGGGAAGCCTTCAACTGGAACTTTATCTCCACTCATAATACTTGGCGTCAAAATGAAGAATACAGATGCAGAAACAATTCCGGCAGAAACACCATCTGTCTTATATTGATTAGCATAACTCCAAGCAATTCCAAAAGCTGCAATTAAGCCCATGATCCCAAAGGAGCCATTAGTAATCTTGGCTAAAATCTGTGCCAGGCTTATACCATGAACAGCCGTTTTTGATAGCCAATCAGACCAACCGGCAACTGGAAATGAATTAATGATCATGAATAATGATCCTACAATAATTAACGGCATAGCCATGGCGATACCGTCACGAACAGCAATTAAAGGTTTAAAACTGCCTATTTTAGCGGCTACAGGCATAATGTGTTTGTTAACAAACGCATTCAAACCTCCGCTCGATTTACTATTAGCCATAATAATTCCCTCTTCAATCTAAAAATGAGCTCGTGTTTCTTTGGTATATACCTTTTGTAATATAATAATATCATGAAAGCGATTTTATTACTACTATTTTCAAAGATAATTTTTTGCTTATATTTTTAACCAAAGATTGATTAACAAAATATTGCAGTTATGGCTGTAAGTGCTATAGTTTACATGTAATCATAAAAATAAAGCGAGGAAATAAAATTATGGCTAAATACGAAGTAAAGTTAAGCGAAGAAGATTTACAAATGATCAAAGATTGTCATTCAAAGAACCCTTCAATCATGAAGGCTATGAACGAAGCAAAGAAAGTCGAAGATTAAGCAAATTTTGATCTCTAAATCGAAAAAAGGCGTCCGCAAGGGATGCTTTTTTATTGGTTTTCAAATCTTGTACCGTGGGGATGCTTCCAGTTATAAACACGGACTATTTTACCCATGCCATCTAGCACTACAACATTCCCATCATTATGTGGATAAATCAATGGATCAGAGTGTGAACCACCGTCAGTAAAAATTCTTGCTGGCTCACCTGGGTATTGCACTGTTCTAACGATACAATCATCAATCGATAGCCGCCTCATTTGTCGACCATCATCATATTTTCCTTCTAAAGCAGCTGTTGGCGTATGACCAGTCACAATTGTTTTGCCCGTTTTGTTATGAGCCATCATTTTCAATAAGGAATCGGAATACCAATATTTATCTCGCGCCCAAATACGGTAAAAATCATAGTCAAATTTCAAGCCATACTCTATCTCAGAGTAAGTTTCCGGATCATTATACTGTTCATCTGGCCGCACACCCGCATGAACAAAAATCAAGTGTGGCGTTTCATACATAATAGGACAGCCTTTTAGAAAGCGATAATACTCACTATCACGCAACTCATCAGGCAAAACTGTACTGCCGAACAGACTAACTAGGCTCTTGCCACCACCGTTATAAAACCAAATGCCATCTTGATGTTCCTGCTTCTCCGCAAAATTGAGTAACATTTGCTCATGATTACCCAGTAGTACGATTGCTCCTTCGCTTTTTTGTTCAATTAAATAATCCAATACTTCTTTCACATGCTCGCGGCCATCAACATAGTCACCGCCCGCAACTAATTGTGCTTCTGGAAAATCTGCTGTTGCCTGCTTGATTAAGTCTAAGGTTTCTAAGTTGCCATGAATATCAGAAATGAAGATATAGTTCTCCTTTACTCGATCATCCAACAGCGTTCGATTGATAATTTTTTTCATTTCATACTACCCCATGGGCTAAATTAAACTAACATTCTTTTCTTAATTATAGCAGATGTACACTGGTTCTTTTTCTATGTAATCCTAAAATTAACCTCCGGCAAAAAAAGGCTACAATAGATATGAAAAGAAGTGATTGCAATGTTTAATGAAGAAAATGCAATTGATGCAAAGGACTTACATGTTGATTCTTTCAAATATCAATCAACTGAAGACATGCCATCTGATGCTTATTCTAGCTGGGAAGAAAAACATCCAAACGCCAGGGTATTCAAGCTTGAATTTCGCAACATCGGCGAAAGCAATGAATGGCAGGAAATGATCATTATCTACACTGAATAAATAAAAAGTGGAAGAACTCCAAGCCTAGTGTGTTTCTTCCACCTTTTTACTTATTTTGATTTTCTTTTTCCTTCAATTTGTGCAGAATCCGTTCATTTTCCTTAGTACGTTTTTCAACTGCTGCATCGATGATCGAATCAAACCAATGATTATCAGAATCATCGCTTGTTTGATCCTTCTTTTGAGGACTTTCATTTTTTACACGTTTGTCAGTTTCTTCATTAATAATGGAATCCAGCCAATCAAAATTATCTGGATCATGGCTCTTATCAGTCATTTATTTTTCCTCCATTTTTGATTTAAATTAATTTATTTACTATTCTTTTTGACTATAATTGAGTTAACAAGATGAAACAAGAAAGAAGTGTTCGAAATGAAAATTACATTCACTGACAAGGCGCTTGACTACTTAAAAAGACGCGAAATCTTGAATAAAATTCTAATTTTAATCGCCGACGATGGTGGTGGTAAATATTCTATCAAAGGCGGCGGTTGTGCAATTGGCAGTCACTTTTCCATTATTTATGTAGACAAAGTTGATCCTGATTATCCAATCAAATTTGAAAATAACCAAGGAATCAATATTTACACTTCTAAATACGACACCACAATGATGGGACCAAATTTAGTGGTTGACTACGCCAATGCATCCCTCAACTTAAAGAGTGACGAAGGATTGCTTGATGGCGGCGTTGATATCGGCAATGGCGCCGAGTTAATTAAAGCTCAAAAGAATGTAAAAATGACCGGCGTTGAATGGCGTTGCTAGATTAAGATGATCAGAAAAGACAGTAGTTTGAAATCAACTACTGTCTTTTTTCTATAGAAATTGACCACTATTAGGATCGAATCCAGTACGATCTGTCGCGGTAATCTTTCTAATTACCTTGCATGGATTCCCCGCTGCAATTACATTATCTGGGATGTCATTCACAACTACACTGCCTGCACCAATAATTGAATTACGTCCAATAATTGTATCTGGAGTTACGCTAACCCCGGCACCTAGCCAGACATTGTCACCAATGCCGATCGAATGTGCAACACAGCCACCGGCTTTTCGCTCGGCTGGATCAAATAAATGGTTGCTGGTATACAAGCCAACCTTAGGACCAAATAAAACATTGTTTCCAATATAAACAGGCGCACCATCTAAAATCGTGCAGTCATAGTTGGCATAAAAGTTATCCCCGACATGAATATTTTGTCCGAATTCGCAACGAAAATTAGGATTTACGAAGGGATGCTCACCTGTTGAACCAAAGAGTTCTTTGATTAATATTTCTTTTTTAGCGTGATCATTCTCATTATTAATATTATTGGTCTTCAAGGTAGCAAGGTCTCTCAAGGTGTCAAGGCGAGGATCCGCATCATTATAAGGACGACCAGTTGCCATGTAATTAAATTTTGTTCTAAGCGACATGATTCTTTCCTTTCATTAGTTCTTCTATTTTTATTATAGAAAAGAAAAAGCGCTTTCGCATGTTTGACGCATAATATTTAGCACACTAGCCCTAATCTTATTGCTTATTCTATAATGGTAAAAAAGAAAGGATTAAAGCCATGAAAAACTTCAACAAATTTACCGCTAAATTTGCTCGCCTTTTACAGAATCTACTAGTAGTCGCAATTGGTTTACTCGGGATTATTCTGATCATACTCTTATTCCGCGATCTAATTCCACTTTGCCAATCATTATTTTCAACTAAGATCGAAGAAAGCAACTCCGAGATTATGTCAGAAATTATCGTTTTCTTCCTCTTCTTTGAATTTACTGCAATGATTATTTCAGCCTTGCGTCATCACGGTCACACTAGCATCAATTTTCTATTGGGCTTAGGTGTTACTGCGCTAATTCGCAGTCTGATTACTTCTCATAGTAACATTTGGAGTACGCTTGCCACTTCTGCTTCAATTTTAGTACTAGTAATCGCAATGATTATTTTCAATAAAAATCTGCGTAATATGTAAAAACTGTATCACTCTAGGCTAATGTCATTGGAGTGATACAGTTTTTTGTTTTACTAATTAACTTTGCACCATGAACTCATTAAGTTGTTTCTTAGAAAAAACATTGCCATATCTGCATACTACGTTTCCTTTCATTATTGAACGTAATTCATACAACCAAAAAAAGCATCATTTATTAACAATATTGAAAATAAATAATGCTTTTTAGTAATACTCTGATGCTGAATGCCAGAGTCGAACTGGCGACCTTCTCTTTACGAGGGAGATGCTCTACCAACTGAGCTAATTCAGCGACCTCACAACAAATGAATTATACCAAAACAACGCACCGGGTGCAATCACCACAGCATTATTCTTGTTGCAATTCTATTTCCAATCTAAACAAAGGCCTTGTTTATGCAATTCTTCCGGCAATTGATCCCGATCGGTCTCATGATCATCAAGCTTTTTACCAGTAATCTGCTTGGTAAATGAATCAATCCGGCGATTAGCATCCCGCAAATCATAATAAGTCGTCACTACATCATCGTATCCCTTAAGATCCTTCACATCAAAATCCTTCTTATAACTGCCCTCAAAACAGGTAAATTCAAGTGGCAAGCGCGGCTTCAATTGTGGTTCTTGATCTGGCACACCAACTTGCATCCCCAACACTGGAAAAGTCAGTTTTGGCAAATCTAAAGTCTTAAGCATCTCCAAAGGATGATCATTCACCGTACCAAGTGGCACATAGCCTAATCCCATGCTTTCTACCGCATTAGCCACATTCTGAAAAGCAAGCAGTGTATCTTCCATAGCTTGGAAAAAGATATCAGTCGTATGAACACGGCCATCATCTTTGCCAAGTTGTTGACGAATTTGTTGATTACGGTACAAATCAACAATGAAGATAAATAAGTCACCTTCGGCGCCAACATACTTCTGATTGCAAAGCTCTTGGATTTTCTTTTTCTGTTCAGGATCAGTTACATGAAGCAAACTGGCATTTTGCATAAACATGCTCGTTGCAGTATGTTGAAAAACTGTGTATAAAGTTTCCAATTGTTCCTTATTCAGCACTTCATCTTTAAATTTTCTAATTGATCTATGATTGATTTGTGCATCAACTGTTGAATTATGTAGCATTGCGCTCCTCTTTTCACTTACTTCTTTTTTATAAGTAGTGTACAAAATTATAGTCTCCTTTGTAAAGTTACTATTTAAAATTGAGCCTAACAAAAAATTCCCGCCAAATTGAGCAGGAATTTTTTTACTTTTTATCCAATTTAACCATTTGTGCATTAACTAAGGCTGCAGCTTGCTCAGCTTGATTTTTAGCTTGAGCATAAATCGTCAAATTTTCATCGCCTTCACTCAATACTCGAGCAAAAGCAATTTGTTCTGCCATCAATAAGTTGAACAATGAATCCCATTGCTTATCATCAAACTTAATTTTCTTAGCAGTAATTCTTGGCATTAATTGACGTGTTTTGTTAAATGCTTTCTCCAAAATCTGTTCATCGGCATCAGTCAAATCACGCACATTATAAGCTTGATGAACTTGGTGCACCTTGATTAATTCCTTAAGCAAATCACGTGCCTGGGCATCTTTAGAAACAGATTGATTAATTTTTAAAGCCATTTTTATTCTCTTTTCTAATCAGTTTTTTTCTATTATAACAGAATTCTACTTATTCTCTTGATAGTCCTCTGCCATTGCCTTAACACACCGTCTCATTTCTTGAATATCCAAAACGCTCTGCGCAAATTCTTTTCTAAGTAATTCATCTGGCAAATATTGATCATACTTATCAATTCCAGGAACTTCCTTAGGATAAACCAGGTCTAAGGGATCAAAGTCTTTTTGTGCTTCTTCATTAATGATCCGCCAGAAGTCATCCTCATCGGCATCCATTGCAAAGTACATGAAATATGGACGAGAAGAATTAAAGCCACGAATATTTAGTTTTTCACCGCATTTAATTCTAATTAACCGTTCCAATGCTAAAAATGCGTAAGTCCCTGTCCAAGGAAAAAGACACCACATATTGCCACCTAATTTGATCAGATTCTTCTTTGGCAACTCAGCCAAGGCGGCAGTGTCACGTGCTTGGGTTAATCTTGCTTGAGCATTCTGCATTAAATACGGATACATCCCCTTTTCAGTCAGCACCTTTTTCATTCTTTGCAAAATTTTCGGCTGAATATCCCCCGGCACGTCCCCAAAGAAAGCAGGAATTCTTCCCTTCACCTCATGGCAATATACTTGATGGCGCTTGCGATCAACATCTTCAACTACCCAAACGCGACCAGCAATTGCAATCTTATCCCCAACGGGAGGGGGCTTCACGATTGTTCCTAATTCTTCACTGCCGGCATGCACACTGAATTCCTCATTTTCCTGAAAAACAGCGTAAAATTTAAAGTTATTCACAACTTTTTCACCAGCAAGACCAACAATTAAGCCATGATTTTCAGTCCATTCAATGTGACCAGTTTTAAGCAGATGCTTTAATAAGACGCGATAGTCTTCTTGCGAAACATTATGAAAATACGATAGAGTTAATACCCTTGAAGCTAATTCTGCTGGTGTCATTTCCCCGCCTGATGCCAGCGTACTCATAGTTTGATGATAGAGTAAACTATAGGGAAGGCGGTTAGGTGCAGGCGGTTCAACCCATTTTTCTTCTGCATAAAGCTGCACTAAGGCAATCCCTTGCAACAGTGGCCATGGAATCAATTCCGGTAACATTGCCCGCGATTCAGGATGCTCTTCACGCATAACAAAGTGCATTTCCGGGGGATTGCCACGGCGACCTGTGCGTCCCATTCTTTGTAAAAAACCGGATACGGTAAACGGAGCATCAATTTGAAAGGCTGCTTCTAGTTGTCCAATATCGATTCCTAGTTCTAATGTTGCCGTAGCACAAGTTGTCATATAGACATCTTCATCTTTCATCGCTGCTTCTGCCGTTTCACGCAATGCAGGTGACAAATTGCCATGATGAATCATAAAACGATCGGATTCATGATTATATGCACAATAAGCCCGCAACTCCTGACAAACTGCCTCACACTCTTCTCGACTATTGGTAAAAACTAAACATTTTCTGCCACGCGTATGTTCAAAAATATAGCCAATTCCTGGATCTGCCAATTCGGGGGCCTGATCAGTTTTAGGTTCAATCTGGCTTGGATCATAATCTTTGCTGCTAGCTTGGGGATCTGTCTGATAAAAATGTTCCATCGATAGATGCCAGATTTGAGGTTGATTTTGCACTTTGGGCGCGACAGTTTTCCGATTAGAACCTGCACCTAAAAAAGCACTAGCCTCTTTCAAATTGCCAATCGTTGCAGAAAGTCCGATTCTTCTTGGATTGACTCCAGCTAACTTGCTTAGCCGCTCGATTAAACAGAAAGTCTGTCCACCACGATCACTTCGCAAAAATGAATGTAGTTCATCTACTACAATATATTTCAATCCACCGAATAAATGCGGGATGTCCATATGCTTATTAATCATAAAACTCTCGAGTGATTCTGGGGTAATCTGCAAAATTCCCGAGGGATGTTTGAGCAGCTTTCTCTTCTGCGTTTGAGCCACATCACCGTGCCAGCGCCAAACAGGGATATCCACATCCTGGCACAACTCGATCAACCGATCATATTGATCATTAATCAAAGCTTTTAATGGTGCAATATACAGCACCTTAACAGAATCTTCCGGCTCTTGATAAATATCCGACAAAATTGGGAAAAAGGCCGCTTCTGTTTTTCCTGATGCAGTTGAAGCTGAGAGCAATACATTATCCTCAGTTTCAAAAATTTCCTCAGCTGCAGCCACCTGAATCGGGCGCAAGGTACGCCATCCATGTTCATAAATATAGTCTTGAATAAAAGGCGCGTAATGTGAAAAAACGTCCATAATTAATCCTTAAATTTGAAATTCAGTGTAATCTTTTTCTTGATTATCAGATACTGTTTCAGACTTAGCATATGAAAATTGGTCTGAATTAAGCAAAGTCTGAATATCTGTCTGTGGATTTTGCCAAACAATGTCTAACAATTCAATAAAGTCACGAATAATTTCACGCGGCGTAATATTAGTATCCGCACCAACCCGCGCATATTCAATCTTGATAAATTGCGCTAAATCATCATCCGTAATTGTCCGTTCATAGCCATAAAGTCCCGCATGCATGTCAGCCAATTTTTCCGTTAAAACCAACATCTCTTCTGCGGTTAGTGGTTCCAGCTTAATCACTGGCGCATACATATCACGCGCACCTGCTTGAGCAAATTTTCCAGTTGCTAATCTACTACGCAAAGCTTCATATGAATAAACGCCACGGCGACGATCCTCGATTGCTTGCGGTGTACCACACATGATGATTCCCAGGTATTTTGCCTTTCCCTGCAAGGTATCGTTATACATCGTCAAAATCTTTTCATAGTTGTACTGGCGGCTAATTGCATTCGGAATTTTATAGATATTAACCAATTCATCAATCATAATCATTAAACCAGCATAGCCCGCTTGTCTAAAGAAAGTCGCAAATAACTTTAAATATTCATACCAATCACTATCACTAATAATGATATCAACGCCTAATTCCTTTTTAGCCTCAGTCTTATGGCTATATTCTCCTCTGAACCACTTGACTACTTTAGCCTTAGTCTCATCATCACCACTCATATAAGCGTGATAGTACATGTTCAGCAATTTAGCAAAATCAAAACCATGAACTAATTCGTTTAATGAAGAAATGACGCCATAGATTTTCTGGTCAACTGCTTGCTCAAATTTAGGATCATCATTATTTAAGCCTGTTTCTTGCGAAACTTGCATCTGCACTGAATTAATCCAGCGATCTAGAATCAAAGTCAAGGCACCACCTTCAGGCCTAGTCTTAGTTGATAAGTTCTGAATTAATTCACGGTATGTTGCTAAACCCTGTCCTTTTGATCCTTGCAGCCGACGTTCAGGTGATAAATCACCATCTACAACAACAAAATTTTTATCCATCACATAGTTACGGATCGTTTGAAGTAAAAAGCTTTTTCCTGAGCCATAACGACCCACGATAAAACGAAAGCTTGCCCCGCCTTCTTGAATAACATCCACATCGTGTAATAGGGCCTCAATCTCGGCCTTTCTCCCCACGGTAATATAAGGTAACCCTATTCTTGGCACTACCCCACCCTTTAATGAATTAAGGACAGTTTGCGCAATTCTTTTTGGTACTCTTCTTTTTTGTGGCATGATTTCATCCCTTCAAAAACATATCTTTTAAGTCATCTACATAATCGGTAATTACTTGTGGTTGGTCCTGTTCGTTATTTTCTAAAACCACATCACCGAATTCATCAAATAATTTTTCATTAATATTATCCATCAAAATTGATGCCATTAAGTGGTGCTGCTTCAAATAGGTCTGCCAAGGCTGCTGCATCAGCAATGCAGTTAAGAAAAACATTTCATTTTCATCTAAGCCATATTCATTATCAACTTTGACAGTTTCATCTGCTTGTTTTTCTACTTCTTCTTGCGCTTCTGCCTGCTCTAGCTGCTTTTCCTCATCCGTTAACAAACTATCACGCGTCTTCGAAGCATTGGCCCGAATTTGATCCAAATCGGAAAAATCAATCTTAATCTGATCAATCTGCGCCTTTTTTTCTTGAATGCGATATTCAGCAACCCCCGCGTTAATTGCCTTAAGTACAGCTTGATCAATAAATCGCGGCTTAATCGATCGACCTAGTTTAAATTCTGTTCGCGCCACTCTATCTAATTCATGGAGAAAATTATTTAAATTAACCCGCTGACGGCTGATTTGTTGATCACAATGAATTTGCCATTTTCCTTGGTAAAAATGATACTTTCTTACTGCATCAATCTGATGGTCAGCTACTTGTTGTTTTCGCAGATAAAAAACACTGCCTGCAAAGATTGGCTTTTCAATTATATCAGGCTTGCCCACAAACGCACTGTAATATGCAATGCCGTATTTTTTAGCATCCAGCAGCTCCAGCCACACGTAACGCAACAGTTGAACAAATAACTTTTCATTCTTATTAATAACTTTAGATGAATTCCAATAAGTCGTTTTCTTTGCAAAGACTGCTGCTAACTCTTGCGCAGTAAATTTTTCTGGATGGTGTAAAACCTCATAATCATGATCACGCTTAATCTCAGATGCAAAGCGCTGCTTAATAATTTTTTCGTCTAAATCATAATAAAGAACATAATCTTTGAGCCAGTCTTGTAAATATACATCAATACTAATGTCAAATTGTCGCACATATTTTCCTTCAAATTCTAACAGCTTTTCATATCCATCTTGTGCGTCATCAACACCAATATTGTTCAGTAATTCATAAATATAAACAAAGGCATAGGATGTACTCGTTTTTTCAAAAACATGCTGGCGAATCTTGCTGCGCCAAGTAAAGTAACTTCTAAGCTGCCCAGTATTCATATCATGATAAGTTGGATAAAAACGCTTAAAGGCAAAAAATTCAGGATAATCATCATCATAGTCGGCCATCATCCTAGCCTGTTGATAAAAATTCTTAGCTCGGCCACGACTGGGCAAAATGCTGTAGTCATAAATTTCTAGCATCTTTCTAATTCTATCTGGAACCAGACTATTGTTATGCTTCTTGCAAAGATTTTCACTTGGTTTAATTGCTTGGGCTTGATAGCGGTCATCTACTTTATCTGGTGCAATATAAAAATATTGATTCTGGGCGATATTTACTTCATCACCATTCATCGCCAGTTTAAAAGCAAAATCAAGTGCTTTTTTGAGTGAATCTTCACTAACTTTTTCTAATATTGCCCCAACCCAATCTGCCGCCTTGATCTTCATTGGATCAGTGAAGCCAGGCAAATCTCTTATTAGTGCAGCCATTGCACCACATTTCAGGTCCAATATACTCTGACCTTGCCCACGTGATAACATCGCAAAATAACCACTATCAACTGGTGACATTAAAACGTAAACGCTAGTGGAACCTGGTACAGCAGGCTTAAATTTCAAACCATATTTGGCATAGACATATTTGAAGAGTTGATTTGAATCCATTTTGTCTCCTTTTTTCGCACGTACGTTCATTATATCATCGATTTATTTTTTACCAAAGTCACGCATGTCAGCTCCTCATGTATATTTTTAAGTTTCATAAATTTTATATTTGTGTGGTTATTAACAAACAATTATGTTACTATAGTTTATGTAAGTTATTGAAAGCGTTTTTATAAAAGCTTCCTAGAGAGGACAAAAACTTAATATGAGTACAAAAGAACGTTATTCTCAAGATGAATTAAGAAAAGATAATCCAATGTTTAGCCGCACTCGTGCCACTATTGAAAGTGCATTTTACGGCAACAATGTCCACGAAGTAACCAGTGTTGCAGAAGCTTATAACTTAGCTAAGAAGCAATCAGGCGTTATTGTTACTGACTTGCCAATCTTACACACTAAGGAATTAGGTTTGCCACATGGTGCAACTCAATTGGTTTACAACCACGGCAAGATTTTAGGTAGAACTGCCAGTGCTCGTCACTTCGTTGACAATCCTAATGAAGATGCTGAAGCATTAGACGGCAACTTACGTGAAGATATTTACAAGGGACATGAACAAAAATACTTAAAGGCTACTGTTTTAGTAGGTCTTGACCCATCATTCACTGTAAAAGCTCACATCATGATGCCCGAAGATCAAGCCTTTAACCTTCTTTCATACATCCTCAACTTCCATTTCTTTGACGATGAAGCTGAAAAATTATACGAAAAGTCAAAGTTCTACGATGAACCAGACATTTACTTCTACTTTGATCCAAATGTTCAAGATGAAGATTACCCTAAGGGCTTAGGCGTATTTGACGCTCCACATAACTGTGCCGCTGTCTTTAACCTTCGCTACTTCGGTGAACTTAAGAAGGGTACTTTAACCTTAGCTTGGGCAATTGCTCACCGTCACGGCTACACTGCATGTCACGGTGGTGAAAAGTCATTCCACTTTGACGACAAAGACGACAAGACCTTTGCATTCTACGGCTTGTCAGGTTCAGGTAAGTCAACTTTGACTCACGAAATGTACGATGGTAAATATGACATCACTGTTTTACACGATGATGCCTTCATTATTTCACGTGAAGACGGTTCTTCAGTAGCTCTTGAACCTTCATACTTTGACAAGACTCACGACTACCCAGCAGGCCACCACGAGACTAAGTACTACACCACTATTATGAACTGTGATGTAACCTTAGACAAAGACGGCAAGAAAGTTATCGTAACCGAAGACTTACGTAACAACAACGGTCGTGTTATCAAGACCCGCTACACTAGTCCTCACCGTGTAGACTTTGAAAAGTCACCAATTACTGCATTGTTCTGGATTATGAAGGACGGTTCATTACCTCCAATCATCAAGATCGATGACCCAGTATTGGCAACTACTATGGGTTGTACTTTAGCAACCAAGCGTACTTCAGCTGAAAACTTACCTAAGGGCTTTGACATGAATACTTTGGTTATTGAACCATTTGCAGACCCATTTAGAGCCTACCCAGTTTCAGGTGACTACAGAGACTTCAAGGAATTGTTCACTAAGCGTGGTGCTAGTTGCTACAGCTTGAACACCGACGCATTCATGGGCAAGGATATTCCTAAGGAAGTTACTAAGAAGTTAATCGAAGACTTGGCTAACGGCAACATCAAGGATAGCGACTTCAAGCCATTCGGTAACTTCAAGGGTGTATCATACTTACCTATTGATGGTTATGAAGTTCACCTTGAAGACCCAGAATACCAAAAGACCTTAGCTAAGAGAATGCAAGATCGTTTGAACTGGCTCAACAAGTACGATGAAGAACACCCAGAAACACCAATCCAAGATGAAGCTAAGAAGACCTTGGAAGCTATCATCAAGGAATTGAGCTAATATTAAGGAATAAAATATTGCCTCAGATAATTGAAAATTTAGTTTCTTAATGACGAAAAGACGAGAGTTAATTAAGCTCTCGTCTTTTTTAGCGTTAATCATTTTCCCATGTTATTACATGATCAAACATAGCTTTTGTAGTTTTATCCAAGTTATGTGCAATGAATAATATAGTCTTATTCGTTTTAAGAATTTGAGAAATTATTCTAGATGACCCAGCCTGATCAATTGCACTAGTTCCTTCATCAATTAATAAAATTTTACTATTATGAATTTCTGCTCTAGCTAATATAATTTTTTGTCTTTGACCACCTGAAATATTATTTTGGTCCAAATTAATTTCTGTATTTAGACCCATAGGAAATTTTTCTAAATCATCTTTTAATTGTACTTTTTTTACTACTTCTTGAGCATCATTAACTAGCGTAGAATCAAACATAGTTATATTATTCATAACAGTTGTAGGAAAAAGAATTGGATACTGTGGTAAATAGCCAATTTTACTGAAATCTGGATTTATTTCTTTACCTTTTTGATTAAAGTATACAACTTTACCAGTATCAGGTTGTAATTCTCCTAAAATTATTTTAAATAATGTAGATTTACCTATGCCACTTTTCCCAGTTAATAATATTTTTTCTCCTTTTTGAATCTTGAAATTAGGAAATCTTATTTTCTTATTGTCTTTAAAGGTAATTGCTAAATTCTCAACCGAAAATGCTACTGGAGTTTTACCTTGATTGTTAGATGCGTTAGCTACACTTTTTCTAACTTGTAATATTTGCTCATTAATTTTAGTTGTACTTTTAATTCGTCCCGTAAAATTTGATACTGCCATTAAAGAGCCGAACAAAAACCAATTAAAATTACTAATACTTGAAATTAAACCAAACTGAGTAATTTTCTTAATAACTAAATAACCTGTCAGAATTAAAATTAACATATCCCCTAACGAATAGACTACTTTATTTAAAAAATCCAAGTTTGAATCTACAATTTGATTTTTTTTAATCGCTTTTTCAGGCTGAGTAGATGCTCTCGAAAGAACGTCAAATAACTTAGCACCAGCCATAAATCGCCTGATTTCGGAAATTCCAACAAGCCAATAACCTATTTTTTTAAGATATTGGCGATTAGCAGTAGAGATATTCTGACCTGCCTTTTCTAATTTTTCCTCTAATATCTTAGGCATTAAAATTTGAATAAATGCAACTACTGCAGATAAAACACCAATGCTCCAATGAAAGCTTAGTAAGGAAAATAAAACACCAATTGCAACTGTTGAATTATAGAAAATTTGTAGCCATGAATTAGCATAATTTTCTTTAACTAAGGATAAATCATTAATCATTTGATTTTGCATTAAAGCAATATTGCTTGTCGTTTCAAAATAATGATTAGATAACTCCTGACGAACTTTATGATTTAATTCTTCTACCTGCTTGGACCATATATATCGTGGGTAACATCCAAAGAAATAAGCTGTAATTAACATAAGTGTCTGAATTAAAATCATATAGAGAAAAAGATTTAAATTCTTATTTTTTATTGCATCAAACTGCCATGTTAATGCATAAGAAGATATTATTGTAACTGAAGCATTAAATATACATAAAATGATGACAAAAATAAAACGAATTGGATTAATTTTATATAAATCATATATTGTCATTTTCGTCACTACCTTTCTTGAAAAGGTGAATTTCTCTATCAAATGTTGCTTTCTGCTCTGGAGTTAAATTATGTGCAATCATAATAATTGTTGATGGTAATTCTGATATTACTTTTAGAATTTTAGTTGTTGCTATAGTATCAATTGCACTTGTAGGTTCATCCAAAAAGATTATACTTTTAGGATCAATTATTTCTCTTGCTAAAACTATCTTTTGTTTTTGCCCACCAGAGAGGACAATATTATCAGGCTTAATCACAGATTCAATTTCTTTAACAGAAAGATCTAGATCTACTTTTTCTAGAATTTTATCAACTTCACTATTCAAGCGAGCATTAAACATAGTAATATTATTTTTTATACTGCTAGGAAAAAGTGTTACATCTTGTGCAATATAACCAATCCGATCAAAATCAGGAATAATATCTTGATTTTCACTATTGCGATATTGAATCTCACCTTCACTTGGTTTTTCTATACCTAGTAATAATTTGATAAACGTAGATTTTCCACAACCACTTACACCTGTAAGTAATATATGCTCTCCTTTTTTTATACAAATATCAGGATACTCAATCTTATCTCCATCAGTAAATTTCTTAACTAAATTGATTGATCTAATTAACTTTACTTTATCAGGATCCTTTTTATCCGTCGGTTCAGGCTGTATCTTAGTCAAATTAGTTATTTTACTTCTTAAATCATAGCTAGAATTTAACAGATTAATATTATTAGAGAAGTCCCATAATGAGTTGAAAATATCATTAGCAAAATAACTTGCTGTTACAATTGCACCAAATTTTATCTTGCCTTCAAAGTACAGTATTCCAGCTATTAATGGCACTATCACACGTCCCATAACATCTACTATTCCTTGAATAAATTGAGAAAAAGTAATAATGCGCATTTTATTTATTTCGCTATCTTCCAATTTACTTGATGAGGTAGCAATAACTCTAGGAAATATTTTCTTAGCATGATATCTTTTTAATTCACCAAGTCCCGATCCCCATTTTGCAATTGTATTAAGAAATCTATTGTTGGCAACAGAGACCCTATTTGTAGCATTAATATTTAACTTTTTCAGATATTTAGGTAATAAAATTGATATAAAACCAATCACTAGAGTTGAAAATACTAAAATCGGTGCTAAAGTAAACAACGTACCTACCATTAAGAAAATATCTAGCAAATCACACCAGAAATAAAATATATTAGTATAATAATTATCGTCTATCAGTTGTTAAGTTAGTTTCCATTTTTGCTAAGTCATGTTCATTTTTTCGGTAAAATGAATATACTATCTTTTCTCTATAACTATGAAAAAGATCTTGCGTCTGATTTACAAATAAAATCCTTCCATAATTATAAACTCCATTAGATAAGCCTACCAATACAAAATGCATGATGCTTAATTTTAAGAATAAATACCAATTATTATCTAAGATGGAATTCATTTGAGGATCAATTATATAAATGCTTAATGTTGATATAGATTGTGAAAATAATAGAATTATACTAATAATAAACGCCCGTATTCTATTTATTTTTAGCCAAGCTATAAAATTCATTCTATCCCTCCAATTCTTCTATCTTTCTTTTTAATGCTTTAATCTCATTAATTGATACATCTTCATCTTGAATCAGTTGACTCAATCTAAATTTCATTAATTGCAGATCGTTGTTAAATTTTGGTTGCTCATCTCTTACATAAAACTCATTAATAAGTTGATTATTTTGAATTTTTAAAGTTTTAAAATTCAAATTATTGACAAAACTTTGATCATGCGAAACTAATATTAAAGCAAACGGATACTTCTTTACAAACAATTCTAAAGCTTTAATAGAATTTATATCTAGAAAATTAGTTGGCTCATCTAATACCAGGAAATTATAATCTCCCAATAAAATCTGAGCTAATTTATAACAAATTAATTCTCCTCCACTCAAAGTACTAATTTTATTAGACATTACTCTAGTTAAATGCAAATCACCTAAAAGCTGCATTGTTGTCGTATTATCAAAAATACTTTGCTTTTGAATTTCAGATATTAATGTATTATCATCTTTAGCTTTTGAAGATATATTTTGACTAAAATATCCGATTTTAGCTTTAGAACTTCTCCAAGAATCTAATTTTTTTTCAACCAATTGTGCTAAAAAAACAGACTTCCCACTACCATTTTCACCAAATAGAACTAATTTATCACCATTAGCAATTTTGATTTCATTATTAATTTGAAACAGCCTCTTACCTTTAATACTAATTTCCTGCTTATTAATTCTCACCAAACTTTCTTTCTGATTTAAGGATTCATCTTTAATAAAATTCTTTAAAGTAATAGGATGATATATTTTTGGCTTTTTTAAATTTTGGCTTTTTTCAACAGCTCTATTTTCTAACTGTTTGCTAACTCGAAATAGCCTCTTTTCTATTCCACTACTATCCTTTATTTTCCAATCTGATTGCGAAATATTTTTCTTCTTCTTAGTAGCGTGTAGTGCACGTTCCCTATATATATATTGTGCTCGTCTTAATTTTTTTATCTCTCTATTTTCTTCTATATATACTCTTTCTTTTTCCTTTTCTTCTTGCCTTACTTTTTTCTGATATTGAGAATAGCTTCCTTTAAAAACTCTAATATTTTTATCCTTGATATCCCAAATAACATTAACTACCTTATTTAAAAAGTCCCTATCATGACTAACTATTATCATAGATTTATGTACTTTATTTAACTCACTAACCAACCATTTTTGCTGATTAATATCTAAATTAGAGGTAGGCTCATCCAGTAATAATAATGAGTCAGGAAACATTTTTAATTGAATCAATGCATTGATAATGCTAGCTTTTTCTTGCTCTCCTCCACTTTTTTCACTATATGAAATTATTTGTGGAACCATAATGAGCTTACAATTTTTTATAATATTACCTGAAACTGTAGCTAGATCTTTTTCTCCCATTAAAATTCTTAGAAAACTAGTCTTACCTACCCCATTATTACCAATAAGACCTATTTTCTGATCGTATTGTACATTTATGTTAACATTCTTTAGTAATACTTTATCTGAGTAGGCTAATTTAAAATTACTTAATCTTATAAGTTCCATCTTAATATTCACCTATTTTCTCTAATACAGTGCTAGCATTTTTAACCAGTTATCATTATTTTCATACTTTCTGTTAATTAATGTTAATACTACACCTGTAGACCCAGTCAAAAAGCCTATATCATCTTGAAATATTTCTTTAGATCCTAATTTAAATGGAGTTGGATAATCATAATTTCTAAACATAAAATCATAGTCATAATCAGCAAGCTCCATGATTTTACTTGTTATCTTATCTTCAAAATATTTTAAATTTGCATTATGCATCTTTCGATTTATATTTTCAACACATAATAGCAATCCCGAAAATCCATGGCAAATTGTAGCTGAATTTAAATCTAACTTTTTAGTATCTATCTTCGTTAATGTTAGTATCCCTTTCTCTGCATTTTTTTGAGTTTTACTATCTTTTAGTAAACTTGCACTATCATATAATGCATTAGCAATTCCTGGAGACCCATAACACCAACTTGCTCTAGGGAATTCATCATAACTATTAATGTCGTTTTTTCCTTTTCTTGTTGGCCACCAAAGCTTCTCATTTAAAACTATATTATTATACGCGTGGTGCTAGTTAAATCGTTCTAGACAATATGCCATATTATAAGCTAAAATAGCTATTTCTAGCCGCTGTTGAAAGCCTACTGGACTTCTTGCTCGATTATTCTCAGCGTTGTAATAACTAAGCAAAGAAAAGTCGCTTTCAATGCTTCTTCTAATTGCCATCATCGCTTACTATTGCGTGGACCTTGAAGCCATAATAATAGACTTTCTCGGTTGCTTTATAACCAATATCAGCTACGCCCCGAAAGATCTTGACACGATAATTGCGAACAGGCTGGGAAACTATCAATAATCAAAAATTCTCCAGCTGTCTTTACTTCTTGATTCCAAGCCTGACGGATACAACGAATTAGAGGCAAGAGCATTCGAGCTCGACGGTTAAAGCGAGAATGAGATAAGCCAACGAAGAATTTACAGAATCTTCGTTGAGATTCAATTCCAATTTCAGTTTGCCAAATGAGCATCGCTAAGATAGAACTATCAGGAAGCTTGGTCTGATCAACATTTTTACGATGTTTAAGTCCATCAGGCGCATAAAGCTTATACAGCGAGCGACAAATCACATTTAACCGATTAAAACTAACTTGTAAATGGTGAGAAAAACGCTTAAGCTTGAGATAGTTCAATTAGATCAGACTCTTTTCTATTTAAATTACTTACGCGTGGTGCTAGTTAAATCGTTCTAGACAATAAGCCAAATTATAAGCTAAAATTGCAATTTCCAACCGGCTTTGAAAGCCTATCAGACTACGTGCTCGATTGTTCTCGGCATTGTAATAGGTCAGAAGCGAAAAGTCGCTTTCAATTGTTCTGCGAATAGCCATCAATTGATGATCATTGTGCTTTTTAGCTCCTGTCATATTTTTACGATATGGTGTCCAAAGTTCATAACCCATTTGTTTTAGCTGTTGATGCAGTTCTTTGCCTAAATAGCCTTCGTCGCCAAGAAGATAGTAATTAGATGGATGTGCATTTTCCATCAGTTCAACTGTCTCCTTGGCATCATGAACTGATGCTTTTGTTACGACATAATCAAGAATGTAACCGTCATCGCTAACAATGGCATGAACTTTGAAACCATAGAAGTAAATTTTCTTGGTGGCCTTATAACCAATGTTGGCATAACCGCGAAAAATTTTAGCACGATAGTTGCGAATTGGTTGGCAAACAGGTACCGGAAAGCTGTCAATGATCAAGAAATGTCCATTCAGGTCAACCTTTTTATTCATTTCTTGCCGTATCTGATAAATCAATTGCAATAGCTGACGTGAACGCCGATTAAAACGTGAGTGTGATAAACAATTGAAACATTCACAGAATCTTCTTTGTGATTCAATTCCTGTCTTAGCTTGCCAGATAAGTAAAGCCAAAATCAGACTGTCCGTAGTTTTAATTTGATCAATATTTCGCCGATGAGTAAACTCAGCCGGTGCATACAAACGATACCAGTGCCGACAAATTATCACTAAATCTTTAAAACTAACTTGTAAATGGTGGCTAAAACGCTTAAGCTTAAGGCAGTTCAATCAGATCAGACTCTTTTCTATTATTACTATTTACAAGTCGAGTCTAACAAGATTGGACTTTTTTATTAACTAAAACGATTTAACTAGCACCACGCGTATTATTATCGTTATATAGGCTTAATAATTTACTTATAGCTTTTTTAGAATTAGCTGAACCCATTCTTTTGCGTTCTATTTCAGTTAATGCAGAAAGAGGTCCAGCAAGTCCGTGAGATAAACTAAAATTAACTGCTCCACTTGGATACATTTTAGACAAATATGGTAAAATCATTTTTTCAGATTTTATACAAAATGATCCACTATTAATAAAGTTCGTTAAATCATCCACCAAATAATTGAATATTAATTTATTATCTTGGTAAATATCTGTATTAAGCAAATATAAAATTATAGCTGTATATCCTTCAATTAAATCATAATCTGCTTCAACCAAATGACAAGTTAGAGAGCGCTTCAATTTCTTTCTATATTTTTGAATAACGCTGATATATAATTTGTTAAACTTATACTTAAGACTTTGTATTTTCTTATTTTTATCATCCGAATAATTTATTGCATATCCAATACCTGTTAAACCATTAAAGACACTCATAGTTACATTTTTCTTGGGAAAGTATTTTATTATTTGCTCTAAATAATATAACTTTAGATCAATATATTGTTCACCTGTAATTTTGAGACTGTAAAATAGTTTGTGTAAGGATGAATGATTCCTTAAATTTATTTCTTTAAACATTAGAAAAAGGAGTTCCTTTCTCGTATGATTGGTTTGAACAAAAAAACACATACAGAAAGAAGAACTCCTTCATGAATGATTTTACCAAAGATTTTGCTCAAGCTCTATTCAATCCAGACAAAATAAATGATTTATTGCGCAAAGAGCTACAACAGGCTGTTAATAACTTGCTAGAAGCTGAGTTGACTGCCTTTCTAGGCTATGATCCCTATGCCAGAAATGGCTGGAATACTGGCAATTCTAGAAATGGTGCTTATTTCCGCAAGGTTGATACCCAGTTTGGACCAATTGAAGTGCAAGTGCCTCGAGACCGCAACGGTCAGTTTCATCAGCACACGCTGCCTGACTACAAGCAGCACTCTGATGTTTTGGAAAGCACGATTATCAAGCTATACTCCAAAGGCGTAACTACCAGAGAAATCGCTGACTTGATTGAGAAAATGTATGGCAGTCATTATAGTCCAGCTCAAGTATCAAATATTTCCAAGCAGATGCTCCCCAAGATTGAGGCTTATCACAAGCGCAAGCTAAGCGACAAGTTTTTCTGTGTCTATTTGGATGCGACATACCTTCCTTTGCGCCGAGAAACGTTTGAGCGTGAAGCAGTATATATTGCCATTGGCATTAAACCTAATGGACATAAGGAAGTCATTGACTACTGCATTGCTCCTAGTGAGAACATTGAAGTTTGGACAGAGATGCTTCAAAACATGAAGTCCAGAGGCTTGAAGCAAGTTGAGCTTTTTCTTTCTGATGGTGTTGTTGGCATGAAAACAGCCTTGGCCAGGACTTATCCTAAAGCTCATTTTCAACGCTGCCTGGTTCATGTCATGCGCAATATCTGCGCTAAAGTACGCGTCGACGATCGTGAAAAGATCATGAACGAATTCAAGCAGATACATCAACAGACAAGCAAAAAAGAAGCTGCAGCTGTCTTGCACAAATTCTATGCCAAATGGAATAAAGCTTATAGCCATGTCATCAAAGGTTTGAAGGAAATTGAGCCCGATCTGCTAGTCTTCTACAATTATCCCAAACAAATCAGAGCTTCAATTTATTCAACCAATATGATTGAATCCTTTAACAACGTCATCAAGCGTAAAGCTAAGCCTAAGGCAGAATTTCCAACTGAACAGTCGCTTGATGCATTTATTGGCATCCAGGCAATGAGCTACAATGACCGTTATTTCAATCGAATTCATAAAGGCTTTGGTCAGGTTCAGGACACCTTAGAATCCTACTTTGATTAAATAAATAATTAAAAAATCAATTTACGAGAAAGATCTATTTACACAAAAGATTTGACAGTTTCTGGATCTCTAAATACTAAATAATGAAACAACTTTATATACTTTTCATCATGCATCTTTTTGTATAAACTAGACAATTTATATGTAATTAATGTATTTAGATCATTCCTAGAACAGTATACTTTTAAATATAACCAATCGTCTCCTAAAATAAATTTTCTTTCTCTACTATTAAAAGCGACATCTAATTCTCTAGTTATTAATGGAACGGATGTTGTATTTTTTAAATTGTTATCAGTAAGAGAATAAACATATTCTGCCAATTTATTACTATTTTTCAAAATTGGCTCATAAATTGAAACATTAGTTTTGCTCAGTATTTCCCTAATCAATTCATTTCTATGAATTTTTAAATTTAAATTCAATAATAATCTATTATCATTTCTTTCTAAAAATACTAACTTAGGTACTTCCCATCTTTCCATAAAGGCATCAAATTTTGCTGTTAACTCTGACTTAGAAGCGAAATTGCCTAATGTATACTTATTAAAATTCCATCTTAAAGGTGTCAAGATAATATTCTTGTAATAAAATGCAGGTATCCTTGGAAAATTATCAAAGTTTTCCAGTAATCTAATAATATAAAAAGGATTACTTTCCTTATTATGAGACGCTTCAATAAGAAAACTAGCAATATATGATAAGTACTCACCATTTTTATAATTTATCATAGACGTAGCAGAGAAAAACAATCTCTTTTTCGTCACTCTTGATTTGAAATAAAAATAATAACTCTCTCCATCCCTCTCTACACCAACAAGAATATCTTTTATATCTATGCTATTCTTATCTGGACCTGTCGTACCTACATTAACAACAGAATTATTGGTATTAGTTAGCATCACATTTAAAACACGTTTATTTTTAGGTGTATCAACAACTTCTATCTCTTCTGGCATATGACTAATAGGATTACTTCGATTAAACATGTAAGTAAATCGTCCAAAAGTTTTGCCACTTTTATCACTCCCTGAATTTGGAATGATCATTGTATTCAACGCGCTATTATCAGCACAAAATATTGTTTTAACATATAATTCTAAACTAGTAGGAAAGTTATTTATATGTTCTTGATCTGACAAATCTGGTAAATCACAATTTTCAATATCACAGTATTTATTTTTACTTACAATACTCTTTATAAT
Source organism: Lactobacillus crispatus (assembly GCF_018987235.1). NCBI lineage: Bacteria > Bacillati > Bacillota > Bacilli > Lactobacillales > Lactobacillaceae > Lactobacillus > Lactobacillus crispatus. The sequence continues at coordinate 1,853,627 of NZ_CP072197.1, forward strand.
TGCTTCTTTTAACAAAATACTTTGTTTAGTATTCGAAGTATCTGAGATACTAAATATCTTAGAATATGGAGAACCTAATCCTTTATCAGGATCCAGTAAAACTAATAATGGGACTTCAGTGTAAGGTCCATATTTATCAAGAAAAGCCTTCGTATAATTTTCTAAATAATCAGATTTTTTATAATCAGGTGTTACCTTTTTCAAAAAAGTCACTAAATTTGATAAATTCTTAGGTTTTTCTTTAATCGACAAAACCTGATCTTCTTTTTGAAAATCAACATGAATATAATTTACAGATTTTTGAATCATACTCATCTTTAAAACTATTTCTTTTAAAATTTCGATACCATTTCCTAATTCTGTCTTATGATATAATCTCATTTTCTTTCTAATATCAACTAATAACTCATAAGTTGATCTTTCCTTAGGAATATTTTTAATATTCTTAACTAAAGTATTAAAATTATCTTTATTTACATTGCTCAACGAAATATTAGTTAATAAAAAATCATTAACCACTAACATTTTAATAACTCTTAAAATACTAGTTTTATCATCAATATGCAGAGAATATGAAACTGTCAAATCTTTTGTGTAAATAGATCTTTCTCGTAAATTGATTTTTTAATTATTTATTTAATCAAAGTAGGATTCTAAGGTGTCCTGAACCTGACCAAAGCCTTTATGAATTCGATTGAAATAACGGTCATTGTAGCTCATTGCCTGGATGCCAATAAATGCATCAAGCGACTGTTCAGTTGGAAATTCTGCCTTAGGCTTAGCTTTACGCTTGATGACGTTGTTAAAGGATTCAATCATATTGGTTGAATAAATTGAAGCTCTGATTTGTTTGGGATAATTGTAGAAGACTAGCAGATCGGGCTCAATTTCCTTCAAACCTTTGATGACATGGCTATAAGCTTTATTCCATTTGGCATAGAATTTGTGCAAGACAGCTGCAGCTTCTTTTTTGCTTGTCTGTTGATGTATCTGCTTGAATTCGTTCATGATCTTTTCACGATCGTCGACGCGTACTTTAGCGCAGATATTGCGCATGACATGAACCAGGCAGCGTTGAAAATGAGCTTTAGGATAAGTCCTGGCCAAGGCTGTTTTCATGCCAACAACACCATCAGAAAGAAAAAGCTCAACTTGCTTCAAGCCTCTGGACTTCATGTTTTGAAGCATCTCTGTCCAAACTTCAATGTTCTCACTAGGAGCAATGCAGTAGTCAATGACTTCCTTATGTCCATTAGGTTTAATGCCAATGGCAATATATACTGCTTCACGCTCAAACGTTTCTCGGCGCAAAGGAAGGTATGTCGCATCCAAATAGACACAGAAAAACTTGTCGCTTAGCTTGCGCTTGTGATAAGCCTCAATCTTGGGGAGCATCTGCTTGGAAATATTTGATACTTGAGCTGGACTATAATGACTGCCATACATTTTCTCAATCAAGTCAGCGATTTCTCTGGTAGTTACGCCTTTGGAGTATAGCTTGATAATCGTGCTTTCCAAAACATCAGAGTGCTGCTTGTAGTCAGGCAGCGTGTGCTGATGAAACTGACCGTTGCGGTCTCGAGGCACTTGCACTTCAATTGGTCCAAACTGGGTATCAACCTTGCGGAAATAAGCACCATTTCTAGAATTGCCAGTATTCCAGCCATTTCTGGCATAGGGATCATAGCCTAGAAAGGCAGTCAACTCAGCTTCTAGCAAGTTATTAACAGCCTGTTGTAGCTCTTTGCGCAATAAATCATTTATTTTGTCTGGATTGAATAGAGCTTGAGCAAAATCTTTGGTAAAATCATTCATGAAGGAGTTCTTCTTTCTGTATGTGTTTTTTTGTTCAAACCAATCATACGAGAAAGGAACTCCTTTTTCTAATGTTTAAAGAAATAAATTTAAGGAATCATTCATCCTTACACAAACTATTTTACAGTCTCGAGAATATTGCAAATTACTAATTAACTTCTTTACAGAAATATTATTTTGTGTAAATTTATTTATTGCTTTTGTAATCGATGTGATTTTTAATTTTCTCTGCAGATTCTTTCTTTCATCATCTTTTACAAAGAGCAATTTAAAATATGTCTTATTACATACCACAACATTATTCCATTTTACATACAAATAATTAAGATCTTCCAAGTCAATCTCAATTTTTCGAATTACTTTACTAAGCCATTCCATATCAGGATAAATATGCTTAAATAATTTGTTATCACAATTCTTTTCATTTTTAGAAAATTTTCCTAAAGATACCATAGCATCTAATCCATACGGTGTTGCTCTTGTACAGATTCGATTAAAGTAATTGCTCAATGAATTTATCAAATGTCTGTATCTTTTGCCGTCAGGATTTAACTCAGTTATTTTCATTAATTGATAATATAGTTTTTTATTATTTACAAATAAAATTTCTTTAAATTGGTTATCTTTTAAAAGACCCCGGATTTAAAATTGAAGTGCAACACCAAGTGTTAAACAAAAAGGCCATGAAGACCTAAACTTGAAGTGACGAAAAATCAAGAAAGGAAGATCTTCATGACCAATTCAAATTCTAGCATTTCTAAGCACTATCATCAATTAACCAGCGTACAACGTGGACAAATTCAAGCAATGCTGGATTCCGGCATAACTTCCCGTACTGTTATCGCTCAAGAAGTCGGCTGCCATAAGTCGACAATCAGTCGCGAAATCAAACGCGGAAGCGTCCTGCAAAGAGACAGCAGCTATTTATTGTATGAGCACTATTACGCTGATACTGCACAGCTTTATTATGAGAAGCGTCGCAAAAACTGCTATCAGCGCAATCCATTGAAGCATTATGCTGTCTTTTTGAGAATGCTCTCCAGACGCTTCAAAGCTAAATTTGATGCCACCAGCATCGATGAATTCGTTGGTGAATTCAAAAGGACTATGCCAGGCTACCCTTGTCCCAGCACACCAACTGTCTATCGCTATATTGATCAGGGCTTGCTGGACATAAGCAATATTGATCTGCCTATGAAGCTCAAAAGACGCAGGAACAAGCGTCATCACGGCCAGAGCGGTCATGCTTTGCACAAGAAGAATCTTGGCAATTCCATTGAACAGCGTCCTAAAGAGATTGAAGACAGAAAAACGCCGCTGCACTGGGAAGGAGATCTGGTTAAAGGCGTCAGACGCAAGAATCAGCCTGCTTTAATGACTTTGACCGAAAGAACCACACGCTTTGAAGTAGTTATCAAGATTCCTGACTATCGGGCAAGCACATGCCAAAGGCTGCTTCAAAATGAGATTGACAGACATCCTGCCTGGTTTAAATCGATCACGTTTGACAATGGCTCTGAGTTTGCGGATATGACCAAGATCAAAGGCTGCCAGATCTACTTCGCCCACCCATATTCTCCATGGGAAAGAGGCACCAATGAGAACTGCAATGGACTTCTGCGTCAATTCTTCCCTAAAGGCAAAAGCATGAAAGATAAGTCAGCTGCTTATGTTCAACAGGCAACTGATGCCATTAACCGCAAACATCGTCGAATCCTTCAATATCACACAGCAGAAGAACTCTTCAAGCAATATATTTCCTCATAGCCTAACTGTTGCACTTAATTTGACAATTCAGGTCTTTTAAAAGACCAATTAAATTCTGATCTACATCTTCATTTTTTGAAAAAATAGAATTATACTTTTTCAAATCATATACTGGTTCTCTAATCATAAATTTGTCTTCTAATTTATAAAAAGTCATATAATTCCCCTCTTTCAAAAAATCAATATGTAGCCAAATGCATATTGATTTTTTCTAACTAATTATGACCACAACATGCTGAGAATGTTGCACCTGAACCTCTACGTGGTCCTGTTAAGTCCTCAACATCTTCAAGATTGATATCTTCAACTTCTACGGTCAAATCTAAAGAAATGTTTTTCTCATCCATGTTTTTTTCCTTAACCTTTCTAATCCAAATCCTTCATTTGGATTAGATTAAATATACTACCACAAAATTATATTTGCAATAGTTTTTTTATTTTTTGTTAATTTTAAATTAATAAAGCAATATTTTGTAGTAAACAAATCTCTTAGTTTATCCCTCTTATATGGGATTAAAGTATTTTGCATCAATTAAAATTTAGTTTCTTAATGACGAAAAGACGAGAGTTGATTAAGCTCCCGTCTTTTTTATTGTTCAATGTAATTCTGTGCTTTCGTCAAAACAGCCATCTTCCCATGCACAGTTAGATACTGTTTTGCTTCAGCTAAGCTAACCCATTTGCTTGCTAAAATTTCTTCCTTTTGTGTTTTTACTTCTTGACCTGCAACATAGCTAGCGACAAAATAAACTACTGTCTTAGCCTTATCTGCTGTTAACTGATATTCAGTTTGGGCTTTAAAGGCAAAATCAAAATTCGGCTTTAGGCCAACTTCCTCAAAAACTTCTCTTTTAGCAGCTTCTTCAGCATTCTCATCATTTTCCAAATGCCCTTTTGGAAAGCCCCAATTATAATTTACGACGCTCTGCACGATCAAATATTCCAGTTCGCCGTCTCTACGCTTTCTGTAAATAACTGCACCTGCAGAATGTTCCATCTTCATTTTTGTCACCCAACCTTTATATTGAACAATTATTAAATATTTATTAATGCAGGTCAAGCGATTGGGATCAAAAATGACTGTCATAAATTGAGATATCCTGATTTTACTAATTATTTATCTTAGAGCATCTTCAATCTAAAAATTAAAAATACTGAAATACTGCTTGCTAAAATACAAAGTGCAAAAATCCAGAAAGCAATATATAAATTAAAATTTAATAACCTTGAAAATACTGGAATCATTATCAAATTTGAAAAGGCAACCATAGCATCTCTTAAACTAGAAATTTTTCCTTTCATTGTTTCATCAAAAGATGTATGTAACTGTGTTTGAAATAAAGATTGCGATGCACCATTAAATATTCCAATAATAAAGATAAAGATTGTAGCTATATAGATTGAACTGGTTAGAGTTAGCCCGATAAAAGCCAAAGCCTGGAAGAATAAACCAGACCAAGAAACTTCAGAGAAATTAAATCTTTCAAATAGTAAATAAATGATCGTAAAATTTAACATTGCACCTAGTGCAAAAAATCCATCTAAAGCTGTTAGATAAACGGAATTCTTTAATATAACTGTTGCATATTTTATCTCCATCAAATTGATAAAAGCAACAATTACTGAATCGATTGAAGAAAAAAATACTAATAAAAGTAACTTTTTACTTATAAATAAAGCTCTTAGTAGCTTGAACCATTCAAAATACATTTTCTTTAACTTATTATCTGAAACTTTAATTTGAACTGGATGTTCCTTATTAAATTTTAAAAAGATAGTACAAATAAATGAAGTAAAAAAAGTAAGTGCATCTATCAATAAAGCAGGAATTGTTAAATTAAATGCAATTAAAGGTGTAGCAATAGCCACACCTAATAATTGACCACTTTGATTTAATGAACTGCGTAACCCATTTAATGGAAGTAATCCCAAACTTCCTCTTTGAATACTAGCAATGATTTTAAAATTAGCAGCTCTAAAAAATGGCACAATCAAGTTTAAAATGAGCATTAATATCATTAAAACTACGATTATATTATTTGATAATCTTAAAAAGATAATACCCAAAATAATCATAATTCCGCGTAAACTGTCTGCAATTTCTGAAATAAATTGTGGCTTTTTAATGTCAGCAATATAACCAGCCAATAAATTTAACATAAAAGATGCTACATTTTGAATAATTAACACTAATCCAAAAGCCGAAACCGAACCAGTTTTATCATACAAAATTTTAGAAATTATCAGTGTAAAAATCCCATCACCCAGATTCGACACAAAAGTTCCAAGTAGATATAAGTAAACTGAGGATGACGCTAGTTTTAGCTTTTTCATTAAAACCGCCTCCATCTAAATCGGTGGCTCATCTATAAAATTCAGAACATCTTTAATTGAAATCAAATTTTTATTTGCTTCAAATGCTCGTCCATGATCCAAAATAGAATTTAAAGTAGCTGCTATAGGCTCAATTGTACTTCTTATCAATTGATTGGCATAAATAACAATATTTACACCTGTTTGTTCTAATTCTTTTTCGCCAATTTGAGTTGACAAATCTGTCATCAACTTATAAGGTATATCTAAAATTTTATATTTGATAATCATTTTTTTATTCATGGTAAGACCTCATGTACGGAAAATATTTTAAACAATTAAGAAAAAAACAAGATATTTCTTTAAAGGATGCTGCTGCAAATGTAATCTCGACTTCTCAATTATCCAGATGGGAAAATGGAAGAAGCAATATATCTTTTGAGACCGTAATCAATCTTTTGGATAATATTCATATTCGAGCAAATGAATTTATAATGTACTGTAACCTTAATCCAACAAATTCTTTAACTCACAAAATATTTAATGCTTATCAAAGAAAAGGTATTACCGAGCTTAAACATCTAACTTTAAAGCAAATTAAACAAAGTAAAACTAGTAAAAACAGATTTGATTTATTTCTAGCTGTAGCCGCTGCTAATTTCTATTTTGACTTAACCAATATTCGTTTAATTTCAAAATTTGATATTTTAAATGTAAAATCAATTTTATCGTCTACTTCATATTGGAATTATTATTACATTAGTGTTTGGGGTAATACCTTAGCATTCTATGATCCTACATTTAATTTCAAAATCGCTTCAAGAATACTTACTATTTTGAAAAATCAAACGACATTAGAATTTGGTACGGAGTATTACACCTGGTGTACAATTTTAAATGCTTTAATTAGAATAATTCCAGAGAAAATTGAACTAGCAAAAAAACTCTCACTCAAAATAAATAAAGTTTCAATTCCCAACTCCTTTTTATCTATTCGACTTAAGAAAAGATTTATGGATATATACATAAAATATCAGCTACATGAATCAGATAAAGAAGAATTGAATAAATTTCTTTACTCATTAGAAAATTTGCAGTTAATTGATTTAAAGAATGAACTTGAATATTTCTTATCTAACACAAAAATGAGAAATTAGCCTCCTTCCTTTAATTTTTAATTTAAATATACTCTCATATTTCTTTAAAAGTGATATATTTGCATATATGCAAATATTTTTGAATTATTGTTGCCATCTTTTCGATAATATCAACAATAATCTAATGTCTTGTTGCTAAATACTAATACTAGACACCATGATTAACTTTTTCCTGTACAGGTAATTTTTCACGTGCACAATTATCCTTTACTTATCTCCATAAAACGCTAATAAAATCAGCAAACATAGACTCTAATAATGACGAGTAGTTTTCTTGACTTCCTTAGTCTAAAATTGAAAAGTATTCCTTAAAAATACTTTTTCTTACCATGAACGCTTCTCTTAGAAAGCTCCTTCACAGTTAATCGATTACACAAAAAAATGACCAGATCTTTGGCGATCCGGTCATTTTCGTTGCAGACGAAATTATTAAGCCTTTTAGTAGAATATTTTAGTTACTTCTTTAAGTTCTTTTCGCAGTAATCCTTGATCTTGTCATCATCAGCTTTAAGCATCCACTCACAAGCTGCTTCGGTCTTCATCGTGTCACGACCATTTGCTTCCATTTCGTGATCCCAGGTAGGTCTATTAGTAGTCGTTGTTAACTAAAAGCGCTTATTTTATTAATATTCTAATTTTTGTCATTAACTGCTTCATCAGCTTGGTTGATCACAGTAACGGCATTTAAACTTCTTGGGTAACCAATAAATGGTACATTTTGTTCAACAACTTTTGTCAAGAATTCCTTGTCATTGCCCAGCTTAATATTAGCTTGCGCATGTACCATTAATTGTGGCTCACACCCTCCTTGAGCAGCAATATAGCAAAACGTAATCATTTCCCGGTCACGATCATCTAATCCAGTCCTTGTATAATAATCACCAAAGCAATTATCTACAAGCCACTTATTAATGGTTCCCTTCTTAGCGAAATCCTTCATCTGTTTTCCAAATAATCGTATTTGCGTCTCTTCACCTTTCTCTAAACGATTCTTCATCGTTGTAGTCGACTGCGACTTTAAGGGAAGTTTTACTCCTCTAGCAGTTAGTATTTCGTTAGTAATTTTGAAAAATGGAAAAACGCGGCCTAAACCTAAATAATCTATTGCTTGATACAAAACTTCCTTAGCTTCAATCGGAGTAACATCGTTATCAAGTGCAACTGGAAGCATTACTTTATATTCAGCATTTGCTTGCATCCCTAATAAATAAGCCAAAGTTGACAGCATCTTAACTCTATCTGATAAATCCACTTCATTTTGTACTTCATTAAATGTAAAGTGATTAATTCGTTCTATAATATCTGGATCCGTTGTTTTTAACAAATTAGCATGAACTCTTTGTGCATCATCCTTAATTGACATAATATTTTCCTTTCTAAAATGCCCTCTTTACTATTCATTTAAATACGTTTTAGTGTTAAAGAAAAATATCTATTTCTTATTTCATAGGATAACTTCTACTTATAATCATTTTTAACAAATAAACATCCCTAACCAATTCAATTGTTGATCAGGGATGTTTATTTATTTTATTGAAAATATTCTAGCTATCTTGCCTCGGTAGCTCATTTTCTTCAGCTTCTTCAAATTCTTTTTCGGAAACCTGTTGATCTGGACTATATCTCCGTTTGATCGGCATTCCCATCGGATTCTGATCTCTAGACATTACACTAGTTGGTACCTTTACCTGGCTTATCTAGGCCTTCAATCTCCCAAGTAAACGGAGAAAATTTATTATTAGGATCAACCCAATCTGTATGCTTCCTAGCTGGATTGGTAAAAAGAACAAATATGATGCTGCTTGGGTAGCAATTTTATTTAGTGCTGCAATCACTGCCTTTTTAATAACCCAATCTTATTTATTCTTGGTATCTTGTATTGTACTTGCTTCACTTATTCAATACGTACCATCAATTTTGGCAGTTATCAAATTCAAACATACAAATGAATTTCCTAACCATGGTTTCAAACTTCCAGGTGGTTATACCATTACAATTTTAGCTTTAATTATTTCATGTTACATGGTAACCAACTTTACTTGGAAAACTATCTTTCTTGGTTTAGTAGTCGGTGTATTAGCTGCTATAGCTTACTTCTTCATTGATAAGGACAAAGCGGCAGAACATAAGCACCAACTATACCTAAAAAAATGCGAAAGAAATAATAAAAAATATTTAATAGACAAAAAAGGAACGGATCAAAATTGATTCGTTCCTTTTATTTATACTTGTTTATTCAACAGTTACACTTTTAGCTAAGTTACGAGGCTTATCAACGTCTAGTCCCTTGTCCTTAGAAGCGTAGTAAGCTAGAAGTTGAGCAGGCACTACTGTCAACAATGCTGACATGTAGTAATTAATTTCTGGCAAAACAATGTCATCGTCGCCTCTAGCAAAGTCCTTACCTACAATTGTAATAACACTAGCTCCACGGGAAATAACTTCTTGAATATTACCACGGGTAAGATCTGCAGTTACTGGATCATTAATCAAGGCAATTACAGGAGTGCCTTTTTCAATTAATGAAATGGTACCATGTTTAAGTTCAGCTGCTGCAAAACCTTCAGTTTGAATATATGAAACTTCCTTTAACTTAAGAGCAGCTTCAAGTGCAACTGCATAGTCAATACCTCGACCAATGTAGAATGCATTTCTAGACTTTACTAAGTATTTATCTGCAAGCTTTTTCAACTTTTCTTTACCATCCACAATTTGTTGAATACCTTCTGCAGCCATTGCTAAGTCTTTTTGTAAATCCCATTCCTTAGCATTTTCATTATTTAACTTTTCACCTAAAGCCTTAGCCAGAACAGCTTGTAAAGCAACTTGAGCAGTATATGCCTTAGTTGAAGCAACTGCGATTTCAGGACCAGCACCCAAAAGCATAGTATAGGTAGCTTCACGAGAAAGTGTTGAGCCTTCCACATTAGTCATAGTTAAACTTGGGATGCCACGTTTATTTGCTTCTTTTAATACAACACGTGAATCAGCAGTTTCCCCTGATTGAGTCAAGAAGATAAAGAATGGGTTCTTGCTCAACATTGGGAAATGATATCCTGCTTCAGAAGCCAAATCAACTTCAGTTGGAATACCAGTATAGTGTTCAAAAAGAGTCTTACCAACCAAACCTGCATGATAACTAGTTCCTGCAGCAAAGATATATATTCTATCTGCTTTAGAAACAACATCCAAAATATCTTGATCAACTTGTGGTTCCCCATTTTCATCAAGATAATTTTGTGACATATGACGCATTACACCAGGTTGTTCATCAATTTCTTTAAGCATATAAAATTCATAAGCACCCTTTGAAGCAGCGTTTGGATCAATATTCAAAACATGAGGTTCGCGATCAACCTTTTTACCATCGATGGTCTCAATAGTGTAAGAATCTTTAGTGATATCACCAACATCGCCATCATGTAAGTCTACAAAAGTTTTGGTTTGATCTAAAACAGAAATAGCATCTGAAGCGATAATATTAAAGCCATCGCCGATACCAAGCATCATTGGTGATTTATTTTTAGCGATGAAAACATGATCTGGTTCAGTATTATCAACTAGCAAAAATGCATATGAACCCTTAACCAGTTTTAAAGCTTCTTTAAATGCTGAAAAACCGTCTAAATTCTTGTCACGAGCAATTTTACTAATTAATTGCACAACTACTTCAGTATCAGTATCTGAACGGAACTTTACACCTTGCAAGTACTTTTCCTTCAATTCGGCGAAGTTCTCAATCACACCATTATGAACTAAATAGAAGCGCTTGGTCTCATCAAAATGTGGGTGGGCATTATCAACAGTTGGCTTACCGTGGGTAGCCCAACGAGTATGACCAATCCCCACTAAGCCTTGTTCATCTGGAGTTAACTTTTCCTTTAAGTTAGAAATACGACCAACAGCCTTAGTTAAGTATTCATTACCATTTAAATCATTTAAGTAAATACCAGCTGAATCATAGCCACGGTATTCCAAATTAGTTAATCCATTTAAAATAATATCTTTTGCTGGTTTACCAACAACCCCAACAATTCCACACATAAAATTTTTCTCCTTTGGTCTAGTTCGCCTTTGTTGTAGTGGACTAGTTTAAATTCATTGTTACAGTAGCAATAATATTATTTTTTAATAAAGCGGTCAAGTAATTGTTGCTAAAATTGGTATAATTAATTTCTAAATCAAAAAATAGCATTCAATATCTTTCATTGAATGCTATTTACTATTAATATATTATTTCTTACTTAGTTGAGATTCCCTTGCCCTCATAGCTATCTCTCATTAATTGGGCAATTTGACTGATTAATGGAGCTGATGGGTTAGTAACCGTATTTTGATCGCCATAAGCTTCAACAGCTAATTGGTCCACCTTCTTGTCAAACTCAGCCTTATCAACGCCATAATCCTTGAAGGCCATCTTAATGCCAACTGATTCAGCCAAATCAATAATCTTTTGTACCAGCTTTTCAACCAATTCTGCATCACTTGAACCAGTTAAACCGATTGCTCTAGCAATATCAGCATAGTCGCTTTCAGCACGGTAAACTGAGTAATGTGGCCACATAGCAAGTTTTTCTGGACGCTTAGCATTAAAGCGAATGACTTGTGGCAATGCAATTGCATCGCTGACACCACTTGGAATATCAAAGGTTGAACCAACAGTGTGAGCAATTGAGTGTTCCAAACCAAGGAAGGCATTTGAGTAAGCCATCCCTGCCAAAGTTGCAGCATCATGCATTCTCTTACGTGCGTCAAGATCACCGTCATAAGACTTCTTTAAGTTAGCAAAGATTGTCTTAATAGCTTCAAGTGACCAACCGCGGGTAAAGTCTGTAGCCATAGTCGAAACATAGCTTTCGATAGCGTGACCTAATGCTTCAAAACCTGACCAAGCAATTAAACGTTTGGGCAGCGTTTGCACAAATTGATCATCAACAATTGAAACATCAGGTGTTAAAGCATAGTCACATAAGGTGTGTTTAATTCCAGTTTTGGCATCGGAAATAATAGCAATTGGGGAAACTTCTGAGCCAGTTCCTGAAGTAGTTGGGATACATACAAGTTGTACACCATTAATCTTTGGGAAACGGACTACTCTTTTTCTAATGTCTAAGAATTTTTGGTAAGCCTCTTCAAAACTCATTTCTGGGTTTTCATAGAATAAGCGCATTGCCTTGGCTGCATCCATTACTGAACCACCACCGATGGCAATAATTACATCTGGCTTGAAGATGTTCATTCTGTGAACACCATCTTTAATTACATCAGTATTAGGATCAAGCGTTACAGCTTTGAAGACTTCATATTCCTTTTGTCCTAAACGCTTAGAAATAATATCAGTGATTTCATCAGCAAAGCCTTGGTCAGCTACGCCTTCATCAGTAACGATAAAGAAGCGGTTAACATTTGGCATATGACGCAAGTAGTTAGCAGCATTATGTTCAAAATAGGTCTTAGACGGAACTTTTACCCATTGCATATTGTCACGGCGCATTGCTACGGTTTTAATGTTAAGCAAATCTTTGGCACCAATGTTATGTGAGAAGGTGTTAGCACCATATGAACCAGTACCCAAGGTAAGTGATGGCAACATATTGTTGTAAAGATCACCGATACCACCAAGGGCAGCTGGTGAGTTAACTAAGATACGACAAGCATCCATCTTCATTGCAAACTCATCAATGATCTTTTTATCAGTTGAGTGCAAACCAGCAGTATGTCCACGACCACCGTAGTTTAACAAGTCAGTACAAATCTTAAATGCATCATCGTGACTCTTAGCCCGGTACAAAGTAAAGACTGGTGAAAGTTTTTCTGCTGAAAGTGGGAAGTTTCTACCTACGCCTTTATATTCAGCGATAATTACTTTAGTTGTCTTTGGCACATCCACACCACAAAGCTTGGCAATTTCATAAGCTGACTTACCAGCTACTGGACCAGCAACCGTACCACGACGAGGATCAATAAAGTGTTCCTCAAACTTCTTAATTTCTCCTTTGTTTAAGAAGTAGCAGTTCCACTTCTTAAATTCTTCTTTAACTTTGTCATAAATTTCAGTATCAACGACAACTGAATTTTCAGAAGCACAAACCATACCGTTATCAAAGTTCTTTGATAAAACAATGTCATAAACTGCACGGTCAATATTAGCAGTCTTTTCAATGTAAGAAGGACCATTACCAGGACCAACACCAATAGCTGGCTTGCCTGATGAATAAGCAGCTTTAACCATACCTGGACCACCAGTTGCCAAAATAGTTTGAACACCTGGGTTAGTCATCAAATCGGTCGTTGCATCAAGGCTTGGTTCTTCAATCCATTGAACGGCATCCGCAGGAGCACCTGCAGCAACAGCAGCCGCACGAATGATTTTACCAGTTTCTACACAACATTTTTGAGCCTGTGGGTGGAAACCAAAGATAATGGTATTTCTCGTCTTCAAAGCAAGCATTGCCTTGAAAATAACAGTTGAGTTGGGTTAGTTACTGGAGTAACACCTGCAATAACACCTTTAGGTTCAGCAATCTTAGTCAAACCTAATTCCTTGTCTTCTTCAATTACGCCGACGGTCTTTTCGTGACGCAAACTGTTCCAGATATTTTCTGAAGCATACATATTCTTGGTAGTTTTATCTTCAACTACACCACGTTTAGTTTCTTCAACAGCCATTTTAGCTAGTGGGTAAGCATTTTGTTCACCTGCAGTAGCAACTGCTTCACAGATCTTATCAACTTGTTCTTGTGTGAAGTTAGCCATTTGATCTAAAGCGACATGTGATTTCTTTACTAAGTTATCGACCATGTCGTAGATTTGCTTTTTCTTTTCGTCCTCTGTAAGAGTCTCTTTTTGTTGTGTCTTAGCCATTGTATTATTACCTCTAAGATCTACTAATTCTTGTGAACTAATTTACAATGTCAACTATAGCACAATAACTTTATTTGTAAATGCATGAATTTATGAAAATAGTGAATTAACAAGGATTCACATTCCCTCATAATTTTGCTCTAATGCAAATGAAAGCGATTCCTTAATTATTTGTTTGTTAATTAACAAACTTATTTTAAAAAAACAGATTTTTGATATTTTTTTAAATCTAACTATAGGGTCTGGTCATACTAATTGATAATGATAAAATATTAAGTATATGTGAAAAGATTGAGAACACTGGGGGGCTTATATGAGTGAGAAAAAAACACAGACCGCTTCTGGTTATAAACGAACCCTAAGCAATGCACACATTCAGTTAATTGCTTTAGGTGGAACAATTGGGACCGGCCTTTTTCTGGGGGTTGGTGACAGTATTCACCGCGCCGGTCCTAGCGTTATCCTGATATATATTATTGTCGGTATCTTCCTCTTCCTGCTAATGCGGGCACTGGGAGAACTAATTATGTCCGACTTGAACAAGCACACATATATTGATTTTATTGAACAATATTTGGGTAAAAATATTGGCTTTATCACAGGCTATTTGTATTGGTTAAGTTGGATTACCTTGGGTATGGCCGAAACCACGGCCCTAGGAATTTACTTCAAGTATTGGTTTCCAACACTGAAACCTTGGATTCCAGGAATTATTACCATTGTGATCTTGCTGTTAATCAATTTAATTTCAGCTCGTGTCTTTGGCAACTTGGAATTCAGTTTTGCCATTATCAAAATTGTCACGATTATTGCCTTCGTCATCTTGATCCTTTACTTACTAGTAACTGGTGGCAAAACCAGCTTTGGTCCTGTTAGCTTTGCTAACCTTGACGATCATGGCGGCTTCTTCGCCCGTGGCAGTAAAGGATTCTTACAAGGATTTCAAATGGTAATCTTCAGCTTTATTGGAGTTGAATTAATTGGTTTAACCGCGGCTGAAGCACAAAAGCCAGAGACAACGTTGAAGCGAGCAATCAATCAATTACCAATTCGAATTATTTTGTTCTATGTCATGGCTATTTTAGGAATTTTGTTAGTAATTCCATGGTCCAAAGTTGCTACTAACGCTAGTCCATTTGTTGAGGCCTTAGGCGCTACTGGCATTAAAAATGCTAGTTCTATTATTAACTTTGTAGTTATTTCAGCCGCCGTCTCATCAACTAACAGTTTTTTGTATAGTGCTGGTCGATTACTTTTCTCTGTTACTTTTGATGGTAAAGGAAAATGGAACAAAACTTTTGGACATTTATCAAGAAGGCAGCTTCCACAAAATGCATTGATTTTATCCGCATTATTGATGGGATGTGCACCACTAATCACCTTGGTTATTGGCGATCAGGCCTTTAATTTTATCTCATCAACTTCAACTAGTATGTTTTTAATCATCTGGAGTTTGATGATTTTAACTCACATGGCTTACAGGAGAAAAACACCAGCTAATCAGCTAAACGATTTTCAAATGCCAGGTTACCCTTATATCGATTATGTAATCTTGTCATTCTTCGTTTTAATGATTATCCTGCTATTGATTTTACCAAGCTACCGAGTACCAATGGTCGCTGCAATTGCAATCTTTATTGTTTTATACATCATTTCCAAAATTTGGAGTAATGAAAAAGCTGTTTAAAGCAAAAAGTCGAGTTTTTTAGCTCGACCTTTTATTTTGCAATTTTTTTAATTATTTTAGCAGGATTTCCGGCAACTACCGTATTAGCTGGCACATCTTTGGTTACAACGGCATTAGCCGCTACAACGGCGTTTTTACCTACCGTAACGCCAGGCAATATCGTTGCTTTAGCGCCAATCCAGGCGTTTTGTTTGATAACAACTGGCTTTAATTCCAGTTCTTTTCTATGCTGTGGATCCAGCTTGTGATTAACTGAAATCAGGTAGGCTCCAGGCCCAATCAACACATCGTTCTCAATTGTAATCCCGCCTAAGTCGACCATCATCACATTGGCATTAATAAACACGCGCTCGCCTAATTTGATGTTGTGCCCATAATCAGAATAAAATGGTAACCGAATCTCTATACTAGCCAGCTATTTTTTGACCAATTATTTCACTAACCAATTGTCTAACTTCACAGCTACAATGCCGTTGTGTATTTAAATTCTGCAATAATCGCTGATTCTGTTGGGCTAGTTTTCGACGTAAATCGTGATCTTCTGTTTCCATTATTAC
This sequence comes from Lactobacillus crispatus, assembly GCF_018987235.1. Classification (NCBI taxonomy): domain Bacteria; kingdom Bacillati; phylum Bacillota; class Bacilli; order Lactobacillales; family Lactobacillaceae; genus Lactobacillus; species Lactobacillus crispatus. The sequence continues at coordinate 1,869,787 of NZ_CP072197.1, forward strand.
CACTCCTTTTTCTTGCTCTACTCCAGTTTAAAGGGTAAGCTTATCAATGTGCAAAGCTTATAAGGTATGAAGTATAATAACAATTGTTTATAGGTGATTTAAATGGAATTACGTGTTTTAAATTATTTTGTCGCTACAGCGCAAGAATTAAATATGACGCGAGCTGCACAAAAACTATTAGTCTCACAACCTGCTTTATCGCGTCAGATAGCAGATTTAGAGGATGAATTAGGCGTTAAGTTATTCAACCGCCAACCGCGGCACTTAACCTTAACCCCTGCAGGACAGTATTTATATGAACAAGCAAAAGAAATTCTTACTTTAGCTTCCAAAACCAAGAGTAACCTACAATCTAGTGCTGTCATCAGTGGTGACCTAACTATTGCTGCCGGCGAAAGTTTTGCCATGCAACGTCTAATGAATATCGTCAGCAACATTATTCGGGATTATCCTACAGTTAAAATTCATATTCTAAGTGGCGATTATGAATTTGCAGAAAGGCGTTTAAACACGGGTGCAGTTGATTTTGCCGTAATCATTGGTAATCTACCTTTAGATAATTATCCTTCTCTGCAACTCCCTGAGAAGGATACATGGGGTGTTTTAATGACTAAGGATGATCCTCTAGCAAAAAAGAGTGCTATTACAGCTGAAGATTTAGTTGGACGAAACGTCTTAAATTCACAACAAGCCGAAAATCGAAAGTACTTTGATTCATGGTTCGGTAATTATAAAGAGCAAATTAATATCATCGGTACTGTTAACTTGAATTTCAACGGTACACTTTTAGTTAAAAATAAAGCAGCTATTATGCTCACACTCGATAAGCTAGCCAATATATCAGATGAATCCAATCTAACTTTTAGACCAATTACTCCAATGTTAAAACAGCCGGTCACAGTAATTTGGAAGCGAGAAACCAATTTATCACCTGTAGCTGATTTATTCCTAAATCGTTTACGAGCATCAATTGATGACGATTAACAAAAATAACCTAGATCGAATTGATCTAGGTTATTTTTTACTTTATTTCTTTTTACGACTAAAACGTTGCTTCAATCGTTGCCATAAGCTTAATGCCCTGCGCATATGATCAGCTGGTACATATTTTCTTATTGCTCGCAATATCTTTTTAGGATCACGTGCCGCAAAAATAAATTTACCATTTGACTTAGTTCTGATTTCAAAACGCGGAATATAACGTCCACCAAAGCGGACATCTGCAACCACATAAGTTACTTCATTCCAAGGAATCTGAACATAATCTTCAACGTTTCGTTCGTTATAAAATTCAAAAGCTCTATCGCCGATCATGATTTTGCCGTATGATGCAATTCCTCTAAACCAGGTTGCATCAACAGTGAGATCGACTTTTGTATTAATTGACTTAGCCATTTATTAAAGAATGCCCCATACATGGAAGAGAACACCGACAACGAAGATACCGATGATAATCCAGATTGGTGAAACTTTCTTCTTCAATAACCACATACAGAAGAAAGTTAAGAGCAAACCAGCTAAACCAGGAATTAATTGGTTCAAGTTGTCTTGTAAAGTAGTAACTTTAGTACTGCTTAAAGCTTTACCGTTACCCATATCCCATTGTTGAAGAGCGGATTGGATACCTTTAGCACCTGATGGAAGCTTGTCCCATTCGATGTAACCACCCTTTTGAATAGGAGTTTGAGAAACAATTGGAGTGAACTTGATGTTTACCCAACGTTCAATTAAGGCACCCAAGACGAACATACCCATCATTGAAGCACCACGGGTAACCTTTTGAAGCATACCACCTGACATATCACTGGTGATAGCTGAACCAGCCTTGTAACCAAATTCTTGTGTGTACCATAAGAATGCGATTCTGATAATATTCCAGATAACGAAGAACAAGATAGGACCCATTACGTTACCTGCAATGGCCATTGATGCACCTAATGCACCAACAATTGGACGAACAGTGTACCAGAATACAGGGTCACCAACACCGGCCAAAGGTCCCATCATACCAACCTTAACACCTTGGATAGCGTCATCAGTAACTTCTGCACCGTTAGCCTTATCTTCTTCCAAAGCCAAGGTAACACCAAGAACAGGTGATGCTAAGTATGGGTGAGTGTTAAAGAATACTAAGTGTCTTTGTAAGGCAGCAGATAAATCTTTCTTGTTTGGGTATAACTTTCTCAATGCTGGAATCATTGAATAAGCGTAACCACCGTTTTGCATTCTTTCATAGTTCCATGAACCCTGAAGGAATTGTGAGTGCCACATAACGTTAAAACGGTCGCGCTTGGTTAATTTAGTTTTCTTATCAGCCATTATATAAATCCTCCTCTATGCGTTCATTTTAATAGTCATCAATGATATCGCCGAGTGGATCGCCAGTGCCGGCATCGCCAGAATTATTGTTTCCACCGTTGCCACCCTTAGCTTCAAGAGCTAAGTACATCAAAGCCATTGAAAGGCCAATAGCACCAAGGGCGATCAAAGTTAAGTCTTTGATAGCAGCAAGGGCAAAACCAATTGCGAAGAATGGCCATACTTCCTTACTTGCCATCATGTTAATAACCATAGCGTAACCTACGGCTACAACCATCGCACCACCGATAGTCATACCTTCGTTTAACCATTGTGGCATCATTGCAAGCCAACTTCTAACAGTACCTGAAGGGATTGCTAAAAGAAGTGCAGCTGGGATAGCAATTCTCAAACCTTGTAAACATACGGCAATCCATTGCCATAAGTTGATCATACGCCAGTTACCCTTCTTAGCTTCTGCGTCCATGATGTGAACGATAGCAGTTGAAATAGTACGTACGATCATAGTTAAGAACAAACCAGCAACAGCTAATGGGATAGCGATACCAGTAGCAGTACCAATACCCTTAATACCTTGACCACCTTCGATCAAGATAATAGCTGAAGCTACTGATGCTAAGGCAGCATCTGGTGCAACAGCGGCACCAATGTTAGCCCAACCTAAAGCGATCATTTGTAATGAACCACCTAAGGCAACACCTAAATCCAAGTGACCGGTTACTAAACCGATCAAAGTACAAGCAACTAATGGTTGGTGGAATTGCCATTCATCCAAGATACCTTCCATACCGGCAAGAAAGGCAACAAACACAACCAAAATCATTTGAATAGCGTTCATTTATTTACTCCTAATTATTTATTACTTTTTTTCGTCAAGTAAAGTTTGAGCCTTCTTCAAGATAGCATCCATATTACTTGGAGCATCTGAAGGAACTTTTCTTACATCAAACTTAACGCCCATCTTTTCAAGTTCACGGAATGTATCAACGTCTTTTTGATTCATTGATAATACGTTGTTGGCGTTAACATCGCCTTCCTTATATGACATTGAACCAACGTTGATATTCTTAAGATCAATACCGCCTTTGATAGCCCTCAATACATCTTCTGGATTTTCAAACAAAAGAAGTGCATGAGTGTTTCCAAATCTTGGATCTTTAGCAATTTCTTCCATCTTCTTGAGTGGAACAGTATGAGCCTTAACACCAGCTGGTGCAGCTTCACGAATCATACTCTTACGTAAATCATCCTTAGCTACACTATCTGAAACAACAATTACTCTATCAGGCTTCATAGCTGGAATCCAACCAGTTGCCACTTGACCGTGAAGCAAACGTGAATCAATTCTTGCCAAAACGTACTTGATATGACCATCACCAATAACAGTACCTTCTGGAATGCTCTTCTTACTGCCCTTAGCAGCAGCTTTGTCAGCTGCTGGAGCTGCAGCAGCCGTCTTAGGCATTAAGTCAGCTGGCTTAGTCTTAATTCCATCTCTACCAGGTTGAACAACTGCAGTGGCGATGTGCTTTGCAGTTGCATTAGCATCCATCATTCTCTCAGTTAATGCTTGTACAACCATTGGTAAATTCATACCAGCAACAATTGCCCATTTATCATGCTTTTCAGCAAGTCCATTTGCTTGGTTAAATGGAGTACCACCCCATAAGTCAACCAAGAACAAAACTTCATCCTGGTTATCAAATGAAGCAATTGCTTTTTCCATTTTGCCACGAATGTCATCTGGACCTTCATCAGGCTTTAAGATAACATGTGCAAAATTATCTTGTTCACCGAAAAGCATTTGCGCAGATTGTGCAATACCATCGGCAAAGCCACCATGGCTGGCTAAAACAATTCCTACCATGTAATTTCCTCCTCTAGATCAAAAAATGAATCCGCTTTTATTATACGATAAATATAGACTTTAAAAAAGCGTTTTTTGAAAATAATTTCATAAAGTGCCAATTTGTTTCAAGCAGTCCAAATGCCTTGTCTCCCAAGCAAAGACAGAAATTAGTCTAATAAAAAAAGAAAGCCTGTTTTCATGATTTGAGTCGTTTTTCACAAATTTGGCTTCCTATTAAAATATATGCTGGTTGGATAATTTCATTTTCATAAAATAACAAAAAAGGAAGCCTTCCGCTTCCTTCTTCCCTTTACTCCGGCTGTCAGACTCGAACTGACGACATCTTGATTAACAGTCAAGCGCTCTACCAACTGAGCTAAGCCGGAATATTAAAAAAGAGCACGGCAGCTTCCTTTCCTCGCAGGCAGTTGCCCACCAACTACTTTCGGCGTTAAGAAGCTTAACTTCTGTGTTCGGCATGGGAACAGGTGTATCCTTCTTGCTTTCGCCACCGTACTCTTTTGAGCTTTTACACTCAAAACTAAACATAATCCTCCTCGCAAAAAAACTTCCAGTTTGCTTCGCTTTGGTCAAGTCCTCGACTGATTAGTACTGGTCCGCTCCATCCTTCACAGGACTTCCACTCCCAGCCTATCTACCTCATCGTCTCTGAGGTGTCTTACTGCTTACGCAAAGGAAATCTCATCTTGAGGGGGGCTTCGCACTTAGATGCTTTCAGCGCTTATCCCTTCCGCACATAGCTACCCAGCGATGCTCCTGGCGGAACAACTGGTACACCAGCGGTGCGTCCATCCCGGTCCTCTCGTACTAAGGACAGCTCCTCTCAAATTTCCTACGCCCACGACGGATAGGGACCGAACTGTCTCACGACGTTCTGAACCCAGCTCGCGTGCCGCTTTAATGGGCGAACAGCCCAACCCTTGGGACCGACTTCAGCCCCAGGATGCGACGAGCCGACATCGAGGTGCCAAACCTCCCCGTCGATGTGAACTCTTGGGGGAGATAAGCCTGTTATCCCCAGGGTAGCTTTTATCCGTTGAGTGATGGCCCTTCCATACGGTACCACCAGATCACTAAGTCCTAGTTTCCTACCTGCTCGAGTTGTCTCTCTCGCAGTCAAGCTCCCTTATACCTTTACACTCTGCGAATGATTTCCAACCATTCTGAGGGAACCTTTGAGCGCCTCCGTTACACTTTAGGAGGCGACCGCCCCAGTCAAACTGCCCACCTGACACTGTCCCTGGCCTGGCTTACAGGTCGAGGTTAGAGCATCCTTCAAACAAGGGTAGTATCCCAACATTGCCTCCAATAAGACTAGCGTCCTATCTTCTCTGGCTCCTACCTATCCTGTACATGTTTAAAAGATACTCAATATCAAGCTACAGTGAAGCTCCATGGGGTCTTTCCGTCCTGTCGCGGGTAACCCGCATCTTCACGGGTATTATAATTTCACCGAGTCTCTCGTTGAGACAGTGCCCAAATCATTACACCTTTCGTGCAGGTCGGAACTTACCCGACAAGGAATTTCGCTACCTTAGGACCGTTATAGTTACGGCCGCCGTTTACTGGGGCTTCAATTCAAACCTTCGCTTACGCTAAGCTCTCCTCTTAACCTTCCAGCACCGGGCAGGTGTCAGCCTCTATACGTCATCTTACGATTTTGCAGAGACCTGTGTTTTTGATAAACAGTTGTTTGGGCCTATTCACTGCGGCTAACCAATCTCTTGGCTAGCACCCCTTCTTCCGAAGTTACGGGGTCATTTTGCCGAGTTCCTTAACGAGAGTTCTCTCGCTCACCTTAGTGTTCTCCACTCGACTACCTGTGTCGGTTTGCGGTACGGGTATGTCATCTCTGGCTAGAAGCTTTTCTTGGCAGTGTGATTACCACACCTTCGCTACTTTTAATTCACTCCTCTTCACAACTCGTGTTGCTGGTTAGAAGCATTTGACTCTTAACCGCACTTGTTGCTTGAACATCGTTCCATCGCGATGCGTGCTTCACCTCCTGCGTCCCTCCTTCGCTCTTAACGATTTGACACAGTACAGGAATCTCTACCTGTTATCCATCGACTACGCCTCTCGGCCTTGCCTTAGGTCCCGACTTACCCTGGGCGGACGAGCCTGCCCCAGGAAACCTTAGTCTTTCGGCGGATAGGATTCTCACCTATCTTTCGCTACTCATACCGGCATTCTCACTTCTAAGCGCTCCATTGATCCTCTCGATTCAACTTCTCCGCCCTTAGAACGCTCTCCTACCACGTGCTCTTTAAAACACATCCACAGTTTCGGTACTATGCTTAGCCCCGGTAAATTTTCGGCGCAGCGCCACTCGACTAGTGAGCTATTACGCACTCTTTGAATGATGGCTGCTTCTGAGCCAACGTCCTAGTTGTCTACGCAACTCCACATCCTTTTCCACTTAGCATAGATTTGGGGACCTTAACTGGTGATCTGGGCTGTTTCCCTTTCGACTACGGATCTTATCACTCGCAGTCTGACTCCCGTGTATGGATATCTGGAATTCGTAGTTTATCTGGATTCAGTAACCCCTGACGGGCCCCTAGTCCAAACAGAGCTCTACCTCCATTATCCTCTCCACGAGGCTAGCCCTAAAGCTATTTCGGAGAGAACCAGCTATCTCCAAGTTCGTTTGGAATTTCACCGCTACCCACAACTCATCCCCGCAATTTTTAACTTACGTGGGTTCGGCCCTCCAGTGCGTTTTACCACACCTTCAGCCTGGTCATGGGTAGGTCACTTGGTTTCGGGTCTACGTCACCTAACTTTTCGCCCTATTAAGACTCGCTTTCGCTCCGGCTCCGTCTTTTCTGACTTAACCTCGCTAGATAACGTAACTCGCCGGTTCATTCTACAAAAGGCACGCCATTGCACTTTAATGTGCTTTGACTACTTGTAGACACACGGTTTCAGGTTCTTTTTCACTCCCCTTCCGGGGTTCTTTTCACCTTTCCCTCACGGTACTGGTTCACTATCGGTCACTAACTAGTATTTAGCCTTGCGAGATGGTCCTCGCGGTTTCAACCGGGATTCCTCGTGTCCCGGCCTACTCAGGATTCTGCTAGGCGTGCTTGAGATTTCGCTTACGGGGCTCTCACCCTCTCTGGCTTACCTTCCCAGATAATTCAACTATCTCTTACACTGCCACGTCGCAGTCCTACAACCCCAAATGATAAATCACTTGGTTTGGGCTCTTTCCTCTTCGCTCGCCGCTACTAAGGAAATCGATCTTTCTTTCTCTTCCTGCAGCTACTTAGATGTTTCAGTTCACTGCGTCTTCCTTTGATTAGCTATCTATTCACTAATCAATAATGCATCTCTGCATTGGGTTCCCCCATTCGGATATCTCCGGATCACTGCGTACTTACCGCTCCCCGAAGCTTTTCGTAGTTCGTCACGTCCTTCTTCGGCTGTTAGTGCCTAGGCATTCACCGTGCGCCCTTTTCTACTTGACCTTACTCAAGAATTCTCTTCTCGGTCGCTCTACAATCTGTTCTCTTTGATTGTCTCGGTTTTTTGCTTGGATTATATTCAGTTTTCAATGTACTAGCTCTTTTTGAGGTACTACCCTCAAAACTAAACAAAGTTTCTCAGTGTGCTTCCGCTTGCTCTGGATACTTCTCTTAGCATTCCTGCTCTCCATATCCTTCGCTTCCTTAGAAAGGAGGTGATCCAGCCGCAGGTTCTCCTACGGCTACCTTGTTACGACTTCACCCCAGTCATCTGCCCTGCCTTAGACGGCTCCTTCCCGAAGGTTAGGCCACCGGCTTTGGGCATTGCAGACTCCCATGGTGTGACGGGCGGTGTGTACAAGGCCCGGGAACGTATTCACCGCGGCGTGCTGATCCGCGATTACTAGCGATTCCAGCTTCGTGCAGTCGAGTTGCAGACTGCAGTCCGAACTGAGAACAGCTTTCAGAGATTCGCTTGCCTTCGCAGGCTCGCTTCTCGTTGTACTGCCCATTGTAGCACGTGTGTAGCCCAGGTCATAAGGGGCATGATGACTTGACGTCATCCCCACCTTCCTCCGGTTTGTCACCGGCAGTCTCATTAGAGTGCCCAACTTAATGCTGGCAACTAATAACAAGGGTTGCGCTCGTTGCGGGACTTAACCCAACATCTCACGACACGAGCTGACGACAGCCATGCACCACCTGTCTTAGCGTCCCCGAAGGGAACTTTGTATCTCTACAAATGGCACTAGATGTCAAGACCTGGTAAGGTTCTTCGCGTTGCTTCGAATTAAACCACATGCTCCACCGCTTGTGCGGGCCCCCGTCAATTCCTTTGAGTTTCAACCTTGCGGTCGTACTCCCCAGGCGGAGTGCTTAATGCGTTAGCTGCAGCACTGAGAGGCGGAAACCTCCCAACACTTAGCACTCATCGTTTACGGCATGGACTACCAGGGTATCTAATCCTGTTCGCTACCCATGCTTTCGAGCCTCAGCGTCAGTTGCAGACCAGAGAGCCGCCTTCGCCACTGGTGTTCTTCCATATATCTACGCATTCCACCGCTACACATGGAGTTCCACTCTCCTCTTCTGCACTCAAGAAAAACAGTTTCCGATGCAGTTCCTCGGTTAAGCCGAGGGCTTTCACATCAGACTTATTCTTCCGCCTGCGCTCGCTTTACGCCCAATAAATCCGGACAACGCTTGCCACCTACGTATTACCGCGGCTGCTGGCACGTAGTTAGCCGTGACTTTCTGGTTGATTACCGTCAAATAAAGGCCAGTTACTACCTCTATCCTTCTTCACCAACAACAGAGCTTTACGATCCGAAAACCTTCTTCACTCACGCGGCGTTGCTCCATCAGACTTGCGTCCATTGTGGAAGATTCCCTACTGCTGCCTCCCGTAGGAGTTTGGGCCGTGTCTCAGTCCCAATGTGGCCGATCAGTCTCTCAACTCGGCTATGCATCATCGCCTTGGTAAGCCTTTACCTTACCAACTAGCTAATGCACCGCGGGGCCATCCCATAGCGACAGCTTACGCCGCCTTTTAAAAGCTGATCATGCGATCTGCTTTCTTATCCGGTATTAGCACCTGTTTCCAAGTGGTATCCCAGACTATGGGGCAGGTTCCCCACGTGTTACTCACCCATCCGCCGCTCGCTTTCCTAACGTCATTACCGAAGTAAATCTGTTAGTTCCGCTCGCTCGACTTGCATGTATTAGGCACGCCGCCAGCGTTCGTCCTGAGCCAGGATCAAACTCTCATTTTAAAAAGTTTGAATGATTGCTCATTCCTTATTTAAGATCTTTGTCTCAAATTTATTGCTTGCGAATTGACTTCGCTTCTTGTTTGGGTTTTTACACCCGCACACTTTTAGCGAAACTTTGTTCAGTTTTCAAAGTACTACCTCTGTCTTGCTTTTTGTAAAGCAGACAGCTTTTATATTTTATCAAACCATCATTTCTTTGTCAAGAACTTTTTGATTTGTTTTTTCGTCTTGCTCAAGCTTTTTCTGCTTTCACCTGACGACATTTAAATATATTACCAGCTTATTTACTTCTTTGCAAGTACTTTTTTCTTTTTATTTGTTTTCTTTCCTTGCATGTCTGTTTTTAAGCTCTCGTCGCATCTCTCGAAGCGACTTTATTAATTTACCTTATTTTCTCCGCTTTGGCAAGTCTTGCTTTTCGTTCGCAATCTTTTAGAAACGCTTGGACGCGTTGTAATTATTTCTTTATTTATATTTCAATCTACTTTTTCTTTTTGCTTACTTTATTTTTATCCTTACGCTTATTATTCGAGTTTTACTGTTTTTTCTCTTAATTTTAGTACAAAATTTTTCGAATTTTTTTCAAAATAATTCAAAAAAACAGTGTTTTGCCTAATTTTTCACTCAAAAATGCAAAAAAAGACGTTTATCAAATATAATCATTCGATAAACGTCTCATTTTATATCTTTAGATGATCAATTTTTAGTGTCTATTCATCTTTTTTCTTACGTTTTTCAACGCCAAGTAAACTAATCCAACCTAAACCAGCGAGTAATGTACCAATCAAACCTAGTGTGTGTTTGTGTTCACTACCAGTTTGAGGCAATAAGTCTTGCACGGACTTCGGTTTTGCATTTAATTTGTTAGCTAATTGCTTTCTTTCTGCTTTGCCGGTTTATCTGGCTTAGCAAGCTTGTTTGGCTTATCCGGTTTATTTGGTTTGTCAGGTTTATCTGGCTTCGGCTCTGGAGCTGGTACTTCATCTTGCTTGTAAGTAATTTTAATATTACTGTCAGCCGTATCTACTGAAACCTTTTCCGCTGCCACCTTACTTTGTGAAGCAGTGTAGCCACTAAATGTTGGAGCAGTATATGCATCCCACTGAGTATTACCATCTACCTTCCACTCACTGTATGTAACTTTGCCAGTAACTTTATCAAACGTTACTTTTTGAGTGATAATCAGCTTAGCACCAAAAGGCGTAATGACTGTAATTATTCTAGTTGGAGTCTTAGTCAAAGTATCGAAGTGATCATAGTTCTTACTTGAATCACCTGGCACTGGACCTGTTGGAACATCCCTTGGTGGAGTTTCTGGAGTAACAATAATGGTGTCGTGTTCAACCCTTACAGTTATAGTTGGAATGCCATCAGCAGTTGCAACTACTGTCTTAGGAATATCCTGTCCTGAAACAATCTTCCATCCTGCTGGAACTTGTGGATTTACATCTACTGTTTCACCGGTCTTGCCACTAAGCGGAGTTTGCCCTACTTCTTTGCCATCACTATCAACGTAAGAAATCTTCCCCGTTTGAGTGTTGACAGTATAAGTAACAGTGACTTCACTATCCTTATCATTGCCAGTTACTTTCACTTGTTCAACCTTGTTAGGATTTGTGGTATAGCCAGCAAATTCCTTCGGCGTAAATCCAGCAAATGTATCCTTACCATCTACCGCAGTCCATTGGCCTTCACTATTGGCAACCAGCTTTCCAGTAACCAAATCATATACGGCAGTCCGCGTAAATTCAACGGTCTGTTTCTTTTGATCTTCTGAAATCTGAGCTAGTTGTTCTTCACTCAAACCTTCGTAATTAATGGTTCGGGTGACATCCTTAACTAGGTCATTTTTCTTGAACCAGCTTTCATCCTTAGTAGGATTGGTTGCTGAATCAGTTGGATCAACGATTGCTGTCTTGTGAACTAATTTAATGTACAAGTTCTGACTTAATGCCTTGCCAAAAGTATAGCTAGTTGGCAATTCTTGATCTGGTGCTAACTCGTAGTTCTCTGGAAGCTTCAAATCAAGGTTATCAACAGTTGAGCCAGCAACGCCAGATTCAGCTGGAATTCCATTTGCAAATTCATAAGTCAAACCTGCCGGAACTGTAATAGCAGTTGGAACATTAACTTTAAAGTTTGTTCCATCAATTACTGGTACAGTGCTTTCTTGACTATAGTTAGGATTATCATCTTGCAATTTTTTCAATCCCTTAGCAGTTAAGGCAATGTAGTAAGTACCGGCATTTGTTGGCGCAGAAATTGGCTTACCATTGGCATCGACCTATTCATAATCACCAGCTGCTAGGTTAGCAGTATTCAACGTTTCACCGCTTACTAAACCAATTGGAGTGAATACACCGAAGTTGGTAGCTTGAGTGTTAATCGTTGCAGGTTGACCATCGTACGTCTTGCCATCTGCGCCCTTACTATTACCGTCAAGAACTACATTAAGATCCTTTTGTTTAATTGTGTAAGTGGCAGAGCCTAGCAGGTCTTCAGCATCCAAGGTGACATTTCCTTGACCAGCGTATTGGTTAAGGGCTTTTTGCAAGTTAACAATACCATTGGCACTCAGCTTAATCGTGTAAGTACCAGCATTAACTGGTGCGCTGCCAGCATTTCAAATATAATCACCGTCTTGCAGAGCATACGTACTTTCGGTAGTTGGACCTGGGAAAGTAAAGTGAACTAAAATTTGACCATTGCTGTTAACTTGTGCAGTTGTTACAGCTGTACCATCAAATGTCTTTTGGTTAGAGCCATTAAGTTTTGCGTCAGCAGTGGCTGCAGTAACTATGTAGTTAGCTGTTGTCTTAAATGTCCACTTGTAGTTAGCACCATTATTACCAGTTAGTTGCTTAAGCTTTTCTTGACCAGCCTGTGACAATTTAACTTGGTAAGTACCGACATTCGTTGCATTACCAACAATTTGCAAATCGTCAGCAGTTAACTTAAGTGTCTGAGCTTCACCATCAGCGGAGTAAACCGTCGCATCGTAGGTTACGTTGTACTTATTCAAGTTAAGTCCACTTGGTAAGGTTTGCTTAGCATCATAAGTCTTGCTGTCACCACTATTCAGGGTAACAGTAGCTTCGCCCTGGTTAATGTACCCTTAGTAGTTACATCAGCTGCTACTTGTGGGTATGCGTAGTTAGTACCCAAAGCTTTTTCAATGTTAGCCAACCCTTGCGCAGATAATTCCACGTGGTATTCACCGACATTGCCTGGGGTTTGATCAAAGATCAAGTCACCATCTTTAGCAGTGTAGCTTAAATTAGTACTATTTTTACCATACGTATATTTACAACAACATAATCCTTGCCTGGATCAGGAACATTAACTTGCCAAGTTTGTCCAGCTTCTTTAGGTAGACTCCATGAACCAGAAATCACTTTAAATCCTGGCGTTGTTGAATCACCTGCTGTTTGATCCCATTGCCAATTACCATAAGTAATCGTGTTATTAGCAACATTTAAACTACCAGTCTGGGCATAGAATACCTGTATTTGTGAATCAGGTGCAAATTGTTGACCATTTTTGTCACCACCAGCAATTACATATTTAGCCGTTACTGTTCTCGCTTGCTGTTTTACTGGAATATACAAAACAGTGTGAACTGGACGGGCTTCATAAACTGATGCGTTAGGAAGATTTGCGTAAAAGCAGGCAAAGTGCATTGTCCTGGAATTGACGCACCGTTTGCTAATTCGTAACCATAACCTTCTGGATCAGTTGGAATGGTCATATTAAAGTTGAGGTTAGTTTGAACACCAGGGATAAATTCTTGTGAATAAGTTTGACCGACAACCGCATTATTGTTGTACTGGTCTACAAATTCAAACGTCACCTTTTGCGCAACATTAACATTAGCATTCAATTCGTAGTAGTAATACTTACCATCTGCATCATATTGAGCACCAAGCGTACCATTTGGAACAGTAACGCGAATAGTAGCATTTTGCTTGCCACTCACTAAGCCATCAGCATTTGTTTGCAAGCGGGAAATAATATAGTTTGGCTGATAACTGTCGGTGCCTTGAGTGAAAGTAGTTTGCTGACCTGAATCGCCGCTCTTATTGTAAGCACTATAAGAAACTTCCTTATTATTTTGAGTAGAAACACCTTTAGTATCTTCTGGACTAGTAGCTTTTTTATCTTCTGCCTGTTTAGTTGAATTCTGCTCGGTTGAATTTTTGCTAGTCAAAGGATCGGTACCGCTAACTTCTTTTTGAGCAGTAGTATCGTTATCATTCTTATCAGCTGTCGTAGTCTGATCATTTCCAGTATCTGTGGTAGTCTTCTTAGCCGACTCAACCTCTTCTGTTTCTACTGGATCCGTAGTATCCGCATGAACCGTTTGACTTGTATTCATCGTCCAAAGCAAAGTTGAAAGCAAAACGGAACAAACTCCAATGTTCAATTTTCTAATACTAAAGCGCTGCTTGCCTTCAAAGTCATTTTTATTAAAAGTCATAGTCTCTCAATCCCCTTAAGTTATGTTTTATCTCTAACTTATAGTCTTTCTATTACGCGGTTTTATTCTATTCATCTATTTTAATCCCTAACATAAATCACAACAAAAAGCAGGCTTAAATTATATGCAAAAAAATCGTTATTTTAAGTTGTCAGTCACAACAACTAAAATAACGATTTTATTGTGCTCATTTTTTAATTAAATTTAGGAATTAAATTAAACCTGATTCTTTAGTAATCTTCTTCATACCATTCATGTAAGGAACAAGTACATCAGGAACAGTTACTGAACCATCTTCGTTTTGGTAATTTTCCAAAATAGCAGCTACACAACGACCAACAGCCAAACCTGAGCCATTTAAAGTGTGTGCCAAGTGAAGCTTGCCGTCTTCATCACGGTAACGAATTTGTGCACGGCGAGCTTGGAAGTCAGTACAGTTTGAACAACTTGAGATTTCACGGTACTTGTCTTGTGCAGGCATCCAAACTTCAAGGTCGTAAGTCTTAGCACTAGTAAAACTTGCATCCCCAGTTGAAAGAGCAACTACGTGATATGGCAGGCCCAACTTTTGCAATAAGTGTTCCGCATTATGAGTTAACTTCTCGAGTTCATCCCATGATTCGTCAGGCTTACATACCTTAACCATTTCAACCTTACGGAATTCGTGCATTCTAATCAAACCACGAGTGTCCCGTCCTGCTGACCCTGCTTCACTTCTGAATGCTGGTGACAATGCAGTAACATTGATTGGCAACTTGTTTTCATGAATAATTTCATTTCTGAAGTAGTTTACCAATGGAACTTCAGCAGTTGGGATCAAAGTTAAGTCACGTGGCTTATCTGGATCATCATTATCAACGATGGTATAAACATCTTCGTGGAACTTAGGGAATTGACCAGTTCCTTGCATTGATGCATCGTTTACCAAGTATGGTGGGATAATTTCGGTATAACCTTCCTTAGTGTTTTCATCAAGGAAGAAGTTGAAGACAGCACGTTCCAAAAGCGCACCAGCACCGATGTAGTAAACAAAACGTGCACCTGAAACCTTTGAAGCACGGTCCCAGTCTAAGATGCCAAGGTCAGTACCAATATCCCAGTGAGCCTTTGGCTTAAAGTTAAATTCAGTAGTTGGGTGCCACTTACGAACTTCTTCGTTGTAGCTATCGTCCGGACCAATTGGGTCTGAATCAGCTGGGAAGTTAGGCAATCTAAGCAAGATGTAGTTTTGCTTTTCAGTTAATTCCGCAACTTCCTTATCTAAGTCTTTGATTTCCTTACCTACTTCACGCATAGCAGCAATTGCATCGCTAGCATCTTCTTTGTTACGCTTTTTTTCTGCAATTTGCTTAGAAACGTCGTTACGCTTAGCCTTTAATTGTTCACTCTTAGTCAAATCCTTACGACGCTTAGCGTCAATTTCAACTAATTCATCTAATTCTTCTGGCTTAATGCCACGTGTAGCCAATTTCTTCTTTGACCAGTCAAGATTCTCACGAATCACTTTAATATCAAGCATATAAAACCTCCATGATATGCATAAAAAAAGAGCCGACTTATCCCTACACTTGGGACGAATCGGCTCTTACACGGTTTCGCGGTACCACCCAGCTTCAGTCTATCTAGACTGCACCTCTTTACCAGACGAGTAACGACGTCAAACCGTGCAACTATTAATTGCCCACATTATTGAAATCTGGAAGCGACTATGCATTCACTCGCACCAACCGTGAACTCTCTGAAGCAGTCTTAGGATTTCGTGTTTGCATTTATTTTAAGCCATTCTTCTTTTTTGAGCAAATAATATTTTTCTTTAAACGAAAAAAGTGCACTAACTTGTGTGTAATCGACAGTATAAACATACTGAAATCCTAGTGTTTTAAGCAATTTCTGTGATTTTTCATTATCGGCAAAAGTTCCAGCCCAGACTTCTACTTGCTTTTTCTTTTTAAAAGCATAGGTCAAAATCAATCGTAAAGCTTCAGTCATATAGCCGTGACCTTCAAACGACTGATCTAGCAAAAAGCCAACTTCTTTAGTCTTTAATAGGCCACTCTTTTCATCTAAGCCGCGTTCATACAATTCAACCAGACCGATCACTTCATTGTTCTTGCGCAAGCAAACGACATAACTTTCAGGACGCGACATATATTGCTTCACGCCATTAACCGCCTCAGTCAGATTGCGGTATTCCTCAAAGCCAGCCATCTTGTGGTAGCGGGGATTGCCACCCCACTTCAGTAATTGCTGCGCGTCCCTTTCTTCAAAAGGTCTCAAATATATTCTCTTAGATTCAAGCATTAGTTACCCATCAGCTTCAAGAGCCACTTTGCACCAAACTGTAGGCCTATACTATAGGCCGCAATTGTCCATGGCTTACACAAAATAATAATCCAAAAATAAGTCCAAAACTTCATTTTAGTCAATCCTGCTAGCAGGCAAAGCACGTCATCGGGAGCTGCTGGGGCGAGAATACATAATGCAAAGAACCAATTAAATTTATTCTGATTCTCTGTCCACTTCATATATTTATCAAGCGTTTCTTCCGAAACAATATGCAAAATAAAGGGCCGGCCGTAGTGTCTAGCTAAAAAGAAGTTGATAATTGAGCCAATACAAATCCCCACGTAGTTATAAATAAACCCAGCAACTGGGCCAAAGAAGACCACGCCTCCTAATAAAGACACGCCCCCAGGAATAATCGGAATAACTACCTGAACAATTTGAATCAACACGAAAATAATCGGACCAACAATTTGTTTATTAGCCAGATAAGCCCGCATTTTAGCTTGATCGGTAAAGATCCCCAAACGGTACCAATAAATCACCAGCAACACGATTGCGATTCCACAAACTATAGTTGCAATATTGATTAATTTACGACTAGCCTTAGTCGATAGATGCATTTTCTCGCCTTCCTTCATCGCCTAGTAGTTCAATTTTAACAAAAATCCAGCCCAGATACCGTAAACATGCAAATCTAAAAAAAGTTTTATTATTTTAGCTACTTTGGGCAGATACTATATAATAAAGTTAATAAGTTATTAGAAAGGTAGGCATCTTATGGTTGTAATTAAGAATGATATTGTTTATGACAAGACTAAAGAATTAAAAACGGATATTTACTATCCTAATGATACATCTTCTAATACCAAGATTTTAATCTTCTGGCATGGCGGTGGCTGGTTTAGAGGTAATAAAGAAAGCGTAAAAAATCTAGGTATTCGCTTTGCTAATGCGGGCTTTATGACCTTCATCCCCGACTACTCCTTAGCACCTAAATACCACTTTCCTGCTGCTCATGAAGATGCATTGCACTTTGTCGACTGGCTGTTGAATTCTGAATACACTGATCAAGACGATGTCAAAAACATTGTTCAAATTGGAGCCAGCGTTGGCGGTGAAATGGCAATTGAGGTTGCTGGGAAATACGGTTTCCCTACTGTCACCTGGTCTGCTCCAGTTGAATATTCAAACTGGATTAAAGATCATCAAGATACTAAAGCATCCTCAGATGCCGCTAACGATTTTGGCATTACCGATCCTGAAAAGATCAGACAATCTTTCTACAAGTACTTCACATTAACCTACACAGGTACTGAAGATGAGGCTGTATTACAAAAATTAGACGCTAAGTCATTTGACTATAGCCATCTCAAGCAATTAATGATGATTAATTCCGCAGATGAGTTGACACCACTAGCTACAGTATTGGATTTTGTTAAGTTCTTAGCTGACAAAAACTTAGGCGTACAGCTCCTCGTAATTCCTGGTCACGGTCACGCCATGGCTTATGGTCCCGATTATGTAGACGAATCGCTCGATTTTTTATATCAAACTATTAAGAGACAAGATTAAGTATGATCAACATAGAAAAATTTGTTCAAGCCAGAAAAAAATTAAGGCTATCGCAAACTGAACTTTGCCGCGGCATTTGCACGCAGTCAACCTTAAGTAAGTTTGAAAACAACGGACAGGTACCTTCATTTAAAATTCTTAAGCAGCTTTGTGAACGGATGGATATTGATGTTAGCGATATTATGGACAGCAGTGAGCACAAATATATCGCGCATATCCTGTTTGAAGCGGATTTTGCCTTTATCAATTTTGATTACAGTAAAATTTTTACTTTACTTTCACAAATCAACCCCGAAGTAGACCTAAAACGCCAAACAAATCGGATTCATTATCACTATTTGCGCGGACAATATGCTCTAAGAAGTGATCGCAATCAAATGAGTGCGCTCTTTTATTTCAACAATATCTTGACCACCCAGGAATTGCCTGAAAATGATATTTACCGCTTGTTGGCATTAAATGGTTGTAGTCAAATCTATGCTAAACAAGGTGAAACAGAGAAAGCCGAGCACTATTATAGTCAAGTATTAAAGAACATTATGGACGTCAAGATCGATAACATTTTGACTACAATGCATGCCTTAAGTATTTTATGTGATGCCGGTGAATTCTATGGCGAACGAAAAATGTATCGTGAGTCTAATGCATTGTTGCGCTATGCCTATAAGATTGGCGCTGAGAAGCACGTGATTTTTTACATGGCACGCATCCTATTGCGGCAAGGCATGAATGATATTGATCAGTCAAAAAAGAAAGCAATTGCTATCCAACATTTGCATGATGCCTGTGCTTTTGCCCGAATCAACCGCAACACGATTACGCTAAATCAGGCTAAAAAATTACTAAAAAAATTAAATGACTAAGATCCAATTTGAAATATAGTAATAAGAGTTTGTTCATTTACTTGAGCAAGCTCTTTTATTTTCGTAAAAGTGATCAATTAAATGATCATTTTTATAGAAATCAGCAAGATTGTTCATTTGATTTTTCAAAAATGATAAAATTAGTATAAATGATCAATTAAATGAACGCTGTTTAGGAGTTTCAGATAGGTTGACTTTGGAACGAATTATCAAGTTTATGTTTGACAGTATTGGTAGCTATTTATCCATTCGAAAAATTGCCAATACGTTAACTTCAATGGGACATAAAATCACACCAAATACGGTAGAACGGTATATTAATGCGTTACTCGACAGTTTGATTATCTATGACGTTTCACGATTCGATATTCATGGAAAAGAGCAGCTAGGTTCGCTAAAAAAATATTACATTGTTGATACTGGGCTTATATATCATTTGTTGGCAAGTCACAAAAAAGATCGTGGACATATAATTGAAAATATTGTTTATCTTGAGTTGCTTAGTCGTGGATATAACGTTACTGTAGGTAGCATCCCTAATGGTGAAATTGATTTTGTCGCAAGAAAGAATAACGAAATTTTTTATTATCAAGTGTCCGAAACAGTGCTAGATGAAAAGACCTTAGAGCGCGAATTAAAACCGTTTAACAAGATTAATGATCATTATCCAAAATTTCTATTAATAATGAATGAATTTGGAAAAAATGATAATTTTAACGGAATAAAGCAACTTAATATTTTAGATTGGTTATTAGAATAATTAAGCTAAGATTAAGAATAATAATTTCCCGGATTTAAAATTGAAGTGCAACACCAAGTGTTAAACAAAAAGGCCATGAAGACCTAAACTTGAAGTGACGAAAAATCAAGAAAGGAAGATCTTCATGACCAATTCAAATTCTAGCATTTCTAAGCACTATCATCAATTAACCAGCGTACAACGTGGACAAATTCAAGCAATGCTGGATTCCGGCATAACTTCCCGTACTGTTATCGCTCAAGAAGTCGGCTGCCATAAGTCGACAATCAGTCGCGAAATCAAACGCGGAAGCGTCCTGCAAAGAGACAGCAGCTATTTATTGTATGAGCACTATTACGCTGATACTGCACAGCTTTATTATGAGAAGCGTCGCAAAAACTGCTATCAGCGCAATCCATTGAAGCATTATGCTGTCTTTTTGAGAATGCTCTCCAGACGCTTCAAAGCTAAATTTGATGCCACCAGCATCGATGAATTCGTTGGTGAATTCAAAAGGACTATGCCAGGCTACCCTTGTCCCAGCACACCAACTGTCTATCGCTATATTGATCAGGGCTTGCTGGACATAAGCAATATTGATCTGCCTATGAAGCTCAAAAGACGCAGGAACAAGCGTCATCACGGCCAGAGCGGTCATGCTTTGCACAAGAAGAATCTTGGCAATTCCATTGAACAGCGTCCTAAAGAGATTGAAGACAGAAAAACGCCGCTGCACTGGGAAGGAGATCTGGTTAAAGGCGTCAGACGCAAGAATCAGCCTGCTTTAATGACTTTGACCGAAAGAACCACACGCTTTGAAGTAGTTATCAAGATTCCTGACTATCGGGCAAGCACATGCCAAAGGCTGCTTCAAAATGAGATTGACAGACATCCTGCCTGGTTTAAATCGATCACGTTTGACAATGGCTCTGAGTTTGCGGATATGACCAAGATCAAAGGCTGCCAGATCTACTTCGCCCACCCATATTCTCCATGGGAAAGAGGCACCAATGAGAACTGCAATGGACTTCTGCGTCAATTCTTCCCTAAAGGCAAAAGCATGAAAGATAAGTCAGCTGCTTATGTTCAACAGGCAACTGATGCCATTAACCGCAAACATCGTCGAATCCTTCAATATCACACAGCAGAAGAACTCTTCAAGCAATATATTTCCTCATAGCCTAACTGTTGCACTTAATTTGACAATTCAGGAGAATAATAATTTAAAAAAAAGAATTCGAAAAATCCCCATTTGTAGTGAAAATGCCTACAAAATGGGGATTTTTTTAGATAATCTTGTAACCAGTAACTGGCTTAGCAGGTACTGTATTGAAATCAAAGTTAGCAAGTTTGTCCAGTTCAGTATTACCATCAATAATTGTAGTAACACCTTGAGCAATCATCAGGTTCATTACTTTATCCTTGTCTAGATCCTTAGTGAAGGTTACCAAGACTACAGGCTTATGCAAAGCACGCATGAAACCAATTTCAAAAGCACTACCATCATCTACATTGTCCATGTCATACAAGAAGACGCCACATGTAGAGTTAACTAAACCTTCCAGGTCATTGTTATAAGTGGCAAGGCGCCAAGTCATGCTGCGAATGCCACCAATTTCAGGATTCTTTTCATCCGGATCAACAAAATTTTGATCAAACGGAAAATGCACTCTGACCACTGTCGGATTTTCTTCTAACAAGGCACGAGCCTTATCAACTCTAGCACGTTGATCATCATTGTAAAATGGAGTGCCTAAATAAATCTTAGCAGTTGAAACTTGTTTGTTCATGCTTTTGTCCCTTCAATGTTTAAAACTTACAAAATAAAATTATTTTTCATTTTAGCATGACTTTTTTACAACTAAAAGCACAAATAGCTGTGTTTTCATTGTAAACGCTTTATAATAGAAACATAACTTATTAAAGCTAAACATAAAACTTATTGGAGGAATTATTTTGTCTAGATATCAATCAATTAATCCATATACTAACGAAGAATTTGCAAGCTATGACAATTCTACTGCCGCACAAATTGACGATGCCATTAACTTAGCACACGCTTTATATAAAAAATGGCGTCATGAAAATCCTGAGACCCGCAGTCGTCAATTACACAAGATAGCAGATGCTTTGCGCGAGCATGAAGATGACTTAGCCAAAATGATGACTCTGGAAATGGGAAAGCTTTTGCGCGAATCAAGAGAAGAAGTTGAATTATGTGCTTCAATTTGTGATTACTATGCCAAAAACGGGGTCAAAATGTTGGCTCCTACTCCAATCGAATCAGACTTAGGCAATGCCTATTATTTGAAGCAATCAACTGGCGTTATTATGGCTTGTGAACCATGGAATTTCCCACTTTACCAAGTTATCCGGGTCTTCGCTCCTAACTTTATCGTGGGTAACCCAATCTTACTGAAGCACGCCCACAATGTTCCAGGTTCTGCTGCTTTAACCGCTAAAATCATCAGACGTGCTGGTGCTCCTGAAGGCAGCTTAATTAACCTTTATCCAACCTATGATCAATTAAGCGATATTATTGCCGACCCTAGAGTTCAAGGCGTTGCATTAACTGGTTCAGAACGTGGCGGTTCAGCTGTTGCCGAAGCTGCTGGTAAAAATTTAAAGAAATCAACCATGGAGCTTGGCGGCAATGACGCATTTATCGTTTTAGATGATGCAGATCCGCAAGTATTGCGTAACGTTTTAGGCGATGCTAGAACTTATAACGATGGCCAGGTATGTACTTCATCCAAGAGAATTATTGTTGAAAAATCTCATTATGAGGAAGTGCTACATACGCTTAAAAACGTCTTCTCTAACCTTAAAGCGGGTGACCCACTTGAAGCCGATACTACCTTGCCACCAATGAATTCCGAACGTGCTAAGGAAAAATTAAAAGCTCAGGTTAAAAAGGCCGTTGACGCAGGAGCCGAGATTTTTTACCAATATCCAGAGATTGATTCTAAAGGTGCCTTCTTCAGACCTGTAATTTTGACTAACATCGACAAAGAAAATCCTATTTATGATGAAGAATTATTTGGCCCTGTAGCAGAAGTCTTTGTAGTTGACGATGATGACGATGCCATTCAGCTTGCAAATGATTCTAGCTATGGCTTAGGTTCATCTGTTATCTCTAACGATATCGAACGTGCTCAAAACGTGGCCGCTCAAATTGAAACTGGTATGACTGTCATCAATGGCCGCTGGATTACCTCTGGTGAATTGCCATTTGGCGGCGTGAAGAAGTCTGGCTACGGTCGTGAATTAAGTGACTTGGGCATGATGGCCTTTGTTAACGAACACTTAGTAATTGATGTTACTAAGAATAATCAATAGTAATTTTTCGATAAAAGAAACATACTAACCTAGTGTTGGATCATGAATCGACGGATTCACGATCTGGCACTTTTTATTTTGTCTAAAATAGAAAGTGAAGATAAAGCAAATCAAGTCTTCAGCTTTTTAGACACTTGATGTCGTAAAAGAAACGGACTGCTTTACCACCTATTCTTAAGTCTCTTCGAAGTCTGTGGGCACTTAGATGCCGTGTTTAGAAAATTAGAATTAAT